>NZ_JAMFTP010000012.1:0-134085 GCF_024586525.1 Corynebacterium sp. BF-R-2 | reverse complement strand
TTGGGAATTGAAGAGTTCATCAACAAACAGATGTACTTCATCGCTAACTAACACCTCTTTGCCCGGTTGCCTTTTTCAGGCTCCGGGCTTTCTGTTTTCTTTGACGCGTCTGCTCCACCTAGAACCCCACACACCATCTGACCACTGTCTGACTAGTCCTCCATCAAGCTTTCCGCTACGAACCACAATTCGTATGTATAGTGATACACAACACTTTGTCTGCTGAAGGAGGAACAATGCGCGCCCCCGACAACGCCATCCCGGTAACCCTAGCGTTGAGATGGTCCGACCAGGATGCGAATGCCCACGTCAACAACGCCACCATGGTCACTCTTATCGAGGAGGCCCGCGTGCGCGCTGCCACAGATCTCACTGGGCCTTTCTCCACGAATACCCACGCTCACGTGGTGCGTTCTCTCGAAGTGGTCTATGACGCCGAGCTCACCTATACCGATTCCATTGAGGCTCGCGTGTGGGTGTCACGCATCGGAAATACCTCCTACCAGGTCTCCCACGAGCTCATCCAGGACGGTACGGCGTGCGTGTTTGCTACGGCGACGCTGGTGCTTATCGACGTCTCACAGCGCCGCCCCATCCCCCTCCCCGAGGAACTTAAAGAGCGCATGAGCGCCCATTATTCCGAATAGCCATTCACCCACTAAAGGAGAACAATCATGATTACCACCCGCGTTACTGAGATGCTCGGTATCGAGCACCCCATTGTCCAAGGCGGCATGCAGTGGGTCGGCCGAGCCGAACTCGCCGCAGCCGTCTCCAACGCCGGCGGCCTCGGCGTGATTACCGCCCTGACCCAGCCCACCCCGGAGGACCTGCGCACTGAGATTCGTCGCGCACGAGAACTCACCGACAAGCCCTTCGGCGTGAACCTCACCATGTTGCCAGCCATTACCCCACCGCCCTATGCGGAGTACCGCGACGTCATCATCGAAGAGGGCGTGAAGATTGCAGAGACCGCTGGCAACAACCCCAAGGACCACATGCCAGCTTTCAAGGACGCTGGTGTTACTGTCATTCACAAGTGCACCTCGGTGCGTCACGCGCTCAGCGCCCAGAAAGTTGGCGTAGACATCGTCAGCATTGACGGCTTCGAGTGCGCAGGTCACCCTGGTGAGGATGACATCCCCGGCCTTGTGCTCATTCCGGCCGCCAAGGACCAGCTGGACATCCCCATCATTGCCTCGGGCGGCTTCGCCGATGGCCGCGGTCTGGCAGCAGCCCTCGCCCTTGGCGCAGGGGGAATCAACATGGGAACCCGTTTTGTCGCCTCTACAGAGGCGCCAGTGCATGAGAACGTCAAGCAAGCCATCGTGGAGCGCTCCGAGCTCGATACCCAGCTCATCCTGCGCGAGCTGCGCAACTCGACGCGCGTCGCCAAGAATGCGGTGAGTGATGAAGTGGCAAAGCGCTTAGCCCAGGGCGCCGAGTTTGGTGATATCCGCCATCTCGTAGCCGGCAAACGTGGACGCGCTGTGTACGAGACCGGTGACCTCGACGCGGGTGTGTGGACCTGTGGCACCTCGCAAGGCCTGATTCGCGATGTCGCACCCTGTTCCGAGATCGTCTCCCGCATTAGCGCCGATGCAGCACGAATCATCTCCTCCCTCACCGAACTTGTTAAGGACTAAATAATGACCGACGCCATTCTGACGCGCCGCGAAGGCAGCGTTCTCATCGCCCAGATCAACAATTCTTCTCGTCGTAACGCCATTGCGAAGGAGCACTGCGTGGCCCTCTCCGCCGCGCTTGCCGAAGCCTCCTCGGACTCTTCCCTTCGCGCCCTCATCATCACTGGTGACGAGACCGCATTCTGCGCCGGTGCAGACATTGTGGCAGCAGCTCAGGCCGCCGCCGCGGCCCAGCAGTCAGGTGAAACCCCGAACCCCGCCGAGTCAACAATGCTCCCCCAGCTCAACGCGCTCATCACCGAGATTCACGCGGCTGAGATTCCCGTCATCGCCGCTGTTGAGGGCGCAGCCGCCGGCGCGGGCGCGTCATTGGCGTTTGCCTGCGACCTCATCGTGGGTGGCGAGGAATCCTACCTCACCCTCCCCTTCGGCAAGATTGGCCTCATCCCTGATGGCGGCGTGAGCCTTACCGCCCTCGCATCGCTCGGCCGCCACCGCGCCCTAGCCCTGTCGCTGCTCCAGGACAAACTTGGGGTCGAGGAAGCAGCTGAGACGGGGATCGTCGCCAAGCGCGCACCCCAAGGCCAGGCACTAGAGACCGCACTCAAGGTAGCCGAACGCCTGCACATCGCGCCCCGTGATGCCCTGGCCAAGGCCAAGGAGGCCATCAACCGCACCACACTGCGCCAGCTAGACGAACAGCTGCAGTGGGAAGAACCCACGCAGTACGCCCAGATGGCCTCTGCGGGCCACAAGGAAGGCGTCATGGCCTTCCTCGAAAAGCGCCCGGCGAGGTTCGACTAGACAAGACTTGCAGGCGATTGCCAGCTTGAGTTCATGGCGGTGCCAGCGCAGGACACCATACTCATTGTTGTGCGTTTGAGAGAGCGCATGCGAGAGAGAGAACCCCTCGCCCTCCGGAGGGCGGCCCCTAGCCGATACACGGAGGGACTTGATAGAGACGCCAACGAGTCCCCTATTCCCTGGGGGCTCGTTGGCGTTTTTCCACTCGGAGGTTCCATACCTCCACGCGAGGCACCACCTCACCCCAAGATCAGGTGAGCCTTACCCCCGCTGTTAGCCCCGTGGAAGCTCTCCAGCAACCACCAACGCACACCAGGTGGCCATAACCAGCAAAATCTTGCGCACCCAGGTAAAATTCAGTCAACTCCAATTTATTCATAACCTCCCGAATGAGCATTCTCAACAGAAAAGTTGCATACTTAGTGTCGTGCGTTGGAGAGAACGCACACAGAGAGATAGAGAAGCTTCAGCGCCCGAGGCCCCGTATTCGTGCGGCCCGGGCGCTGAAGTTTTGTTTCAGGAGCCCCTTCTCTCCCTCCGGGGCCCAGGATCGATAAAAGCCCCCACCTCAGTTCACAACGAGGCAGGGGCACAAAGACCTAGAACCTAGGTGCTTCCTACATTAGAAAGGGAGCTTGATGTTCAGGTTCAGGGTCTTAGCGATTACCGGGAAGGCCGCAGCAACAGCAGCCAGAACGCCAGCAACGATGCCGAAGATAGCCAACGGGGTCGGCTTGCCGTCCTTGGAGGACAGAGCGTCGCGAGCGGAGCTCTTCTTGTCGCCCGGCTCATCAGTCGGGGTCGGCTCAGCAGACTGGGACTCAGAAGGCTCAGAGGTCTGAGAGGCGGAGTTGGTTTCGGATGCCTCAGAGGACTTGGTGGCGGAAGTGCTCTCGGATGCCTCAGAGGACTTGGTGGCGGAGGTGCTTTCGGATGCCTCAGAGGACTTGGTGGCGGAAGTGCTCTCGGATGCCTCAGAGGACTTGGTGGCAGAGGTGGTTTCCTTCGGCTCGGAGGTCTTCTCGGTGGTGGTTTCCTTCGCCTCGGTGGTCTCCTCAGACTCGGAAGCGTTGCGGCTGTCTACGATACCCTTCACTACCAGGTAAGGCAGGGTCTGCTTTCCGTCTGCGGACTTGTAGTCGCCCTTACCCTCATCGACGGTCGTGTCCTTGTAGTAGGTGACGCCGTCAACCACAATGGAAGCCGGAAGCGCCACAACGGTGCTGTCAGCGGCCTCCGGGATCTGAGCGATTGCGGCGGTGGTGCCGCCAAGAACGAGGGCGCCGGACAGAGCAGCTGCAACGAGGGAACGAGAAATCTTCATGAGTACCTCCTATAGGGATTCGAATACTAGGGAGCCAAGATTTGACCGAGATTAAGGATAGTCACATTCATCTGTCACCTTGTAGAAATTCCGCCTTTTACCCCCGTGAATGAGAGAGAAAGAATGACCAAAGTACGCACGTGGCACCGCAGAAAATCTGCGATTATCTCCGGTTTTCTTTTGTCGTAACTGACTGACAATTCAGTGGCGAATACATCGTCAAAGAATCCTTAGGCCACCCCATCATGCCGCCATCACCCTGCTGAAGAGGCAGCGGAGAGACAAATAAATACCCTCAATGAAGCTCAAAAGGCTATCAAAACTGCGATTGGAAAACCGGTTGCGGTGGCCAGTCCGATGCTCTTAGGCTAGATCTCGTGACAGACAACGACAAAGTTTCGGAGACCATCTCCGAGTGGCGCCGACTTGAGCGGGCCCGCGCGCGTTTCGACACAGAAGTACGCCGCGAATACCACATTTCCGGTTCCCATCTTTCGCTTTTGCGCCTCATCGACAGGAATGGCCCCATCCCTATCCTGCAGTTACGCAAGGAACTAGGATGGCAGCCGGCCACCATTGGCCAGGCGGTGAAACGCTTGGTGCGTGATGATCTCATTTCGATTGTCGATGACCCCGCAGACCTTCGCCGCCGTCTGTGCGACATCACCGAAACCGGCCGCCGCTTCCTCCTGAATGTACCGCTGACTGGCCCGGCGCGACTGCGCACCTACGAGGTCAGCGAGGAGGATCTGGAGGCGATGAAGCGCGGTTTCGAAATTGCGCTCTCCGCTTTTGGCTATGAGCACTGGAGTGACGACGATTAGCACCAGTGAGTGTGCTAGTTCTCCCCGCAGCCAGTAGTAACGAGGCGCTGGGCCACGTGCGTGAACACGTCAAGACCAGCCAAGCAATCAGCCTCGGTGGTGAATTCCTTCTCATTATGAGAGATACCATCGACAGACGGAATAAAAAGCATCACCGTCGGGACGATTTCCTTGAGGTTCGTCGAATCGTGGCCGGCCACTGTGTAAATCTCCTGGTGTGGGTAGCCCAATTCCTCCACAACCTCACGGGCAAGCGCCACGCCCGCAGCCGGGTAGGGATTCAGGGCCCACTCATGCGTCGGGGTCAGATCGACAGACGTGCGTGACTCTTCTTCCGCAGCAACGATGATCTCCTGCAATCGCTTCTGGGCTTTGTCCAGCACTTCCGTGGATGGCGAGCGCACGTCCACATTAAACCGAACTTCACGAGCAATCGTCACAGGAGAGTTCGGCTCCAGGGTCAGTTGTGACACCGAGGCCTGCAGCTGCCCTACCTCAAATTCGTGAGTGAGACGCTCAACCTCCGCGATGATGAGGGAAGCGCCGAAGAGCGCATCTTTTCGGTCCGCCATGAGAGTGGACCCGGTATGGCCCTGCTCACCGGACACAACCGCTTGGAACTTCTTCGCACCCCAGGTAGCCGTAACCAGGCCTATCGTGTTGCCGGCATCTTCAAGCTGCTTGCCTTGTTCCACATGGATCTCCGCGTACGAGGCCAACGTGGGCGCTTCACCGCGCGGCGACCACCCCGCAGCCTCTTGAGCTTGCGCGACGGTGACGCCGGCTAGGTCGGTGACGGAGTGGGCGTCGGTAAGCGCGAGCGTACCCGTGAACACCGAACTGCCCATCATCGACGGAGCAAAACGCGAACCTTCCTCGTTAAACCAGTTGATAACCGCAAGGTTGTAGCGCGCATCTGCTCCTGACTGTGCCACACGCCCCGCTGCATGCGCTGCGGCAAGCACGCCATACGCGCCATCGAAGCGTCCGGCCAGCGGCTGAGAATCCAGGTGCGAGCCCAGGCCCACGTAGTCAGCACCCGGATTAAGCTCAAAAAGTCCGTACTGGTTGCCAATCTCGTCGTAGATGACGCGCGCGCCAAGGGACTCAAGCACCTCATGGAACCACGTGCGATTGAGGTTGTCGCCCTCACTTGCGGCTTGGCGCTCTACGCCCCCACCTGGGGTGGCACCGTTGGCGGACATTGCGTGAAAATCGGCTAGAAACTGCTCATCAGTGGTTTCTCGCATGAGTACTCCTTAGAAGCGTCCGTAGCGCAGTTCGCCGCCGACAATGGTGGCAGCCACGGAAATGGTGGATAGATCAGTAGTCAGGGGATCTGCAGACAGCAGCACGAAATCCGCCAGCTGCCCCGGAATGACTTGGCCTTTACGGCCCGCCCACCCCGTTGCCGCTGCCGAGCCGGCCGTGTAGGCATACAGTGCTTCCTCCGGTGTAAGCCGATCGGCCGGACCATAGTCACGCCCTGTTTCCGTGCGCCTTTCAATGGCTGCCTGCATGACGTCCAGCGGGACGCCCGGCGCGACAGGTTGGTCGGAGCTGCCTGGGAGGATGAGACCGGAGTCAAGAAGTCGCTTGCCCGGATAACTCCATGCGGCTCGCTCGGGTCCGAGGGCGTCTGCCATTGCATCACCGAAGGTCTTAATAAATAAAGGCTGCGGCACAACCACGATGGGCTTACCGCGCAGCCGCTCGATCTGGTCCGGCCGCACAATGCCGCCATGTTCAATGCGGTGCGGCATGGCGGGCACGCCATGCTTATCGACGGCCTCCTCCAGCGTCTCAATCGCAAAGTCCACGGCCGCATCACCAATAGCGTGGATGGCCAGTGACCATCCAGAGGCAGCGGCGTTGAGCGCGCGCTCGCGCATCTGCCCCGGATCACCTTGGAAATAGCCGTGGTGCGAGCAGCAGGCGTATTCCTCCGTTAACGCCGCAGTGGTTCCGAGGATAGAGCCGTCACTAAACATCTTGACGGGACCAATCTGCAGCCATTCATCACCGAAGCCTGTACGCAGACCACCATCGAGGCCCCACCCGGGACCATCGGACTCATGGCCATCAATCTCGTGGAGCACATCCATGGTCACCATGATCTGCATGCGGGTGTGCAGCGTGGCCTTTTGATACGCCGCGATTTCGCGTGGGCTATGGCCAATCCAACCACCCGCCACACCAGCATCCGTGACAGACGTCAAGCCACGTTCGAGGTAGTTCCGCGTGGCCAGTTCTAGGGCGCGCGCAATTTCTTCCCCGAATTCGGGAAGGGTGACGTTCTGGATGGCGCGCATGGCGTTTTCATCCACAAGCCCTGTGCAGTTGCCGTCCTCATCACGGACAAACTCCCCGCCTTCAATCTCCGGTGGGTTGGTGGGATCGATGCCCGCCGCGCGGAGAGCCGCAGTATTGACGGTGTAAGCATGGCCCGAATTGTGTTTGATGAGGAGGGGCTGGCCATGTGTGGCACGGTCAAGCTCCGCAATTGTGACAGGCGCTTCAAGCGCCGAAGGCCTAAATCCGGAGGCGATGACCCAGCCATCCGGGTTAGTCTCGACGGCGGCGAGGGCTGAGTAGACATCGGCAGGGGTGTCTACCTGGGACAGGTCCACCTCCAGCAGGGTTTGCCCGAACCAGACGGTATGAGAGTGAGCATCGTTGAAGCCTGGGGTGAGAGTACGGCCGCCAGCGTCCCAGGTCTCATCCGCAGGCAGAGCGCGAGCGGCATCATCCAGCGCGAGGATGCTGCCGTTAGCGAACGCCACGGCGCTCGCCACAGGACGGGAAGGGTCCTGGGTGAGGATATGGGCGTTGTCAATGAGCGTTATCATGGAACCTCCTTGTGGTTTCCCCCACATAGTAACGTTCACAGTGACGCATTCCGCAGGTTTGAGGCATTTCCCCAATTGCGACACTGTAAGGTTGTGCACATGCACGAGAGACGGTGGCGCGAGATTGTCGCGGAGGTTCACAGCGATATCCCCCGAATGGTGGAGGACTTCCTCACCGCATTCACCACCACCGGCCGCTATGGCAACTCACTCGTGAGCGAGGATGAGCTACGCCTGACCGCCTTCGAGGTTTTCGCTCGAATTACAGACATGCTGGTCGGCGCAGTCGATGAGGCAGAGTTGCGCACTCACGCACAAGGGTTGGGCCGCCGGCGCGCACGGCAGGGTGTGGAGTTAGCATCGCTTGTCGACGCCATCCAGCTCGACTTCGACGTCCTGTGGACCCACCTGCGGCGAGCCGCGGGGACGGATGAACACGAGCTCATCGAGCACGTCGCCCACCTTCATTCCGTTGTGACGTTGTACAACCTCGTCGTGCGCGATGCCTTCCGGATGGAGGAGGCCCGCGAACAGCATGACGTTCGCTTGATTCACGCTCGACATTTGGAGCGTCTTCTCACCACGGACAACCTCGACCCACTCGGCATTGCCGAGCTTGCCCGCGCCCTTGACGTAGATCCCCAGACCTCTTTTGACGTCATTGTGTCCCACCCCACCTCCGCCGTGGAACTGCGCACGCTCTTCGACAGTCCCATCACCTCTGGCATCGCTTTCGGCCACGCCACACGCGGCATGTTTATAGCTTTCTGGCCATCCACCGCACGCACCCCTGTCGACAGCACCGCGTTGACTGCTCTTCCTGGCATTCGCTTCCGCACCGTGACCGGTCTGGCCGGCGTCCGCGCCGCCGCCCGGCAAGCCCCACGCCTCTTCGACGCCACCACCCCCCTTCCCCACCTGTCCGAGGCACCCGATCTCTTCTGGGCCGTTGCGGGTGACGCCATCGCCAACTTTGAGGGCAGCCCCATCACGGAGCTAACGGATGCCATCAGTACGCTTCGTTCCGAAAACAAGCCGGTTTACGACACCCTCTGCGCCTATCTCAACACCGGCTCCATCAAGGCCACCTCCGAATCTCTTCGCTGCCATCGCAATACGGTTATCAACCGCCTTCACCACATCACCACCCTGAGCGGCCTCGACGTCACCCACCCCAAAGACGCAGCCCTAGCACTCCTGTGCCTTAACCGAGCTGCCCCTTCAACTGCAGCCGCGGATCCATGGGACCTACGACCCGACGTCTAAAGCCTTCGCAGTAGGCTTGAGAAACGTGTCTCAAGAACTCTCTTCCTCCTCGCTGGACCAGCGGGCCCGGCGCATTGTTGCGTGGGTAGCCGCGCTCAACCTCATCGGCTTCTTTGGCGAGTTCATCATCGCCTCCATCATTGGCTCGGCATCTCTTTTTGCGGATGCCGCCGACTTCCTCGAGGACTTTCTTATCAACGCGCTGGTTCTGGCAGCATTGCACTGGTCGGCGACGGGGCGTCGGAAAGCAAGCTATGGCCTAGCAGGGTTGATTCTGATTCCAGCATTGGCGTCGTTTGGCATGGCGATCTGGAAGATCATCACCGGCGCCGTTCCTGAGCCCCTCGCACTGTCTGGTACAGCAGTCGCGGCCATGATCATTAACTTCGTATGCGCGGTGCTCCTGCTGCAACTGCGCCATGGCAGTGCACTCACACGCGGCGCGTGGCTGGCCGCACGTAATGACGTAGCCGCAAACATACTGATCATTGCAGCAGGCCTTCTCATGATCGTGTGGGCAAGCCCCTGGCCCGACATCGTGGTGGGCATCATCATTGGCGCCATTAACGTGCGCGCGGCAGCAGAAGTCTTCGAACAGGCCCGCGCCGAGGACCCCGAAATCGAAGAGGACTAGACGCCGTCAACTTCAGCAGGTTTTAAGCTTGACGCGTCAACAGGTGCAATTTTGCTTGCAGCCTGCAGCTCCACAAACCTCGTTTCGACACCTCTCGTTGACCTATTTTTACCCCCGACATAGGTCAAACTTTAGTTGATGTCCGAATGGTCAAGAAGACGTTTCCCCAGAGTACGGTCTAGTTAGCAAAGACGAGGTAAAGGCAATTTTCTTAGCCAATTGTTCACCTGCGTGTTACCCTATCGAAAATCACTTTGGTGTACAAAAATATTAACAATCCTCAGGGTGCACGATCCTGAAAAGGCCCTTATTGTTGCATCTCGTCACGCACTGAGCGATACAGCGCATCACAGCGCGCCCACAGTGCGTCGCCAATTTGCCCCACACTTTTTCATTCAGGAGAACAATCATGACTATGCGTCGTCGTACCGCTGGCCTCGTTGCCAGCCTTGCGATTGCAGGCACCGCCCTGCTCGCACCGGCTGCTTCCGCAGCAACCCACACCGAGTCCTACCCGGAGACCCCGGCTGTTAACGCCAAGCTCCCCATCGTTCACACCACCCACGGCTCCGACCACATGAAGGCCAACGTCCTCAACCCGCGCCCGGTCTGCAACCCGTGGGAGGACCACCGCACCGTGGTGTACAAGGTGACCGACAACTTCATGCCGGTGGGCACCATCTCCACCACCAACCAGACCAAGAAGGACATTCCGCTGCAGCAGAACCTGTCCAAGTCCCAGTCCATCTCCCTGTCCGTCAACGGTGACCGCACCGAGACCACCTCCATGAACCTGGGCGGCAAGGGCTCCGGCAAGGGCGCTGAAGGCTCCTTCGGCGTTTCCCATCAGATTGCCACCAAGATTGGCGCTTCCGCGTCCTACTCCCTCTCCTGGGAGGCTGGCCAGTCCATCGGCCCGTACGACGTTCCGCCGAACCACACCGGTGAGGCTACCTACGGCTTCCGCGTCCTCAACATGACCGGTACCCAGCAGTACTGCAAGCCGAACGGCACCTGGTCCACCCCGACCTTCTGGTCTGCAATGCAGCCGATGAAGAACGAGGTTCGCGTCAAGCTGTACGACGACATCGCTGATTCCTACGCTCCGAACAAGGACGCTCAGAACACCACCGATGTCAACGACCCGAAGGTTGTTGAGGAGTCCAAGTCTCCGGAGGCTGACGCTGAGGTTCTGAAGGAGAACGAGGTTGCTCCGGAGGAGAAGGTTGTCTCCGAGGCAGAGGGCAAGAAGGAAGAGGCTGCCGACAAGAAGATCCAGGAAGACGTTGACAACGGCAAGACCGACGAGGCTAAGCAGAAGCTGGACCTCAAGCCGGTCCTGACCACTTCCGGCGCGAAGCACGCTGGTTTCGCTGGCACCGTTGCTCTCCGCCTGGAGAACGTCGGTACCGACCGTTACTACGGTGACTTCCCGGCCGTTCAGTACCGCGTTGACGTGAAGACCGCTGAGGGCCCGAAGGGCGTTGACCGCCTCATCACCCCGCGTTCCTCCAACGGTGCACACATCCGTGACCTGGGCTTCAACGAGGCTACCTCCACCCGCTCCTTCGAGGTCACCCTGGCTAACCCGATTAACGCTGGCGACTCCGCTCGCGTTGCCAACCTGGACTTCGGCGATGGCAACACCAAGGAAGGCCGCATCAAGAACTACATCGAGGTCACCCAGATTTCCCGTCTGAAGGGCGACACCTCCACCGCTAACGACCAGAACGTTGACTCCCGCAAGGCCACCGTCAACGACTTTGGCAAGGCAGCTGAGGGCCTGTTCTAAGAACACCCTCTCCCCTTTCTTGTGCAGCGCCCGCCGGCACGTAGCCCGGCAGTGAGAGAGTAGGCAAATCCCCGACCGCCCAAGGCGATCGGGGATTTCGCTATGCCCTGGGCTGCCCTTTCGCGAACGCTGGAAGATCGCCGTGCACCAAGAGACGCCGACGCATAGGCCGAGCGCTTAGAGTGTCACGTGCGTTGGATATTGTAAGATAGTGAATTTTTCTCGTACCGCACTCGCCAGCCTTCTTTCAGTGGGGCTAGTCTTCTCTACTGCCCACGCCCAGCCTGCACACGCACAAGCAGTAGATACGCTGAGCAGCGATGTCGCCAACTTTGATCAGTACGCTACTGTTCTCGATCCCATCGCTACAGGCCCGCTGGCGCCCTTGCTCTTCAGCGACAACATCCTTGCTGCCTGGGGACACGTGCTTCAACAACTCGGAGCCCCGGTTGTGAAACCGGAGGCCACACACCCACCGGCGGACGCACCCCCGGCACAACTGCGCGAGTTGAAACACATTCAGGACAATGTGTGGAAGCTCAAGGTCTATTCACCAGCGATGGATCGCATCATTACCAATGACATTATCCTTCCACCGGGAGGAATAGAGAATACCCAGCCCCGCCCGACCTATTATCTGCTGGGCGGTGCAGGCGGCGGCGATGATGCACTGTGGTGGGACGGCGGCGGAGCCTCCGAGTTCTTCCGGGACAAGCACGTGAATGTCGTGTCACCGCGCGGTGCCTATGGTTCGATGATGTCCGATTGGGCACAGCCTCACGACACACACGGAAAATACAAGTGGGCTACCTACCTGACCAAGGAGCTCCCGCAGCTTATCGACGCCGAATTTCACGGCAATGGCCGCGACGGCATCGCGGGCGTGAGCAACTCTGGCGGCCCAGCCCTAGAACTCGCCACCTTTGATCCGCGTTTTAAGGTGGCTGGCTCCATCTCAGGCTGCCCCTCGACCACCGGTGTCCTCGCGCAGGCATTCGCATGGGCAAGTGCAGCGTTCTACGGCACTGACCCGGCCCGCTCCTTTGGCCCGCCGTGGGATCCAGCGTGGGCACAGCATTCGCCGATTCTCAACCTCGATCAACAGCGGGGACGGAAAACATTTGTCATTGTCTCACGCGGTGGTCCAGCAGACTTCGACGTCGACATGGAGGACTCGCCCCTACCAGCGCTGGGCCTCAATGAACGATTGGATTATTGGTGCAGTTCTTTTTACGCCAAGACAGCAACCAAAGCTGGCGTTGACCTTGACTATTATGAACTCCCCGCAGGGCGGCACACGTGGGCACTGTTTCGCCGCGAGTTAGCCATCAGCTGGGCCACGGTGGGCCCAGCCCTCGGGGTGGAGTAGCCAGGTCGGCTACGTGTGTAGCTGACTCACCGCGAACTTAACGCACCGGCATTGAAGGAAGGCTCGCGCGCTGCACCTCACTGCGGGAATTCGAGTCGAAGGTGGCGCACACAGCGGCAGCAACGAAGCGCACACCGCCGGCCGGCGAGGAGGAGCCCACGCGCTCCGCGCAGTTCTGCAGCGCTGGCATGCCGATGTTCTGCCCCGGCGTCGTCATGGAGAAGAAGGATGCTGCGGTGAACGATCCACCGTCGGCGCGAAGACCTTCAGAAGATCCCTTAATGGACTGCCACGCGATGGCTCCCACCGGATCGGTGCGGAATTGATCGCGCTCAGTTTGGGTAAGTTCGGCGTGTGCGGCAGGTGCGGATACGGACAGGGCCAGCGCAGCGGCGCAGGCGACAATGGACGATTTCTTCATGAAACTCACTGTATAGCAAGGGAAATTCCACACCCTCAACCAAAAGGTTGATATCGGTCGTGAAAGTGGAATACATCTTCTCATCGGCCCGATCGTTGCCCTGCCAACGTGGTACCTTTCCAGCTACCGTTAAACGTGAGCGGCTGGATGCATATCGTCACCGTCACGAAAAGGAAGCCCCGTCCGTTCCGCGAGCAAGGCTCCTACGGTTGACTTTCCACAACTGGACACCCCCATGATCACGGCACGCGTATGCATCATTCCTCCTTAGGCGGTTTCTTAAAATCGTACGCTAGCTGGCAAAGAAGGTCCGGCCCCACTCTGCAGCAGCCACCCAGAAGGGTGACGCCTGCTTCGCGGAGAGCTGAAGCAGTGTCGATAAGTCCGGGCACATCACAGGCGGCACGGCGCCACTCACGCACACCGTGATCCCAGATCTCCCCGCTATTGGGATAGGCCAGCAGGGGTTTGTCGGTTCCCTTACGCAAAGTCTCCACAACGCGGAGAGCTTCTGGGGCACTCACGCAGTTCACACCCAGAGCGCCCAGTCGGGGGAAGGTGCCGACCAGCTCCAGCACTTGCTCAAGCTTCGCCGGCGACTCAGCAATAGCGCCGGTAATACTCAGCGCGAATGGTTTTGGTTGATCCGAAAGAAGTTCAAGCAGAGCCGCAGCCTCATCGACGTTGGGGATGGTTTCTGCCAAGAGAAAGTCAGCATCCGTATCCGCGATCACCCCCACGCGGCGGGCATGCCACCGATGCAGTTCAGAGCGGCTGAGGCCATAGGCACCGTCATAGTCGGTGCCCTCCCTGGGGCCAGCACCATACGGTCCGATCGATGCTGCCACGAGGTGCTTACCAGCGGCAGCGCGAGCTAGGGAGACACTGCGGCGCAAGAGGCTTTCAGCTTCCTCACCAAGAGCATCAAACGTCACCTGATAGGACGCAGTCGTGGCCACCTGAGCACCGGCAGCAAAGAAATCAGCGTGCGCAGCCTGAATTTCCTCTGGCACTTCGCGGAGAATCCGCGCTGACCATAAGGGCCCGGAAATGTCGTGGCCGCGGGTTTCTAGGTGGGTGCCGAGGCCGCCGTCGAGAAGCAAAGGCGCGTCGAAGAAAGACATGGCGTTAGAGCCTAGCAGCCGCCGAACACTGTCTCAGCCGTCGCTCTCAGAGCTTCCCTCGTGGCCTGCTCCTCTGACTCCTCGGATTCCACATCTGACTCCGGCTCCGCTAAGGACGGCGATAAGGGCACCATCACCATGGGCTACATTCCGTCCTGGACCGATGGCCTGCCCACCGCGTACCTCCTGCAGAACTAGCTCGAGGAGGCCGGCTACACCCTATCCACCTCCTCCACCCCGCGGCGATGCTTTCTGAGCTGAAGTCCGCGACCGACGCTGAGAAGGACATCGTTGTCACCCTGTGGCGTCCGTTCTGGGCCAACGCTAAGTTCCCGGTAAAGGATCTTGAGGATCCGAATGGCACTTTGGGTGACACCGAGGGCCTGCACTGACTGGCTCGTGAGGGCTTTGAGGAGGACAACCCGGAGGTTGCTGAGTGGCCCAAGAGCCTGAAGCTCGACGATGAGCAGTACGGCACTGTGGTTGGAGACATCAAGTAAGACACCCCTCACCTATTGACCTATCTGAGCCCCGCACTGCGTTCTCTTGGCGCACTGCGGGGCTTCGTCGATCCCTATCTGGCTCCAATTTCGGCGCCGTGCTTGCCGACGCCCTCCCTACCCCACAACCCCCTACACATAAGTGCAAATAATCCTTTCCCAGGAACAATCCATTATTTTCTATAGAAGTACCCAAGGTTTTGGCAATAGTTGACCCGTCACCAACGAAAACCCCAGGATGCGGGTATTCAATTCTAAGTGCCCACCCCCGCCAATCACCCCCGGCCCCATTACTTTCTGGGCCAAACTATGCAAATTCAGGCAAAAAGAGCCCGAAAGCCAACAGAAGCTTAGAACCAGGATGCAAAGCGGTGCAAACCTGGGGATAAAGCTTAAAACTGCTGGTCAGCTAGCCTTAAGCGGGCGACAGCAGCTTTAATTCTAAGTGAAAGGAACCGCGAACCACGCGGGGAAGCACACCGCCACATAGGCCCGAAATAGAAAGAGGAACCACGATGTTCCGTCTCCAGTTTGGACGCACCGCCACGAAGATTGTCGCCCCAGTTGCCGCCGCCGCAGCACTCTTCGCAGGCTCCGTCAATGCCCCTGCTCAAGCTGGTAGCTCCTTCGGCGCCTTCAACCCGGCTTCCTTCGGCTTCACCACCCCGACCACCCCGGCCGCTGCCGGCCCAGTTGTGTCAGCTCCGAACGCCTCTGCCAGCGTCCAGGGTCTCATTAATCAAACTAATGCACAGCGCAAGGCTAACGGTCTCGCCCCGCTGCGCGTTGACCCGAGCCTGACCAACCTGGCACAGGATTGGGCCAACACCCTGAACCGCGAGGGCAGCATCCGCCACCGCCCGAACTACTGGACCCACTACCCCGCTGGCCTGCCGGCTGGTGGCGAGAATGTCCTTCAGGCGTGGACCGACTACTCCGATGCCCGCCTTGTTCAGCTGTGGATGGACTCCCCGGGTCACCGCAAGAACCTGCTCGACCCGCGCGCTAAGTCCGTAGGCATTGGCTTGGCCACCAGCCCTGACGGCAAGCTCTACGCCGTGCAGAACTTCGGCCGTTAAACGCGCGCCGCGCGTACGGCAAAACAATCGAAGGCCTAGCCTCCTCATCTTGTAGGAGGCTAGGCCTTCGCCGTGCCAGCGTCTACATGGACTGCCGCAGCCAAATTTCTGTTCGGCGGCGCAGAGCGAGCCCAGCTGCTGCTAACAGTGCCGAAATCCCCAGACCCAATGTCCAGAACACTCCACGGTCACCCGATGCCGGCAGGTCACCCTGGCGCATATCCGCCACCGCGAAGTACACCGAGTTCTCATCCTGTTTGTCACCGAGAGTCAGGACTTGTACCTGCGGATGACGGTGCGCATCCTCAATCTCAAGGCCGAGCTCGCCATCCTCGGCGCGCTGCACTGTGAACGCAACAGCCTCTGCAAGGAGCTCAAATCCAGCTGGAGCCTTGGTTTCCACGAGCGCGTAACGTTCGCCCACCTTCAGTGCCTGCTCCTTCGACTTCTTAATCTCGAAGGTCGTGGAGGAATCTCCGTGCTCCTCACCATGGTCAAGCTTGACCTCGGTGCCGTCCTTGTCGTAGATGGAGAAGGAATATTCGGTCCCAATGGGGAGATACTCATTCTTCTCGTTCATCTTGGCCACACCGACAGTGACACCCGGTTCCTCCTCAGGCTCATCATCAACGAACGGTGCACAGGCATCGTCGCTCGGACCTTCGGTTTCATTCGGCAGACCCAGAGTTGCCATGTTGTACAGGCCATCACCGGCCTGGCACACGTCACCAGTGGTTGCGGGTTTGTCCTCGTCCACTTTGTCGAAGTAGGCACGCACATAGAGGGTATGCGTCTGTCCCGGCCAGATTTCTAAGAACTCATGCGGCATCTGTGGGCCATAGGACTTCTGACGCGTCTCTTTGTTCTTGAAGACTGCGGACAATACTTCCCCACCGGAAGTACGCACAACGGTGTTGAAATCCCCTGCCTTCTTGCCCTCGACGTCAATAAGGTCCACATCTGTCACCTTGAGGTCCACACCGAAATCCGGCTCATCGGTCACCGTGTACCAGTATTTGTGATCAGACTCCTTGTCTGGCGCAGTGACGGCGATGGTGTAGTCGATGTACTTGGTCATCACGCCATTGCGTTCAACCTCACCCCACGCCTGTTCCTTTGAGAAAGGAACGACCGTCTTCTTCACCTCGAGCTTTCCACCAAACTTGTCCTCTTCGAAGTCGGCACAGTCGAATGCGGAAGCACCATCCTTACCGCCAGGCAAGGCAATCGTTGCCACGTTGTACAAACTGTCCCCCGGCTCGCACTTGCCAACGGTGGTCGCCACATTGTTCGCCGTGGGATCAAAGTACGCACGAAGCGTAATCATGTGAGCGGGATTCGGTGCACCCCAAATTTCCAGGAAATCATTCTTGCCATACTGCGGGAACGAAGACACCTCACGGGCTTCTTTCTGGGCAATGACGAAGCTAACAGCTTCACCAGTGCTTCCTGCGCGCGTGATCTTGAAATCATTCTTGCGCTTGCCCTTAACCTCCCGAATCTGAAGGTCAGTGACCTTGATGTTAGGACCGAAGTCCGGGGTCTCACGAATCTTGTAGAGGGACTTAGCACCTGGCGCGGTTTCGACCTTCAAGGTGTAGTCAATGTAGTACTTGCCAGAGTTGTCCTTGGCCCATGCCTGCTTCGTCGAAGCCTCGACTACTTCCTTTGTGATCGTAACGTTGTCCTCTGGCTCGGGATCCTTGCCTTTCTGGTTGTACGTTGCACATGCGTCATCAGAAGGCTTTTCGTCGCTGCCATACACGTTCAATAACGCCTCGTTGTACAGACCGTGGCCAGCAGAACACTGCTGATCCGTAATCGCCTTATCCTTCGGCGCGTCGAAGTAAGCGCGTATCTCAATCGAGTGAGTTTGGTTCTCCCCAATCTCGAGGTAGTCCGAGTGCTCGTTTGTCCGTGCATCCTTCTGTCTAATGGTGAACTTCGGATCACCCTCAGTGGTCGCGGACTTCTTCACTGCGAACTCTGACACGGACTTACCGGTCACATCCAGGATTTTCAGGTCGCTGACCTTTAATCCAGCACCGAAATCGGGAGTGTCCTCTACCTTGTAGAAGTACTTGCCCTTCTCCTCCGGAGCCTTAACGTCGATCGTGTAGTCAATGTATTTCTTGCCGGTCTCATTGTCCTCATGCCAGGTCTTTTCACCATCAACTGTTGTGACAGACTTTTCAACCGTTAGTTTGCCGGGGTCTGTAGACGGCGTTGGCTCAGTGGGAGGTGTTTGCGGCCCCAGCTCGAAAATCGGCACGAACTCGCCAGCAAGGTACGAGTTAACGCAAGCCAGGTTCTGGAGATTATCCGCATTCTTGTCATTAAGCCCGCCGGAACCATAGCCTAGGAACACTCGGGTCCAGTTCGGCGTTGGGATACCGACATTGTATTTGGAATATCCGCCGGTTCTTGCGATCTTCGGAATATCCAGCTTGTTGTCCCGAAGAACACCAGCGTCTACCATCTGCTGGTAATCGTAAAAATTGATATTGAAGTCGCCCTTGCCGCCGCGGGAGCCGATTTCCACGACGACATCCTTATTAGGTGAGAAGTAGGCGACTCGCCAGTAATGACCATCCTTAAAGCGCTGGAATTCCCAGGTATCGATGTTCACCTGGTCATCGATGTACAGCTTGAAGCCCGGGCGACCCGATTGGCGGTAGTTCTCATTCCAGTCAATGTCACCGTTTCGCGGCGTAGTGAAAGTGCCGCCGTACCATACGGCATCTGGGTCGCCGCCACCCAGCACAAACTCTTCACCGCGGTACACCGGAGCAGTACCCGAGGTGGACGTGCTCCATGCATACTGAACGTGGTCACGGGAGTAGAAGTATCCCTGCTCATTCTCGCGGTAGACAACGTTATCTTGACCTCGTTCCCTTCCCGTGTCGTTATATCCCAGAGGGATGGGACCACGGATCGGTCGATCATCCGGATTTGTGGGATACTGTCCCGTCGACCAGTTGCGGTGACGCATTGGATACGTGAAACGCGAGCCCTCACAACGCCAATCGCCGCTATCCATGTGGGAAGAATCTTTCTGGATCTCCCATCGCTCTGGGTTCTGCTCGTATTCCGTTCCAAAGTCGACGCTAATGTCCTTGAGCGGACCGTAGTAGTGCGTGTTGTTTGTCGTAGCGCCCGGGTAGCGGTCGACGAAGTCCACAGCACTTGAGATTTCTGGGATGCTAGGTGCAATCGTCGCTGGGCCCTCCGATATCTTCGGAGCCGTCGACGTGGTAGCTCCTGCAGCAGATCGCGTTCCCACTTCCAAGGTTCGGACCTTGGTATCAAGGACGTCACCAAGAACGAATGCGGACTTTTGATCCTCGCCTGCTACCTTCCAGGCTGTCTGCTCTGCTTTCTCGTCGACAGTAGCGCCGGCTACTTCGTAGATGAAGCTGACTTCTCCATCAGCCGCGGTCGCAACCTCGTACAGGTCGAAGGAGAGGAGATCGTAATCCTTCTTCAGCTTCTCTGCGCTGGCGAAGGCCGTATCGATCTTTTCATTGTTTACCAGCGCAGGGTACGCAGTAACCGTTGCTCGATTGGTGTTCTCATGAGACAGGGTAACTGGCGGAACAGCTACGTCGCCGCCGGCCGTTCGTTCATTAGTCTTGAGCGTAACTTTGAACATTCCGCTGCCCAACGAGGCAACCTTTACAGAGTCCTCGTGGACCGGGGAGTTGTTCTTCTGTGGTGCGGCCGACGAGGACGTAGCAGTGCTGGACGTAGCAGCACTGAACGAAGGAGCGGCTGACGAAGAAGACGGCGCAGCCGTCAGGGGCACAGGTGCCGTAGTGGCCGCCGGGGACGCCTTAGTTAGGTCGGATTGCTGAGGCTCAGCTGTGGGCTGTGCCGTTGCACTCGCAGTCTTCGGCTGAGCTTCATCCACGGGAGCAACGTCAAGCACAGTAGAGTCCTCGGCAAGCTCACGCATGGAAGCAGACTCAACTGGAGAGCCAGTCGCAACGTCGGCTTCTTGCGCGGACGCGAACGGAGTGACGCCAAAGGACAAAGCACCAACGGCCGCAACCGAGGCGAGTTTGAGGAAGTTACCTGTACGCCGCACCGGGGTTACACCTTTCGAAATTTTATGGTTAGTGAAAAGCTGAGGTCGAATCATCACTGCTCACCCTCACGTGTGGTTCGGGTAGCCAGGTAGCCTCCGGCAATCAGAAGGAGAAGGCCGGCACCGGTCAAACGGAGAACATTCGCACCGGTCATTGCCAAGTGAGAGTCGCGCGGAGTTTCCGATACAACAGTGTCCTCCGGTGGAGTCCCCTCAAGGACGACCGGCTCACGCGGATCGAACTCTTCCGGGTGCCCAGGGATACCGGGGCCAGGAACCGGAACCAGAACCAGCGGTACTGGGATAATCAGCGGAATGCCGAAGCGGTTCGTAGTTGTAGAGGTCTCGGTCTCACCTGGTCCCCTGTCCGGAGTTCCCTCATCCGGAGTCGAGTCTGGGGTGTCGGCCGGAGTCTCTTGCGGAGTGTTGTCGGGAGTCTTTCCCGGAGTTTCCTCAAGGATCTTCCCCGTGGTAGGAGTGTCATTCGGCGTGATCCCCGGCTTTCCAGTTCCCGGGGCCGGGGTGGTTCCAGGAGTCTCGCCGCACTCGCCAACGTGAACAGTTACCTCGTTGGTCGGAATACCTGGAGTGGTTTCTAGGTCAAACTCAGGGAAGCCCTGTGGAAGGATGTAGCCCTTGTTAAGAACCTTGCCATCCTTCGGCTGCGCATTAACCTTCACCATAAAGCGCCAGGTGACAAGAACCTCTGGGTTGCTCTGTCGCATCGTCGTAGCCTTAGCCAAGCCTGATTCGGTCAGCGAAAAGCGAACGATGGAACCGTCTATGTGGGTGGTGAAGTCGGCGTCGTCAAGCTGCGTAGTGACGTCACCAGCCGCAACATCGGTAAGGAAAGCCTCGTCCGCACCAGCGTATTCAAGTTCCGGCGCGAGCGGGTCAACGATCTCGTAGCGTGCGATGGTGCCCTCACGTGTCGGAGCAGGAAGGGTTCCACTTATGCCGAACTGAACATCCTCTCCAACATCCAGGCACTTCTTCGCCGCAGCCTTAGAACCAACAAGCTTCTCATCCTTGGCGTTGACACTCACATCGTAATTCCATGAGGTTCCGTCATCGCTCGTGGACGGAACAGCAACAAGGAAAGGAGCGATTGTGGTGAAGCCCTGCTCTTGTGCTGGGCCGGGCAGCTCGGTGACGTAGTACAGGCCAAGATCAAGATCCGTGAAGAAGGCACTGCCAGATGCGTCCGTTGTAGCTTCGATGCCATCATCAAGGCGGTGGTGCTCGGGACCCGTCGGAACCACATCACCAATGTTGAGATCAGTAGCTTGCTGCCAGCCCTCATTGGTGGTGAGATCAATGCCGCCGACCTTGTGGGCCTTAAAGACCAATCCTTCGATTGGCTTGACCGGCTCAGGCCGTCCCGCACGCTGTGGGGTGCCGTACTGAGAGAAAGGATCACCGGAGGACTTGACCACGGTCAGTGAGCCGCGCGCGCTCGGGTTGATAAGGGCAACGTCACCTACAGCCCGGGCTGTGGGCAACGCGACGCACATCATTCCAGCCAGAAGAACAATCGCGAGTACACACAAATACCGTGCGTTGTCTCGAATATTAGGCATCCGCTAGGTCCCCTTTTCTCCTCCTCTTTCGTGCGCTCATCCACACCAGGAAAATGATGAGGATAACCGCGGCGACAATGCTCAGTGCTGCCGTCATCCACCACTGCCACGGGCTATAGGTTTGTGAAAAGACCTCGTTGTCTTTCTCATCCAAGGGCACGCGTTGTGCCGTGATGAGGAGGCGGTGGGAGTTGACGCCATACGGAGTACACGTAATGAGGGTGATCTGATCCTTACCTGCCACGGGTTCCAGCGTTGAGGTCTTGTCCGGAAGGACGACATCAATGTTGGTTACCTCGTACTTCATCTTTTGACCGGCAACGTCCATATAGACGGCGTCACCAGTGACAAGCTCTTTGAGGTTGTCCCACATCGTGGCGCCCGGAAGCCCCGTGTGGCCGGTGAGAATCGAGTGGGTTCCTTCACCGCCTACGGGCAGCGAGGATCCATACAGGTGGCCAATTCCCCTGGTGAGCGTGTCCTCACGAGTTCCGTGATAAATCGGAAGATCGGAACTGACGCTTGGGATAACAATGCGTCCCATCGCGTCAGCGATATTTAATTGTTTAAGGTAAGTGTCGTAATCAGGGTTGTCCTTGGTGACACGTGCGAGCCACGGGTCCAAGATGGGCATGCCCTGATGTTCGTCGTTCCACGCATGCGCGTCAGCGATTGCTTTTTCACGTTCCTCCTGCGTGGCTTCACCAGTGATTTGGTTGGTGTAGACCTGTGCTTGACCTGTCTGGCTGTGGTTCTTCAGCAGCGTTCCCACCACCGGGTAGAGCAACAGCACAATTCCGGCAAGCGCCAAAAGGAGAGGTATGAGCTTAATGAGCTGCCGATTCTTCCGAGGCTCGCGCTGAGTACGCACTGCACCCGATTGTTCGGTCACTGCCATAAGATTCTCTCCCTCTCCTTAGCTAAGACGCTGAGTCTCCCTACAAACTCAGCGCCCTACTGCGTCTTTACTGCGCCTATGCTTGGCGACGACGCAGCACGTAGGTTGCACCACCAGAAAGCACGAGCAGGATCACACCGCCGGCCAGCAGGTAGAGAACACCCTGGCCACCAGTGAGCGGCAGGTTGAAACCACCGTTGTGCGGGGAGTTGGTGACGTCAAGGGACGTGAGCTCAACCGTGTCGTTGGCAGCCTCGATCTGGAAGAAGACCGGCTCAGCAAGGAGCTCGTGGTCCTTGCCAGTCTGGGTCTCTACAAGGCAGTAGCCGAGGTAAGCGCGCGGGTCGCCGTCCTGGTCCTTGTTGTCGAGCGGCCATGCCTGGTTGTTGACCCAGTTGTTAGCACGCAGACCCTTGATGGTGGCAACACCGCTAGCATCGGTCTGAGCAGCATCCTTGATCAGAGCCTCAGCGGAGAGGTCCTCTTTGCTGTTGCACTGGTAGACGTCGAATACAACGTTCTCTAGGGCCTTGCCCTCGTTACCGGTCTTCTTGATCTGGACGTCGCCGTAGTAGGACTTCGGCCACTCGTCCGGATCACCCGGCTCTTCGGGAGTGTCACCGGGGTTGCCCGGCTCCTCCGGATCGCCCGGATCCTCGCCCGGAGTGCCACTATTGGTCTGCTTCACGCCAAGCTTGTTGACGATAGGAGCGGTCGTATCAACAGTCTCAGCTGGCTCGATAACGGTGAAGTCGAGGTTGACAACAACCTTGCGGTCGTCATCCGCGTCGAAAGCGTTGACCTTCTCAATACCCTGTGCGTTGAGCAGAATATCGGTCTGTCCGGAAACGCTGTTGTTAACGGCGTAGTCGCCGAAGTCCAGAGTCTCAGTAGTCGCAACGCCGTTCTTGTTACCTGTGATGGTCACAGACTTAATCGGCTCGATTGCGTCTGGCTCGAGGCGATCTGCCGGGTAGAAGTCGCGGATCTTGAAACGGGTCAGGTTCTCAAACTTCTGGACCGGGGAGGTTGCCTCGTAGGAAACGGTGTCGCCGACCTTCGGCGCCTTTTCGTCGTTGACCTTCTTGGACGGCTTGTTCGGCTCGTCAACCTTCTTGTTCTTCGGGTAGACGTGGACATCATAGTTCCACTCGTTCAGGCTGTCCGGGTTGGTCATCGGCACGGTCACCAGGAACGGCTTGGTGGAAATCTCGTGGCCAGTCGGGGCAGCGGTCTCCTCGACGTAGTACACACCGACCTCGAGGTTCTCGAATGCCAGGACACCGTTGGCGTCAGTCTCACCGGTTGTGACGGAGGTTGCAGCAGCGCCGAGCTCGGCGATCTTCTCGTCATTGGTGGTGACCTTGGACAGGTCCTCCCAGCCCTTGTTGGTGGTCAGGTCAAAGCCCTGAACGCGCTTGATCTCAAACGTAGCGCCTTCCAGTGCAGCTCCCAGACCTTCGGTGTTCTCGCGCTTCAGGCCGTTGCCTTTCTCGCCCGGCTCATTGTTGGAGAACTTGTGGATGGTCAGCGTGGACTTCTTGTTCTTGTCGATGGTGCCCGGTGTATCCGGGGTATCCGGGGTATCCGGTGTATCCGGGGTATCCGGTGTATCCGGGGTGGTGGTCTCCGAGGTTCCGCCGCCCTTGGATGTGTCCTGAGCAACGGCAGCGCCGATGCCCGGACCAGAGATCACGAGGCCCGTTGCAACTGCTGCAACGAGCGCCTTCTTGAACTTGTTCACATTTCCTCTTTCCGTCAGTCCCTGGTCAGTCTTATCGCGCCGGTAAGTGTGTGGAGTCGGTGGCGACGATAAGTAAGGGACACTAACTTGCTAGTGCAGGCTCCCAGGGCCTGATAGCTCCCTGAGATAGTGCTGAACGTACCGAGGGGTATATACACAGTCAATCGCTATATTCCAAGGTTTAACACAGCTTGACGGGCACACTTACAGAGTGTTCACGGAATTTTCGCACGAAACGCGGCGCCAGCTGCGCTTTTCATTCACTACCGTCCAAGAAATAGAGACAAAATTCTTTGCACAACTTTTTAGCCCGTATATTTATTCATTCGATCGGGTGGGCCGATCGGGGGTAATTTTCCCCATTTTACCAGGTCAGATCGTTTTTCATAAATGGTTTCTATACCCTCAGAGTATGTATAATTTTCGAAATATTGGATGATATGTCAACCAGGGGGCGGATTTTCGGGGGCTTTTTTGCAACACCCACAGCTCAACCCTGCAATTTATCTAAACTTTTATTAATTGCTTCGCTGAACTTGTTTCGGCCCCGACACAGCATGCTCGCCCAGCGCATAAGCCAAAGTGATGGATGGTGAGCAGCAGTCCGCGACTTGCATATGCTAAAGGCGCCCCTCCT
Source organism: Corynebacterium sp. BF-R-2 (assembly GCF_024586525.1). Lineage (NCBI taxonomy): Bacteria > Bacillati > Actinomycetota > Actinomycetes > Mycobacteriales > Corynebacteriaceae > Corynebacterium > Corynebacterium sp. BF-R-2. The sequence goes on along the minus strand of NZ_JAMFTP010000012.1, from coordinate 109,507 downwards.
CATACAGTTGCAGATTTAATCCAGCCGGTAAGGTGGTCGCTGTGTACAGCCTTGACCGCCAGACGCATCTCTATCTCCATATCGCCGATGAGCTACGTTCTCGAATTACTAACGGCGAATTGCGTCCAGGAAATTCGCTTCCGTCAGAACGTGCACTGTCCGAACAGTTTGAAGCATCACGTATCACAGTTCGACGAGCCCTCGATATTCTCGGAGAAGAAGACCTCATTGAACGCCGGCGCGGCCGCGGTGGCGGAACCTTCATTAAATCCACACCGCCTACTGTCGAGCTCAATAGGATGGAAGGCTTTCTCCCTCAGTTGAGAGCGCGCGGGAGAACTGTTGAGTCGCAGGTCCTCGTAACGAACTTAGTCTCTGCGCATAACGAAATTGCCGATGAATTACAGCTTGAACCACGGTCCCAAGTCTTTCGCCTAGTGAGATTGCGGAAAGTTAGCGGGGTACCGATGCTAATTGAAGACTCATTTTTTCCAATTAGTGTCGCCCCAGATTTGCTCGACCAAGACCTAACGGGGTCACTATACGAACTTCTCACCAGACGCTACAACGTAAAGCCCGCACACAAGAGAGAAATCATTTCTCCTGAGATCCCCACTTCGTGGGAGCAGAAGAAGTTGCAATTGCGTCCCAATCAACCAATCCTCAGAGTAAAAAGGACAACCTTCGGAGGAAACGACACTCCGATTGAATTCTCACTCGACGTCCTTAGATGCGACCTAGCTCAGGTAGAAGTTGTTACAAACCCCTTATAGAGCATGCAACGCTGCTTGAGCTGCGCTTTCCATCGAGACAAACGAGTATTCCGCCAAGTTTGTCGCTTTCTTATTCGTACCGACAGCAACGGTACTCATTCCCGCAGCACGGGCGGCTTTAACACCGGATTCAGAATCCTCAAAGACCAATACACCACGTGGCACTATCCCCAGGGCATCGGCCCCCTTCAGAAAACCTTCGGGAGATGGTTTACCTCTACTGACATCTTCAACGGTCACAGTAAAGGGAACAAGGCTGTCCAGGTGATTTTCCAGTAAGACGGGTTCCAAGAGGCTCCTAAAGGTTCCGGTTACAACTCCAACCATCTTTCCTTGGTGATGAAGCTCGTTCACCAACTCAACAGTTCGGTGACCAATTAAGGAAGCCCCGCGACTCAAATTGAGGTACGCACTGGCCAACTCTTCGAGCAATTCTTCGACCCTTCCCACTGCACTGCGTGTTGACAGCAAGTTGTGCGAAATATCTAGGTCACTAAGACCAAGGAGAGCTTCGTATTCGCCTTCGAATAATGGTTCAAGATTCAAGCTCTTGAGAGCGATATCATAGGATTCTTCCAATACCGCTTCATCATTGCTCATAGTTCCGTTGAAATCGAAAATTACGCCTTCGGCTTTCCGTATCCGCTCTTCAAAGGGCATATGGACTCCTATCGATCATCAATTGTGCCATTCGCTTAGTCAGAATAAGCGAGGTTTTTAAAGGACAGGAACACTAGGCTAAAGGTATTAAATTATCTTCCACCAGAGTTAACCTTGACGGAACCTAAGGGAAATAATGTGGTGCCAAAATTTCCACTGTCGAGAAAATGACCCTCCATCTCAATCCAGACTCGAAAGGATTCCCAGATGTCCCACACTCTGTCACGCCGCACTATCCTCCAAGCACTCGGCCTCGGCGCGGGGCTTGCCGCGACAGGCACAACCCTTGCTGCTTGCGGTGGAAATGGTTCCACTTCCTCCGCAAACCGTAATGTCGGTCAGAATATCGATGAAATCATCAAACTTGCCAAGGAAGAAGGTGAGGTTCGACTCATCGCGTATCCCGAGACATGGGCAAACTACAAGGGACATTTCCAGAAGTTTGAAGAAAAGTACGGGGTGAAGATCAAGGTTGACTCACCGGATGCGTCATCGGCTGAAGAACTTGAGGCGGTTAAAAACCTCCGTGGCCAAGAAACGCAGCCCGATGTTTTGGACATTGGCTACTCGTTCACCACTCCGGCGATTAACCAGAAGCTCATCGAGCCATACAAGCCGTCGAACTGGGATGCCGTCCCGGAGAATCTTAAGGATAAAGACGGCATGTGGGTAGGTGCCTACTACGGTGTTCTGGCCGTGGGCGTAAACAAGGCCGATGTCGATATCCCGACTACATTCCAGGATCTTAAGGATCCTCAGTACAAGGGAAAGATCGCTCTTCCTGGTGATCCGCGTCAAGGTGCGTCCGCCATCGCCACTGTCTTTGCTGCGGCGCTTGCCAATGGTGGTTCTTTGGACGACATCCAGCCTGGTATCGACTTCTTCGCCGAACTCGCAGACATGGGACACCTTGTCCCAATCCCTGATCCGTCTTCTGGCATGACCACTGGAGAAGCTTCGGTTGTCTTCGACTGGAACTACAACTGGGTGGGCGTCCAGGATCAGCTGGTCAAAGATGGCGTCGACTTTGAGATGACAGTTCTCGAAGACGGTGTGTTTGGTAATTACTACGCTCAGCCGTGCACCATTGAGTCCCCGCACGCGAATGCTGCACGCCTGTGGATTGATTGGCTCACCTCCGATGAAGGGTCTGAACAGTATGCACTGGGTGGCGCCGTTCCTGCACGTTTCACCGAGCTTGCTGACGCAGGGAAGCTTTCCGATGAAGCACTCGATACCCTTCCGGATCCGAAGATCGTTGAGAAAGTGAAGCTTCCAAACTCTGACCAAGGCGACAAGGCAAATTCAGTTATTGCAACCCAGTGGGCTCAGAAGGTCAAGTACTAATGACCTTGAAGACCAAATCCTCGCAGGAACGAAGTCCGCAAATCAAGAAGACAAGGGAGCAAAATCACAGGGGTAATCACTTCGTGCCGTTTCTGGGTGCGCTCCCCTATTTCGCATTTGTCGCGGCTTTTCTGATTATTCCCATTATCGCTAACGTCGTCACAGCCTTCCAGGATGCAACCGGCCAACCTTCGACAGAAACAATGGCCGAGGCAATGGGGCAGGCTTACCGCGAAGCGTTTCTTCTGACGTTCAATCTTTCATTGCTAACAACTGTTATCGGCGGATTTTTTGGCGTCATCATCGCCTGGGCGTTGACAACTAAAAAGTCAGGACCCAAATGGCTATCCAACCTCGTAAACAGCTTCTCAGCTCTAGCGGCACAATCCGGCGGTGTCCAATTGGCATATGCGTTCATCGCTTTGCTGGGTACCCAGGGACTTCTTACTGGAGTTATCAAGAAGGTATACCCAAATTTCGGTGAGGTTTTCTCCATCACTGATTTCGCTGGCGTCTCGTTGGTCTACCTCTACTTCCAAGTCCCGCTCATGACTGTCCTCATGCTTCCTTCAATGAGCGCTCTGAAGAAAGAGTGGTACGACGCAGCTTCATCTTTGGGGGCTACGAAAGGCCAGTACCTACGAGACGTGGCTCTACCGGTCCTATGGCCACCCATTGTCGGTTCGCTACTCCTGCTGTTTGCAAACGCCTTCGCGGCTTACGCCACCGCGTATGCCCTTGCTGGCGGTTCGCTCAACCTCATTCCGATTGTCATCGGATTCCTCATCAGCGGAAACGTCCTGCTTAACCCTGGTCTTGCGGCTGCCCTCGTGACGTGGATGATGATCATCATTCTTGTAGCTATGGGCCTGCGCCTCGTATTGACCCGAAGGAGTGACAAATGGCTCAGCAACTAGCTACCGTTCCATCATCCTCCACTACCACCTCGGCTCCTAAGGCATCACAATCCAAAGAGGGGAAGACGAACTGGGTTGTCACCACGATCTTCGTCATTGCGCTCATTTTCTTTTTTGCTCCTTGGGTTGCTGCCGCAGTCTTCGGTTTCACGCGTCCTGGTGATGGTTTCACTTTCGAGCCCCTGCTATCGGCATTTGAAAACCCGCGCGCGATGTCGGCAGTCATTGACACCTTGTTGCTGGCACTCGCAACCACACTGTTGATGCTCGTTCTTCTAGTACCGACCATCGTCTTCCTTAACCTCAAGTCACCGAAACTCGCACGCATTGCCGAGCTACTGTCAGTACTTCCGCTGGTTATTCCCGCTGTTGCATTGGTATCCGGAGTATCGGAATTCTACCGAGCGGTAGCCCCGTCATTCCTCGTGTCGAAGTGGTCGTTGGTTCCGCTTTACGTCATCGTGGCGCTTCCGCTGTGTTATCGAGCAATTGATGCCGGAGTTAAAGCTTTGGACCTTAAGACCATGTTTGCGGCATCCTCGTCGCTCGGCGCTACATCAACGCAGACCTTGCTTAACGTCGTACTGCCGAACCTTCGGGTATCCATGCTTTCGGCTTCGCTTCTGTCCATCGCGATGACTTTGGGTGAGTTCGCAATCGCATCGCTACTCCTGCACTACACCTTCCCAGTCTTCATCGTTGAGGTATCCAGAGGCAATCCGCGTGGTATTGCAGCCCTTTCCTTCATCACGATTCTCATCACCTGGGCATTGATGGCATCCATCTCCGCAATTGCAAAAATCGATTCCTCGCGAAAGGAAAACTAACGTGAATTCTTCTCACGTAGAACTCAAGAACATCACCAAACGGTACGGTTCCAAAACTGTTCTCGATAATCTTAATTTGGAGATCGGCAAGGCTGAGCTCGTGGCTCTCCTAGGCCCTTCTGGTTGCGGTAAATCAACGACACTGAAGATTCTCGCCGGCCTCGAGAATGCCAACGAAGGTTCCGTGTGCATTGATGGCGATGAGATTTCTTATTTGCCTACTCGTCGGCGCAACATGGGCATTGTTTTCCAGGCTTATTCGCTGTTTCCGCACCTCGATGCAATTGACAATGTCGCTTATGGTCTCAAGATTAAAGGGAAAAACAAGAGCGATCGCCGCAACCGTGCCGGTGAGCTATTGGAGCTCGTTGGGTTGTCGGAGCATACGGCTAAGTTCCCGGGCCAAATGTCAGGCGGCCAGCAACAGCGTGTTGCGCTTGCCCGAGCGCTAGCGATTGAACCGCAGCTTTTGCTTCTCGACGAGCCCCTGTCAGCTCTCGATGCGAAAGTACGCACCCAATTGCGTGATGAAATTCGACGTATCCAGCTCTCAGAGGGCATCTCCACCCTCTTGGTCACTCACGACCAGGAAGAAGCCCTCGTGATGGCTGACCGAATTGGTGTGATGAATAACGGCATCATTGAGCAGATCGGCTCGCCCTCAGAGCTTTACCACCACCCTCGTTCGCCGTTCATTTCTCAATTCGTCGGCGTCGCCAATCGCATTTGTGGTGAGTACAACGCTGGCTCTGTCAATGTACTTGGCACCCGCGTCGATGTTGTCAATCCAGAAATAGACGCGCAAGACGGAGATATCTTGGCCTGCCTCATTCGTCCCGAAGATCTTCGCATCACCTCCGATCCCAAAGGCCAGTACCACGTACTTAACAAGCAGCTCCGCGGCATTTTCACCTCAGTTATGCTTGCCGGTCCTGGCAGCGCTGTGATTCGTGTCGATATGTCCGACCGCGAAGCAAGCGAATTCCCCACTGGAAGCCAGGTTAGCCTGGAAACTTTGCGTCATGACGCTGTGGTCGATAGCGCAACCACTGACGAAGTATCTGAGGCACAATCCTTCAACAAGCAAAGGAGCGCTAATGCGTAACCCGGGCAACACCGCAACACCCAAACCCGTAGATTCGAGTCGTCGGATCCTACTTATTGGTTTGGATGGCGTTCGCTGGGACATTGCTGCCGAACCTGAAGTCGGCCCAACCCTTCAGAAACTCGCTGACGAGGGAAGCTGGCATTCAATGCAGATGGAAGTCCCGACAATTTCCGCACCGGGCTGGGGAAGTATCCTCACCGGCTCCACCCATGAACAGCACGGGCTTCGGGATAACAGCTGCGTAGGTGGAAGGACGTGGAACCGTCCTGATTTCCTTTCACAAGCCTTCTACCAAGACCAGTCAACCCGGACCTTTGCCGCAGCAGGCTGGCCAGTCCTCGTAGACCCCAGTGGGCTTGGGCCCATTATTCATCCTCGAATCGAGCAACAATACGCCGGACTTCACCGTGTCATCGTCCGTGATGGAGAGACCTACGGCTACGAACGGGTCGATGCCGAAATCACGGATTTCACCCTCGCCGCAATCCATGGTGGAAGCTTTGACGTTGGTTTCACGTACTGCTGCAGCGTTGATGATGCCGGACATGTATATGGTCTCATGGGAGATGAATACCGTGTCGCCATTAGGTCTGTTGATCAACATGTCGAGCGTCTTGTGGAAGCTGTAAATAAGCGCGCCAACGAACACAATGAAGATTGGCTCATCATCGTCACTACCGATCACGGTCACATCGATGAGGGCGGTCACGGCGGAAGCTCAGAACGAGAGCGCGAATCCTGGGTCGTTGCGTGGTCCCCCACTGGGGCGCTACCCGCGTGGCCCTCCCAGATCGAACCGCATCGACTCGCTTCGTACATTCTTGCTGAACGGGAATCGTAGAACTCTACGCCGGGGCTACTTCAGTAGGCGCCATATTGAAGGCGCCTTCCCCTACGCAGAGAGGAAGGCGCCTATCAGATGTGTCTAAACACTAATCCCGAAACATGAGTTGCACTTCAACAATGTTGTGATCACTCGGATACTCGTTTCCTGCTTGGTCCGGGATAAGACTTGCAGATGAGCCAATGGGAGTGAAGGCTGGCGAAGTACCGCCAAGCTCCGGTGCCGCATACCCCTTCTCTCCTACGACATGAGCGCCACGGGTCAGCGCCGTATGTACATCCAGATTTTTAATGAAGACAAAATCAATTCGGTCACGAGGCTCTTTATCCAAAGGCTCAATAGGAGACCACGTATCACCCCACACTGCGGCGGCATCGGGATAGATAGCACGGAAAGCATCGGTGAAACCAGCTTCCAACGGTGCATCCGTAGGAAGCCACTGGTAATCCGGGAGGTCGCTGCGCTGCGTCCAATCAAGGGTGGCAGGACTGTTGAAGTCACCCGCAATGATGACAGGCTCTTCGGGCTCAGTCAGCTGCGCTGTGAGTTCAAGTATCTGAGCAATCTGTTCTTGACGCTGACGCTCCTCCGGCTGGGCATTGATTACTGCTGGGTCTTCGCCGTTCAACGCAGCGTAGGGGCCATAGTCCCACGGCACCAAGTGCACGGACCACACCAGCACGCGCCGAGTCTTTTGATGTTCCGTAGGTACGTGGACCCACGCCGCGGTGGCAAATGGTGCTGTGAGCGTATCAATGAGTTCTACGTCAAAGCGTGTAGACACCGAGCGCAATGCAGCAGATGTAGGAAATACCGATACGCAGATTCCCGTTAACCCATCCCAAAACCGGGCCCCGACCGAAAACACGATTGGAGGCCAAGCCCAGCTCTCTTTATTACTAGGCTTGCTACAAGCAGCCAATATGGAAGCTTCCACTAGTGCGGGAACGCTTAAATGGAAGCTAGTTTCGCAAGATTTGCTCCTATTTCTCCTCCTCCTTTGAGCTTTTCCGGCATGCTGGAAACGAACTATTCGCCACAAAGGAGACACCGGTGGGTTTCAACACCAACATGCACCAACTTTCAGCGCTGATGCGCAATACCGAAAACGGGGAGATTCAGCTCCCCGATTTCCAGCGGAAATATAAGTGGGAAGACGAGCGCGTTCGCCAACTCCTCATCACCATTTTCCGTGGACATCCGCTGGGCATCATCATGCTGCTGGAGACAGGGAACTCCTCCGTCAGGTTCAAACCACGCCCCATCGAAAGCACGGAAGCCACGGCTCGTTCCGAGGCCAAGTTCTTGCTTCTCGATGGCCAGCAGAGACTGACGTCGCTCACCCAAGCCCTCAAAGGTGACGGTGTTGTTCACACCAAAGACTCACGCGGCAAGCGCCTCGATCGCAGGTACTTTATCAATATCCAGAGGTCTATTGAGGATCCCTTCGAACTAGACGAAGCTGTGATTTCCGTGCCTGCCGATGGTGTTATTCGAACCAACTTCAATCGTGACATCGTTCTCGACCTCAGCAGCATGGAGAAACAACACGAAGCTGGCTACATCCCTGTTTCGCTGTTGCTCGATCAGATGGGGCTCTTCGAATGGTTCGGCAAGCTAGGCGACACCGAACTCATGACCGCGTTCAGCGATGGAATTATCCGCCAAGTAAACGAATACAAGATTCCCGCAATTGAGCTAGACAAGCAGACCGACAAAGCAGCAGTGGCTACCGTCTTCGAAAAAGTAAATGTTGGCGGACTCCCACTCAACGTGTTTGAGCTCCTCACAGCAGTGTTTGCGGGCGATGCGGAATACTACGAAAAGTACCAACATGACTTCCGTCTTAACGACGACTGGACTGAAACTCAGGAGCTGTGGAAAGAACATGATGTCCTCCGCAAGGTGGAGAACACTGACTTTCTCCAAGCAATCACTATGCTAACCACGCTTCAACGCAGCAAGGATTCCTCGGGAAGCCGTAAAGTCGGTTTGTCTGCCAAGAGAGAAGACGTTCTCAAACTTGAGCTAAATGACTACCTCACATGGCGGGATGCCCTGCGGGAAGGTTTCATCTGGGTGGCCGGCTTCCTTGCGGATCTGCACATTTACCGATTCAGGGATGTCCCCTACCCAAAGCAATTGGTTCCACTGGCTGCCATCGCCGTTGTACTTGGCAAAGAAGCAGACAAACACCACGTCAAAGAAAAGATCACACAGTGGTTCTGGAGCGGAGTCTTTGGCGAGCTCTACGGCGCTGCCATCGAAACGCGCTTCGTACGTGACCTTGAAGGGGTGCCCGCTTGGGCGATAGATGAAGAACCTACCGCCCCACGCACCGTGCAAGATGCTATCTTTGCTGAATCGCGCCTTCACTCGTTGCGCACCCGCAACGCTGCTGCGTACAAGGGCATTGCTGCACTCATTATGGCGCAAGGCTCCACGGATTGGGTAGAAGGCAAACAATTCGGCGCATTCCAGTACCGAGACATGGCCGTGGATATTCACCACATTTTCCCCAAGGACTGGTGCAAGAAGAACGGAATTGATGACGAGCGTCGCGAATCCATCGTCAACAAAACGACACTAAGCGCACGTACCAACCGTGTTATCGGTGGCGTTGCCCCATCGGCTTACTTGACCAAGGTTGAGAGCGAATCGGGCTTCGATGCCGACGGCGTGGACCGTGTCCTCCGAGGCCACCTCATTTCGCCCGAAGCACTGCGACAGGACAACTTTGATGCGTTCTTCGAACTCCGAAGGGAATCACTCTGCACGCTTATTGAGGGTGCTCTGAAGAAGACGGTTCAACGCGACGTCAGCGAAGGAAACGCAGTGGAAGACTCGTCATTCTTCGAGGAAGAAGCCCTTGAGGAACCAGGCCAAGAGGTCACCGACCCGGTACCGGAGGTCTAAGAAATCACGGATCCCTCAACGGTTTACACAGGGCAACGGCCAAGGACTGCTTAGTCTGGTGAATTCCCTCTGTTTGGTTCCCGTACCCTATTTTCATACGCGCCGTATATACTCCTGTTGTTCTTGTTACTCTCTTTCTCTCGTGGGGTTGCTGATATGGGATTCTTCAAGGTTGTTGCTGGGCTGTTAGCCGCCGGTGGAGTGGGCTACGGCGCTTATACCGTACTGGGGCCAGACTCTTCCGAAGACACCATTACGGTCCAAAGCATCATCGATGGCGACACCATCGATGTAGTGCAGGACGGTGAGACCACACGCATTCGCCTGCTCAATATCGATACCCCGGAGATGGGCAAAGAGTGCTTGGCCGAGGAAGCCAAGCAGTACTTGGAAGGTCTACTGCCGGTGGGCACGATAGTGACACTGGAGTATGACGCCGAACGCGAGGACAACTATGGCCGCACGTTGGCCGGTGTATTCAAGGAAGGCTCGCTGGTCAACGCCTCGGTTGCTGAGGAAGGTTTCGCTGTTCCAATCAAGGTAGGTGGCAACACTCGTTTCTTCTCGGAGGTCTCAGCCGCTGCCGACCGAGCCCGTGCTGCAGGCAAGGGAATCAACTCGGCCGGCCTGGAATGCGCCTTCGGCGATGGCAGCGCCTACCAGGCCTACCAGGACGCACGCTCCGCTGTGGATGAGGCGCAGCAGTTCCGCTTCGATGACATGTGGAATGACGAACAGCTCGACAAAGCTCGTAGCCATGCCTCCCGCCTAGCCATCGCCAAGTTGGCCGTAACCAAGTTGGAGAAGGCCATGGCGGAGCAGTCTGAATTCCAGAAAGAAGCGTTTGGCAAGGAACAAGCAAAGCTTCTCGACGAGCTGAAGAAGGACGCCACTGAGCGACAAGAATCTTTGGATGACGAGATTTCCTCTGCCGATGAGGAACGCGAGAAGAAGCATGCCGAGGAAGAAGCTGCGCGCGAGGCTGCGGAGGCCGCGCAACGTGAAGCAGAAGAAGCAGCTCGCCGTGCGGAGCAAGAGGCCGCGGAGGCTGCCCGTCGCGCGGAGCAGGAAGCCGAGCAGGCTGTACCCGGCTACCAAGCGCCAGCTGCACCGGCACCCAGCAATCCGGTGGACAACTACACCGGTTGCCGCGCCTACGGTGGCAACTACGCAATGACCAGCGTAGACAATAAGGGACGCCCCTACGCCAAGATTGATTGCACCACACGCGTGCAAATTGGATAGCCTGGGAGCACTGTAGATATCAATGGCAGGACTCCCTATGAATCACGATTACGCCCTCCATACCCAGCGGCTTTCATTGTCGGTGCCTACGGATACCGACATTGATGCCATCTTTGCCATTCACTCGGATGCCCGTACGTACGAGCACCGCCCTGAACTTGCCATGAAGACTAGAGAAGAAGCTGTGGAGTTAGCTCGCGCGTGGCAAGCCAATTGGCGTGAGAACCAGCTGGGCTACTACGTGGTATCCACGCTTGATGGCACCACTATTGGGTTCACTGGTGTGCGCCATAGCGAAGAGGCCGGTAAAGAAGTACTCAACCTCTACTACCGCTTCGCACCAGAATCGCAAGGGCAAGGCTATGCGAAGGAGGCCGCAGCCGCTGCGATTGCCAGTGCACGCGAGCGTTTCCCGCAGCTTCCCGTCGTCGCCATCATCGATCCCACCAATGAAGCGTCGATTGCCCTAGCCTTGAAACTCGGTCTGCAGCGCGTCCCCGGCGCAGGTGAGCCGAATGACTACGAGGTGTACCGCCTCGACTGATAAAGAACCGTCTCATCGAAACGGTTCTTACCTATCGCTTCCACGTAACAAGGGCAACTGCGCCAAAGAGGACGGTGCCGAAGGCCGCAACCATCCATGCGAGCATCATGAGCCCAAGAACCACATCTGAGGCACCAGCAGCTGCTCCCACGATTATTGCGATAGTCAATGCGAGTAGTCCCAGAGCCGAGCGTTTGAACCAGCGTGGGGACTTTCTCTCCTTGTGAGGCTGAGAGGCTTCTGGGACTGGCTTTGCAGCAGGTTCAGGCACCGGAAACGCTGCGGCAGGGGTCGGCTGAGCTGGCCCTACTGATGGTGCCGGCGAAAAAGGAGATTCTTGCTTCGGGGTCGGTTCCGCAAACCAAGAAAAGGATTCATCCTGTTTGTTCTTCTCGGACTGCTGTGGCGTGTCTGTCCACGGTGATGGTTGCTGCTCAGGCGACGGTTCTTGCTGAGCCTGCTGTGTTGGCTCCCCTGGTGCATGAGACGGGCTCCAGCTTTGGATCGGAGAAAGGGAGTCGGCGGCATCCTCAAGCTCAGGATCCGTGTTAGTGCCCGGACGTGCTGCGTCCGTAGTGGTTGTCGGCTCATCGTCCACGATGAATGGATTCTTTGCCTGCAGGTCTGAGGCTGTCACGGCTGCGATAATGTCCGCTTCTTCCTCTTCCTGGCGCAGCTTCTCCTGCGCCCACGCGGCGAAGTCTTCCCGCTTCACCTGTGGTTTGTTATAACGCACCGCAAGACTTGCTTTGCCGTCCTGGGCTGTGAGGTCATCCGTTACGAGGACATCACACCGCGTCTTCGTTACGGACTGCTTGTACACCAAGCCTAACCCCGCACAGAATTCTTGAAGCACCGGCCCTTGTGGATACAGCTGATTGTCAATGATGGTGGAACCACGGAATGCTACGCGGGTACCTGGGGTCAGGATGTCTGCGGCCCGCGCGACATTCTGCGCTGCCTGTACAACGTTTGAGCCGGCAGCCGCGACTCCCAGAGCAGCCTCAGTTTCCTTGACTGGAACAGTAGCTGGTTCCTCCGCGACTGCGCCGGCATCCGCTGTGCCTGCGTCCGCTTCGGGGGCGGGCGCTTCGAGGAACGGACCGTGTTCGTACCAGTATTCAAAGTCAGCCTGAGAAATGATCGGTTTTCCGTAGTCACGAGCTGCTTGAGCTTTGCGGGACATCGACGACACATCGCGAGCGACGAGGACATCGCACCGTGTCTTCGACATTCCCTTCTTGTACTCAAGGCGGCGGATACGGCAGATGCGGTCGAGACGCTCGTCGTCGGCGGGACCGCCGAGGAGCTCGTTACGCCCGGTAAAAGCGACACGCGTCCCCGGAACAAGGAGACTGGGGACATCCACACTGGCATTTTCGACTGCTGGCAGCTCCACGGTGCGGGTATCGATGCGTGCAACACGGGACAGGATGTCGTCGTAAAGCTCCTGCGTCCACAAGCCCCGCGATACCGCCCATGCAGAGAGAAGCTCGGCACACTCTTCTACTTCAGCGAATGAGCGCGGCATCACGGTCCCACCAGACATCGCTGCCCACGCATTATCTGAATCCGTTGCCTGTGACTGGTCTAGGATCATCGATGTTTCCGGTGCCCAGGATGGAATAAGTACTGCGCCTTCGGTCTCCCGTTCCGCGGGAGGAACTAGTTGCCCACGTGACGGGGCAATCGTGCCATTTTCATAGGCAACCGCCATCGACTCACACCGGCTGACTACATCATCGCCCTCTGGCTCAAAGCTAAAGTCCCCCACCTCGTACCCAATGCCGAGGGCGATATCCATGCCTTTTTCTTGATGGCGTACGGCACGCTCGAGCATGGCTAGGCGGTCACCAACGACGATGCCTCCTTGTGCCTGACGGAGGAAAAGTGGCCAGAAATCTCCTAACGTCGGCGCCATAGCGAGCCCACCGACCGGAATTTTATACCGTTGTCCAAATTCCCCAAGGTCAGCCATCGGATTAATCCACGATCCAAAGCTCGCTACCCGAGCACCGTTGTGATACACAATCGCATGAATTCGTGCGATGTGTTCACTCATGCCAAAGTTCACGCCGTTGAATGCCACGAGCACCACACGGTCGGTATTGACGCCGCTACTTACTTCTCGTCTGACACGACGGACAAGGGCGTTGTTGGCACGTATATGACGAGGCTCCACCGGAGTAGAAAAGCGCAGGTGTTCCACATCAACTGCACGTGATAGTGCAACATAGAACTGCCCATCGGTGGCAGTACCGCCGGCAAGGTCAATATAGAGCTTTGGGATTGTCTTGCCTTGGCTCTTATGGATGGTAATGGCCCAAGCCAAGATGACTGGGAACTGCTTAATCGTTCCAATTGTCTGGCTAACCAAGCGCGATCCGTCAACGCCCGGCCGGTTAATTTCCCACGTGTGCGGAGTCAGGGTGACTACTTCACCCGTTGCATCAATCCGCACATCGATCTCGCGTTCAGTTGCCCGCACGATCTGGCCAAAACTACCGTTGACGAATCGGCCCTGTGGATCATTAATCACAGTCATCACGCGTGCGCCCTCGGCATAGTGAAGTTCATCCTCACCGCTGAAGGAATTGGCTGGAAGTTCTCCGGTTCCTTCCGCAACCGATACGAATTTTTCTGTAGGAAGGTTAGCTAGCTTTTGCCGGTTAATCCTTGCCACCGTCGACTTTCGCGACGTCAACGTCACCCAGTCATCGGGCGCATCGAAGTCAGGAACTACCAGTTGGTTCAGAATTTCCAGTGATTCTTCACCGACACTTCCCTCACGCACCTCGTTGAGAAGATCAATAAACGTTGGGTCAGCCTGACGCCAGACCTGCGTTAGGTTCACTTCTTCTAGGTCCAGCTGCGTGTACACCTGGGCGGAGAAGAAATAGGGACTCTCCCACACTGAGTTGAAAAGCTCGGCCTCATTCGGAGTAACGACAGGCGGCAACTGCAGCAGGTCACCGACGAGAACAAGCTGCACACCACCAAAGGGCTTCCCATTCCCGCGGATGCGGCGAAGAGCATGGTCCATCATGTCGAATAGATCGGAACGAACCATCGAGATCTCGTCCACGACGAGAATGTCGGTCTTCTTAAGCACATTCCATGTCAGGGTGGATGGATGCCACGAGCCGCCCTTTTCTAGATCACTAAGGACCATCGATGGCCGAAAACCAAAAGCTCGGTGGATGGTGAAGCCCTCGATGTTCAACGCAGCAACACCGGTGGGTGCGGTAACGAGCACTTCCTTGTGACCCGTGTTTTCAAGGAATTCCCGCAACAGCGTGGACTTACCGGTTCCGGCTTTACCTGAGATGAGAACGTTTCGTCCTGCGCCGATTAAACCAAGAGCATAACGAAACTCTTCAGTTAGCGTGATTGCCACGATTCCTCCGAGAGAGTGAGAGAGTCTAAGAGAGATTCAACAGAAGCTAACTTATCGGAGTCTTCGGACAAGAGAAAAGTTGCGCCAAACAGCTGTTCGTTAGTCGCACGGAACTCACAACAATCCACAACACTGAGCCGGTGGGCTTCGTCGGCAGCAACGGGACAGAACGCATTGCGTGCAAAAGGAATCAGCCCCACCGGGAATCTCGTTGCTAGGTGTTGCGCTAGGAGCCCGGCACGAAGGTCCTCAGGTAGCGAACCATCCCATCGAGTACAGACTTAGGGGTCAACGCGATGAAGGCTCCCGCCAATGCAGCAATCACCCCAAAGGCAATGGCTGCCCCATGCGAAGAACCAACCGACGATTCTCCTGCCTTTCCACCATGTGCTGGGCTGTTTGACTTTTCAGGAATCTTCAAAGGTGAAAGCTCACGATGCCGTTTGATGTATTCGGCAAAGACATCGACGTCAATTGCCGTGCCGGTAGATATGACAGGTGCATCGGTGAATGAATCAACCTTGTCGCCACCATTCACAACATAATTGCTAATAGCGAGCGAGTAGGTGGACTCCATGTCCATAGAAGTACCGTCATCCAGTCTTATATCCGTGACACGTTCACCAGAGGGTGCAGAAATGTCGTACTCAAAGGTGAATCCAGCAGTCCGTGGAAAGCCGTTTCCGCCGTCTGGGTTCGATTCAATCCCTTTTTCCAGCGCGTCCTTGATCTGCGCGCCGGTCGCTTGAATTGAGATTGGTGAGTTACCAAAAGGAAGTACCGACTGCGCATCACGACGGGTCAGGGTTCCTTCTTTAATGTCAGCTCGCTGACCACCACCGTTCTGCCATCCGAGCTGAGTATCAAAGTGTTCGCGATAGGAATCCGCTACTAAGGGTCCCAGCTCAGCCTTTGATAAAGGCTGCGTCGCAGTACCAAGTTCCTCAGCGAGCTGGCGGTCTAATTCACCGTAGAGTTGTTCTGAGCGCTTCTTCCACTCGTCACTAGCGGTGAGCGATGGGTTGACCGGATGATTCACCACCTTCACTGTCTGCTTTTGTGTGGAACGGTCAACTGTAATGTCGAGGTGGACCAACGTTCCGTAATCAGCGCGCGGTGCGACAATAGGTCGATCATCGACGGTGTAGGTAATTTCTTCCGGTGACTGCGCCTCGTTTTCTTCACGCAACGCCACTGCGAGCTCAGGAACCTCTTCCATCACCCGCGTAGTGTCTTCCTTTGAAATCTGGCTCAGCAGCACAATTGCATCCACGTCTTCTTCTTGCAGCTTTTTGACCCCGGCGCGTGCGGAATCGACGAAATCCCCCATCACAACATCCTTAGCAGCTACAGTGCGATCAAGATCCGCCGTGAGGGACACAAAACCGACGGTGAGTTCACCGGATTTCGCAGTGAACGTAGTCCCATCCTCACTGATCGGCTCACCATTCTCAGTAGTCAGATTGCTGGAAATCCACGGAAACTCAGCCTTCTCAATAAGGCTGCGGGTGTGGTCCAAGCCGTAATCAAAGTCGTGGTTGCCAAAGTTACCAACATCCACACCAAGTTCATTAAAGGCCTCTACAAATGGCTCACCACGGAAGACGGACCCGAACAAGCTGCCGGCTGCAAGTTCGCCACCAAATGCGACGATGGGGTCGCCTTCTTCCTCACGGAGCGTTTTGATAGCGGTTGCCAAGTAGGCGATACCACCCTGCTGGCTGCCATCATCCCACGTACGAGGCTCAAACTCCTTCATGTCTTGGAAGTAGACAACGTCTCCAGAAGCCACAGCCGGTTCAGTGGGAACAGATTCAGCTGCGACGGCGCTTGCTGCGTTAAGTGAGAAGAGGCAGGTCAAAGCAAGAATGGTGTGACGATTTCGCATAGAGAAATTGTGCCTTGTCTGGTTGGAGGATTGTAGACATAGAAGGGAAATCGAGATGAACTTTCGAGGTCCACATGTTTACTAGCACCTCCTCTTCCTAACCAGCCGAGTAGCGCTGACCTAATCCTCAACAACCGTTCACTCTTTATCCCGAGCGGGCTGTTCGAGCCCCGTGTTCGAATCAATCGCAGCGATGTCCATCACCATCCCTAATGTCAAAGATGCCCCTACACAGAAGGCTGGGAATCCGCCCTTCTTCCCTATCACTCTGGGGTCGCGCCGCCACTTCCCATTGCTTAGCGGCGCGGCCCCTCTTTCAAATTTCAAAGCTCTTCATAAACTTCAAAGAATTCAAAAACTTCATAAACTTCACAAGACTTCAAAAGCCTTGTGGATTATAGTGAGAGCATGAAACCGAAGCACACCAATCCCTTTACGGCTACCCTTGGCGCCACTCCCCCGTTGCTGGTTGGCCGCAGTGATGCCATTCGTGATTTTGGTTTTGCACTCGATGAGGGCCCCGGCGCCCATGAGAGAATCTCTCTCATCATTGGCCCCCGCGGCATCGGGAAAACGGTCCTACTCAACGCTTTCGAAGACGAGGCGCTCGCGCGCGGTTGGCTCACGCTCAGCGATACCGCAACAACCGGTTTTGTTGAGCGCTTGCGCAGCAGCATTATCCAACGTCTATCCCAGGACAGGAAGCAGCTCAAGGGGCTCAACGTCTCCATCCTTAGCATTGGCGGCGGACTGAATTGGGATACCCGCGCTATCGCGGAATCAACATACTCGCTGCGCAATGCGCTTAAGGATCTGCTGGCTTACAAACGCGAACTGGACCGGAAGGCCCACCAGGAGCCTGGCGGAGTGCTCGTCACGCTGGATGAGATGCACCACCAACGCAGCCAGGAGCTCATAGAGTTCGGCGCTACAATCCAACACCTGGTCCGTGAGGGGGAAGACATTTCCGTAGTCATGGCGGGAATCCCAACCTCAATCAGGCCACTGCTTTCCGGGAAGCTAAACAGCCACGGCGATGCCAATCCAGTCACTTTCCTTCGCCGCGCAAACCGCATTGAGCTGGGTAGAGTCTCTGATTCGGATGTTCGCAAAGCATTGGAAGAGCCCCTCCACACCGCTGCAACCGCGTGGTCGAAAGACGCTTTGGACACTGCAGTGGAGGCATGTCATGGTTACCCATTCATGATTCAACTCGTAGGTCAATGCTCATTTAGGGAAAGGGAACGTGCTTCGGATGGAGGCGCCGAAATCTCCGTCGACGCTGCACAGCGAGGAGTCACAACTGCGCAGCGCAAGCTCGGCCAACTTGTCCACGAGCCGGCACTGTCGGACCTCTCGACCATTGACCGAAGCTTCTTAGTTTACATGGCCCAGAATGATGGCCCTACCAAAATGTCGGACATCAAAGCCCGTTTTAAACAGACTGATTCCTACGTGGGCAACTATCGCCGCCGACTTCTCGACGCCGAAATGATCACCACCACCGGCCACGGCGAAGTCGACTTCGCTTTGCCATACATGCGCGACTACCTCCGCGAACATGCAGCAAGCCTCATCGTTGAGGACTTCGATTCTCAGTAGCGGGAACGCCCTACTCTCCCGTACGCTGCACTCCACACCTACCCCCGCACCCTGATCCCTAATATTCGCGCAGAGTTTCCACCCCACCCAAAGTTATGCACCCGGTTCACCGTCGGGCTGCGGTGTCCACCACCGTGGGGTCCTCGCAGTGGTGGAGGGATGGGGCGTCGGCAAGCACGGCAGCAGAGTGCCCACTTCCCTCATCGTAGATACATGAATAAAAGTGAATGATATTATGCATGATGTCGCAAAACCTGCACCTACATGGGCTTTCTGCCACCCACGGAGACTTGAAAAAATGCTCGCCTTCCATAAACTTGTCACGTAGTTCACAATCCAGTAATTCTGGTGGTTCAATTCACCACGGTGCACGATGGCGCCGTACCAGCGCCAAGAAAGGCTCACGCACATGACTACTCCCCCGCTGGGCGTTTGGTCCGAGGTAGGCAAGCTTCACCAGGTCATGGTGTGTGCGCCCGGACTCGCGCACGAGCGGCTCACTCCCAGCAACTGTGCGGAGCTGCTTTTCGACGACGTCCTGTGGGTCGATGAAGCCAAGAAGCACCATGCGGAGTTCGTAGCCCAGCTGCGTGGCTACGGCGTTGACGTACTGGAGATGCACACACTGCTAGAGGAGACCCTGGATACCCCGGACGGGCGGGATTTCATCCTCGATTTCAAGCTTTTGGATAAGAACGTCGGCGTCGGCATCGGCGGCGAGCTGCGCCACTTGTTCAACGAGATGCCCGCCGCACGGCTTGCGGAAGTGCTCATTGGCGGACTGCCCTTCGCCGAAGTTCCCCAAGGCCTGGGCCACGGCACCATCGATGCCATGCGTGAGGTCTACGGCCCGTCCGCGTTTGCGCTGCGCCCGCTGCCCAATACCCAGTACGCGCGGGATAATTCCGCATGGATTTATGGCGGAGTATCACTTAACCCCATGCGGATGCCGGCGCGCCACCAGGAAACGCTGCTGACCCGCGCGATCTACAACTACCACCCACGGTTTGCGCAGGCAGACTTCACATTCTGGTACGGCAACACTGACGAGGATCCGGGGCTTGCGGCACTCGAAGGCGGTGACATCATGCCGATTGGCAAGGGCATCGTGCTGGTAGGCATGGGTGAGCGCACCACCTGGCAAGGAGTAAGCCAACTAGCCATGCGGCTGTTTGAGGAAGGCGCAGCCACTAAGGTCATCATTGCGGCCATGGCTAAGGACCGTGCCTCCATGCACCTCGACACGGTCTTTACTTTCCTTGACGCCGACAAGGTCACCGCCTACCCCAAGGTGATAGACACTATCCGGCCGATAGTTCTGCATCCTTCAACAAGCACGGCGCCGTTCGACGTCGAACTGCCCACCGCACCCTTCCTTGAGGTCGTCGCCAAGGCACTGGGCATTGGCGCCTTCGACGTCATCGAAACCGGCGGCGATTCTTACACTGCCGCCCGCGAGCAGTGGGACGATGCCAACAATGTCGTGGCCATCGAACCCGGCGTGGTGGTGGCTTATGACCGCAACAAGCACACCAATAAGAAATTGAGAGCCGCGGGCATAGAAGTAGTAGAGATTGGCTCGGCTGAACTTGGCCGCGGCCGCGGCGGCGGCCACTGCATGACCTGCCCGATTATCCGCGAGGCCATCGAATATTAGAAAGTAGAGGTGATGACTAATTCCAAGCCTCTCGTGACGGGCAGCTGCAACGCTGTACCCTACTCCTCTCTGATGAACGGTGACGCACGCAAATCCGAAGGCACCGCCTTGAGCTGGGTGCTGGCGCTGTTTGGGACGGCAATGGGTGCCGGCATCCTGTTCCTGCCTCTACAGGCGGGCTCCTTCGGATTCTGGCCACTGGCCTTTGCCACGGTGATCATCTTTCCTCTGGTGTATTTCTCCCACCGCACCTACGCCCGCATTGTTGCTGGCGCACCCTCCCAGGATTATGGCTTGGATATTTTGGAGCTGGTGCGCAAATACCTGGGGCGCAACACTGGCCTCTTTGTGGCGTTGATGTATTCCCTGGCCAACGTGCCCACGGTGTTCATCTACGCCATCTCGTTGACCAACGCCATCGATAGTTTCATTGTTAATCAGCTCCACGGCCCGTCCATTAACCGCTGGGTGCTCTCCGTGGTGTGCGTGGGTACTCTGACCGGCGTGTTCGCCTTTGGGCGCAAACCCATGCTGTGGCTGGCGCAGGCATTGGTCTATCCCCTGATCTTCTCCCTTGCGGCGACGTCGATTTATCTCATTCCACAATGGGACTTCCAGTCCTTCGTGGAGGTGAAATACCAGGGCGGCAGCTGGCCCCATATTTTGCTTGGTGCAGTACTCATCCTGCCCGTGCTTGCGTTTTCCTTTTCCCACATGGCTGCGCTGTCACAGATGTCGGTGGACATGCAGCCAACCTACGGAGAGAACACCGAAAAGCGCGTCTCCCGCATTGAGCTCTACACCGCCGCGTTGCTGGTTGTTTTCACCATGTTCTTCGTCTGGTCATGCGTGCTCGCACTGGGCGCTGAGGGTATGCGCGAAGCCTCTGAGCAGAACCTTCCGGTTCTGTCCTATTTCGCCAACGTCACCGGCATGCAGGTTCTTGCCCTGCTGGCACCGTTGATCGTTATCTTCGCTGTCATCACGTCCTACTTCGGCACCATGCTCGGCGCTGAAGAAGGAACCGCCTACATGGTTCGCCTCCTAGCACCGCGTACGGCGAACCGGCTGAACCGCCGCAGCCTGCTGACCATCGTCTACATCGTCATCTTCATGTCCGGCACGTTGGTCTCCGTGTTCAATCCCCCGATCCTTGACCTCATTTACCTGGTGGGCGGCGTCTTCGATGCCATCCTCATTTTCCTTTTGCCGGTCTATATGTTCTACAAGGTCAAGGAATACAAGAAGTTCCGTGGTGATCCGTGGAATTACTTCGTCTTCACCCTCGGCTCCATCATCCTCGGAATCACCATCTGGGATCTCTTCTAGGCCATCAGCATCACGCCCTTTCACCTGCGCCCCAGACCGAGGCCTCCCGTGATGACGCACGCATGTTCGTGACTTTCTCGCTCGGGATTGGGAGGGGGGAGACGTCGCCAAGCATTGCCCCCACACGCCCACATTGCTACTCGACGCCCCCACCACAGGGCCTAAGGGCTAGATTTTGCAGACAGGAAACGCTGAGGGCGAACCAAAGTCTGGGAGCGACATACATGCGCCTTTAAGCTTTCTGCCAGCGTCGTTAACTTTGACACAGAACCAAAACAGCCCCAGATGGGGGTAAATTGTTCCAACAGGTGAGAACGCATCATCGCTGGTAAACGGAAGCTTAACAACCCTAACTTTCTTGCAAAGTTGGAAAATATTTTTTACGCCGTTGAGAGTGCGCTGTGCAGAACCTAGGATTGTGCGGGACTTCAAGAAGCTTGCTTTTATTCTTTAACTTTCTTTAAGGACGGTATCCAGGTGCACATCAAGGGACTGCGCGCGCTCGCGCCGCTAGCGGCCACGGCGGCTGCGGCGGCCGCATTTATCGCGCCCGTGGCACAGGCGGCTGACATTCCGCCCATGCCGCAGGCCTACCCAATCACGAACCTCTACAAGAGCTGTAACGCGGCCGGTGACAACGCCGAGCGCGAATGGCGCTTTGCAGAGACGGGCCGTCGCTACTTGAGCGATGGCACGCTGCAGTTTAAGAACACCACTGATCAGGAGGTGCCCTACACCGCTGAGGTGGAGACTGGCACCAATCACAAGATTGAGGCCAACTCCAAGGCAGCCATGCCTTCCGGATGGGACACGACTGCTAAGTCCGATATCGGCCTCAAGATGACCAACGGTTGGCAGGAGAAGGAAACCTTCGGCCCTATTAAGCTCAAGCCGGGCGAGTCTTTCCGCGTGGAGTACGGCGTGGTAGAGAAGGACTTCATCTCCATGTTCGTCGGCTGCAACGATGACCGCTTGGAGAACATCCCAGGCGCCAACGTCATTCGCGGCAAGGGCCCGGCCGAGCGCTATGCCTTTGCCTACATCATCAAGGCCGATGGGTCGATTTCGGACCTCGCCATGGAGATTCCCACCCGCTCCCCGGGCGCCAACTCCAAGCCGATCGAGGGCAACTACACCTCCGTTTCCGGCCCGAGCCTGGAAAAGATTGCGGACCCGAAGAAGGATGAAATCATGCAGCCTTCCGAGGAGCTTCAGCGCGATCCCTCCTGGCCTAAGGAAGGCGAGACCTGTGAGGGCGGCGACAGCTCCTGGTACCCGCTGGACATCACTGCCGTCACACCGACCTACCGCAAGCCGGGTTACTCCACGGACTTCCTCAACTGGTCCAAGGGTGACTACGAGTATGCGCCGGTCACGGACTTCGTCGTGGGCGCTGAGCACTCGCCGTACACCAACTGGCAGGGCAACCGCGGCGACATTCCGAAGGGCTGGCTGGAGTCCGTTGGTGCGGTCAAGCGCGCCTACATGCCAGTCGGTACGGAGCTCAAGCACATCGACCTTGCCCCGGGTGAGCGCGTCCGCGTGGAGTACGGCACCACCATGACCCGCATCAACTACCGCGAGATTCACTGCGGCAAGGACGGAAAGTACAGCCTGACCTCCAACTACAAGCAGACCTCCGCTCCTAGCGGTTTCTGGGCTGAGGCCACCATCACGGGTAAGGACGGCTCCACTCGCACCGAGGACATCACCCCGGACGAGTACCGCGACCTGCCCGTGGTGACCCAGACTGTCTACTAATCCCCCGCTCACATTCACCCCTCACATCCACCAAGGAGACCACACCATGTTCAAGACCAAGATTGCTTCCACCACTGCTGCCCTGGCCGTCGCCTCCGGCATCCTCCTCGCACCGGCCGCCAACGCCCTGCCGGCACGTGACCTGG
The DNA here is from genome assembly GCF_024586525.1 of Corynebacterium sp. BF-R-2. Lineage (NCBI taxonomy): Bacteria > Bacillati > Actinomycetota > Actinomycetes > Mycobacteriales > Corynebacteriaceae > Corynebacterium > Corynebacterium sp. BF-R-2. The sequence goes on along the minus strand of NZ_JAMFTP010000012.1, from coordinate 86,546 downwards.
GTCCGGCGAACCCGACCACCATCGGCGAGCACTGCACCAACCCGGGTGATACCGGCCAGACCGTAGAGATCAAGCGCACCTACTTCGACGGCTCCGCTGGCTCCTGGACCGTGTCCAACTACAACGACGAGCCGCTGCCGGTTACCCGCTCCATCACGGAGACCAAGACCAAGACCTGGAACGTGTCCGCTGGCGTTGACTTCAAGCTGATGGACCTCATCAACTTCACCTTCTCCTCCAGCTACACCGATTCCCAGTCCTACGAGGTTGGTGAGCAGGTTGGTCCGTACAACATCGCTCCGGGCAAGACCGCCGTGCTGCGCGCCGGCTGGGTAGTCTCCGACTTCGAGGGCCAGAAGACCATCTGCGGTTCCGATAACACCTGGCAGCCCAACGGCGGCACCTTCACCGCTACCCTGCCGAAGGAGCGCCACATCGAGGTCTCCACCCGCGATAACAACGATTGGGGCTAAAGCGTGCTGAAGAAGTCCATCGCGAGCACCTTTGCCGCACTGAGCCTGCTGGCGGCCGCTCCTGTTGCCCACGCCGCCGACTTCGGCGGGGACTTCGAGCTGCCCCAGCGCTGGAACACTGACTACGAGCCCGGCTCTAGCTGCTCGACGCCCGGTGAGAACGGCACCTATGTCACCGCTACCCGCCGCTGGTTCAAGCAGACCGACGCCACGAGCGTGGCCAACCGCAACGATGAGTCCGTTCCGGTCAGCCACACCGTCACCCAGGCCCGCACCCAGACCATCGAGGTTTCTGGGTCTATGAAGGGCGAGGGCGAGCTCGCCAAGGTGCTCACCCAGACCTACGGCTTCCACTACGTCAATGAGCAGCACTGGAAGCTCAACCAAGAGGTCGGCCCCTATGAGCTGCCGGCCAACTCCCAGGGCAAGCTGGTGTGGGGCTTCACCATGCTCGACACGGACGGCCAGGACGTGCGCTGCAACTCCGACCAAGAATGGGAGCCCGTGGGCAAGCCCTACTCCGCCACGGTTCCGGAGGCGCGCTACTCCGAGCTGCAGCTTGGTGACGCTCCCGTCTGGAACTAACTGAACTAGCTCACCTCCCTGAGCCCCACCACAGAGGGCACCCTCGCGCTCCTTTACGACGGCCGCGGGTGCCCTCTTTTTGGCGTTTTAAGGCGTGATCAAACGGCAACGAGAGCATTGCAGAACGGCAACGGAACCCTTGCAGAACGGCAACGGAACCCTTGCAGAACGGCAACACAGGCATTGCAGAACCGCAATATCGCAGGTAGATTGAGTGTCATGACTGATTCTTTTCTACATAGAAACGCACAAGATCTGGCGGAGGAAATCCTGTCGGATACGCCTGTGCTGACTATTTCTGGCGCACGCCAGGTGGGAAAGAGCACCCTCGTTCATCAATTGCTCGAAGATAGAGAGCATAGATTCTTTAACCTTGATGAGAGCGCTTCGCTGGCATCTGCACAAGAGGACCCAGACGGGTTTGTCAGGCAGTTCCCCGAGGGGACACTAGCCATTGATGAAATTCAACGCGCGCCCGAGCTCTTTCGTGCCATCAAAGGCGCACTAGAGGAAGATCGACGACCCGGGCGCTTTGTCCTCACTGGTTCCTCCAATCTCCTCAGTCTCACAGGAGCTGAAGAGTCTCTCGCTGGCCGTGCAGAAACAATTCGTCTTCACGGCCTTAGCGTGGGTGAACGCTTGGGCATCTACGATGACTTTGCCGGACGGGTGTGGTCATTAGGGGATTCAGGGCTGAATCCCGCCTTTACCCCTTCCCGGAGTGACTACTTTCAACTCTTCTGCACACCAAGTTTCCCAGGACTTAGAGATGCTAGCCGGCGGCGACAGCACCGCTGGTTCGACGCCTACATTGAACGAGTACTGTCGAAGGATGCTGCTGAGCTCTACGGTATTCAATTCCCCGACCGTTTGAGCAATCTTCTCAACAAATTGGCAGCACAGGGAACTGCCGAGCTTGTAGCGGCACACATTGGGCGCGCGCTCGATATTCCTCAACGCTCGGTCCCTACCTATGTGACTGCATTGAGTGATGTCTTCTTGATCAACCAGTTGCCGTCTTGGGGAACCAATCTAGAGAAGCGGGCTATTTCTAAGCCCAAGGTCTTTCTTTCGGATACCGCACTTGCTACAAGCCTTGCAGGACTCGATCCAGAGGCTTTGGAGATGAATATCTCCAGCACGATTACTGGAGGTATCTGCGAAGCTTTCGTCGCCAACGAGCTCTTGAAGCAGAAGGCCTGGTCTTCGATTGACTATCGCCTCTTCCACTTTCGTACGTCCACTGGCAAAGAAGTGGACCTCGTGTTGGAATCGCGATCCCGGGACATTGTTGGTGTGGAGGTCAAAGCCGCAATGTCGATCCAGCCAAAAGACTTTGCCGGACTGCGCTACCTTCAGCAGGTTGCAGGCGCTTCCTTCCGCGCAGGAATCGTCCTATATACGGGCAAAGACGTCCTACCAATGGGCAAGAACCTATGGGCAATGCCCATTTCCACGCTGTGGCACGGTTGAATCAGTGGCAACCGATATCGATACACTGCGCCACATGTCCCACCGGATCTTTTCCGTACCCTTCGCTGACATCTACCCGCACTACGTCAACAAGGTAGAGCGCAAAGGTAGAACTGTCAGCGAGCTCCACAAAGTTATCTCCTGGCTCACTGGCTACTCAGTTGAGGGCTTAGAGCGGGCGCGAGAGGAGAAGGTCACCCTCGAGGAATTCTTCGAACAGGCACCACATCTCAACCCGTCCCGCTCACTTATCACCGGGAGGATTTGCGGATACAAGGTGCAGGACATCGAGGACCCGCTGATGCAAAACATCCGATACATGGACAAGCTCGTTGACGAGCTCGCCAAAGGCAAGGCCATGGAGAAGATACTGCGCAGCTAAACTCTTCTCGCTGCGCTATTCAGAGCCTCCGGACTTAAGCCACGAAAGGGTACGGCGGCGCGGTTTTCTCACGGAAGAAGTAACGCGCATGCGTGTGCCGGACGGATTCCAAGTTCTTAGCACCAATAGCAACGAGTTCAACATCGGGGTCATCGTTGATTTGATCGAGGTCATGGCGGGCAAGGGTTGCCTCAGTCAAGGTTTCAAACTCGGTGACATTCAATGCACCCGTCGGGCGGTGATACTTGATGAGAAAAGCCGGCATTTTATTCGCTCCTTTCCGACTCATTGTCTGCCCGTCGCTTGTCGAGCTCACTAATGAGTCTATCCAACATCGTAGAAGTCTTTTGTCGCAATAAACGGGCTTCACGCAGCTCTACTGTTTCGACGATATGCTCGGCAAACGGAGGGGAAAGCACATCGAAATACCTCTCCACTTTATACACAACGTCTGAAAGCTCATGGAGTGAGCGGACCTGGGTATTGAATTGCCGCGGTACTTGCTCACCAAACTCCAAGTACCGAATGCCACGACCGTATAAGTCACCAGCCAGTTCGTAGAGGTTGGCCCAACGTGATTGGAGTGCTGTACGTAGTTGGAACTCGGCACGGCCTGCCGGAGAATAAATGTGCAGATGAATCGCCCGATACCCAGAGTGCGGCTTTTCTCTCATATCCTGAATTTTGACGCGAGCAGCGCCTTGCTCTTCAAGGTATTGGGCAAGTAATTCAGCGACTTTTGTTTGCTCCGAAAGCGAGACATCAAAGTCCATTCGCACTCCCGAAAAATCCTGGATGCTCTCCAGGGGAAAGCTCGGCATTCTCCTTAGTTTCTCAACAAGCACTGGTCGGGTCTTAACCCTCGAGCCTATGAAGAAACGATTCGAATCCGGCTCCACAACGGCATTTGTCGAACGCTCCAGTGGCACGCCCGATTCGCCCAACGCTGACACGGCCAAGGACTCAAGATGGTCGCATAGGGCAGACTGTTGAACCAATATGAGCCGGTATAGCCCCTCATCGATCTCTTTCCCAGCGCGCAGCGCACTGCCTATTCGATGTATCTGCCCTTTACTAAAAGTTGTCGGCTTTTGTTCTAAGAACCTCATGGCTCCCCCTCGTGAGTTGTGCAGCAGTCCGTTTCTGTGAACTGCATCCTGCGCTGTAGACACCCTTGCGTCCCACAATGAACCGATTCCCCAACGCTTCAGATGTCTGCTTTACACATTAGAAAGAAGCTAAGACAATAACTCACATACTCGCTCACATGTGCGATTAAGCCGATAGATATCACACGAATACTGGCTATACGGATAGGAAAGACTGGCATATTGACCAACAGAACCCTCCCACTTTTCAGCGCTCGGACGCGTCCCGCGATACAGTAAAGCCACTTCCCTACTTTCCCTATTAAAGGAGACTTCTATGATTTCGTGGCATCGTCGGTCCTGCCTTGGAATGGCGACAGTCATCGCCGCAGGCCTCGTAGCGGTTCCTACTGCGACAGCACAGGAGCTCAACGTGGAATCCTCTCGGTGCTTGCGCGAAGACTGCTTCAGCGCTTTTAGCAGCAAGGCAGACGAGACCGAAGAGTACAAGCCATCTGAAGAAGATGAAGCCCGGGCTAAAGAGATGTGGCAGGACGCTGAAGACGCCCGCCTCAAGCTAGAAGAATTGAAGAATTCCGGCGCTTCAGCGGAAGAGATAAAAGCTGCCGAAGAGGAATACCGGCTCGCCTCCCAGGCGTGGGGCGAGTTCAGCATGGATATCAACGTCAAAGACGCGCTGCGCGACGAGCACGAGCGCGAGCTTGAACAGATTGATGCGAAGGAAAAGCGCCTCTCCTTGCTCGCAGCCGGTGGCGTCGTTGCTCTCGCCACCGCGGCGGTGGCTGGGCTTGTTAAGGCAGCAGAGTTTTTCCTCCCGCAGTTGAAGGCTGCTCTTTCCCTGTAGCGAACAACCACGAAACTACAGGTCACAATAGATGTCCGGGGCCTCTGTCATACTTGATTCATGACAGAGTTTGAGACCATGGCTAGCGCATGGGCGAGTGGGATTGTGGGCGTCCTCGAGCGCGAGTTTCCCGCCGCCATGCACCATACGAGCGCGTCCGCTGATGATTGCCACGTGCGCCCGCGGGAGCTGCACCCGAGTTTCTACGGGTGTTTCGACTGGCATTCCAGTGTCCATATGCAATATTCAGGGGTGCTTCTGGACGCAGCTCTCGGCCCAGAGTCCCCGACTGAACTTGCTGCGCTTCTCGACGAACGCCTCAGCCCCAAAGCCCTCGCCGTGGAACATGAGTACCTTACGCTGCATCCGGGCTATGAAATGCCTTATGGGCGTGCCTGGCTGCTCCAGTTGGCGTCGGTTCGGCCCACCGAACCACTGCTGGCTCTAGCTGAGCTGACCGCCCAGCATTGCCAAAGCTGGCTTGCCTCGTTGAACCAACCGGTGCGCCACGGCATGCATTCCAATACCGCATTCAACCTCTTCCTCATCCTCGAAGCAGCAGAGAAACTCCAGCTAAATTCCCTAGCAGCTTCAGTGCGCGAAGCTGCCGTTCGATTGTTCGGTAATGACCGTGACTATCCGCTCGAGTGGGAGCTTTCCGGACACGACTTCTTATCCAACGGGTTATCAGAAGCGCTACTCATGTCCCGCGTGTTACCGGATTTCGACGAGTGGTTCGATGGCTTCCTTCCTCACCGCGCCGAAGCAATGGACTTTCTGACAAAGATCCCGGAGGTCCTCGACCCCACCGATGGCCGCCTGGCTCACCTCTACGGTCTAGCCCTGTCGAGGGCGTGGATGCTTGTTGAACTCGCCGAGCATTTCGATGATTCCGCCCTACCGCGCGCCCAGGCGCTGGCGGCTAGTACGGCGCCTCAGCTTATCGAGGGCGACTTCATGTCTACCCACTGGCTCATCACGTATGCGCTGCGTTATCAGCTTGCTACGAAGTAGTACCCTATTTCTTTAATCACCTCACTATCAGGAGCTTGCCCATGGATTCTCGCTACTCGGCGCGGCGCGACGACTACCGCCTGCCGGAAGAGGGGATCCGCATTGATCTTCAGAAAGAACGCGCCCGCCGTCGCGCCCGCTCTTCCCAAGCCCACGAGGGCTCTGCCACGGAGCGCGCACCCTTCCGGCCGCGTCGGCGTCCCGACCACACGCGCATAGCTTCTTCCCCTTCTACCCTGACCACGCCGACCCCATCCCGGAGGTCCGCTTCCCTTTCGGCGTCCGCTCGGAAGGCGCCCGCCCGTACGGTGTCAGGCGGGGTGAGGAGTGGAACCGGGGGACGTCGCCAAGCAGCGCGTCACCGCAAGCCCAGCAGTCGCCGCGGGATGGGGATGCTCCTTATTCTGGCGCTGGTGTTCGTCGGTATCATTGCCGCGCTCAACCTCAATCAGGATTCAGATGCACCGGCGCCTCAGCCAACAGAGGTGGTGGCGGAGCCCGCCGCCGTCATCGAGCCCTCCCCCGCAGTGGAAATGTACATCCCAGCGATTGATGTGCGCGCAGAATTCGAGGAAGGTTCCTGCCGGGTCAAGGACAATAAAATCAACCCGGATTCGATGAATAAGGCCTGCACCTACACTGCGGACGATAAACCTTATGCGCTTCCCGGCACGGACTCGCCAGACATCGTGGTCATTGCCGGGCATACCGGCGCGGGTGTACCAGCAGTGTTCAATAACCTCTACGACGGTCGCGCCGATACACACAAGGCCTCCGTGGGCGACAAGTTGTTCTTGCGCACGCAGAACTCCGGCGAACAGTGGCTGGTATACACCGCTACCGATCTGCATGACCCGTCCAAGGAAGGCCTTGAGCAGGATGAAAGCATCTGGGGCACCGATGCCAAACCTGGCCGCCTGCTCACCATCAGCTGTATCCAGCCGGCCAATCCGCTCGCTTCCGCCGTACGCAATGCGGTCGTGGGCTGGCAGTTTGAAGGCGTAACTGCAGCACCAGAAACTGCCGCCGATCAGAGCTAAGCTCCCCCTCGGCCATCCCCCCATGCAGGGGGATCCCGACTTCCAGGGGCCTTTGTCGAACATTTTCGCAGGTCATGGTTTCAAACACTGCCACATTCCCGCAGTGTAAGCGGATTATTTGTGCCCTATCCGAAAGCTTCACCGCATCGAACACGCTGCGTACATGACTCCGCATATACCTAAAAAGTTACGGGAAGTCACACCGTAACCCCTGTGACTAATGTGAAATCTGTGACTATTGTGGTTCAAGTCGGGTGAATCCCTCTCACAATCCCACAAGGAGAAACACATAAAGCGCATCAACCGCACTCTGACCGCAGCTGTCCTGGCTGGTTCCCTCGCACTGGGCGGCACCGCCGTTGCCTCTGCGCAGATCCCGGCCCCGGCCGTGTTCGAGCTCGATGGCACCACCTACCAGCGTCAGCCTGACGGATCCTACAAGAGCACCAACGAGCTGGGCTCCACGTCCCTCACCGCTGAGCAGGCCCAGGTCGCTTGGGAGCGTCTGCAGGAGAAGGAAGCTCCTGCAGACAATCACGATGAAGGCCCCACGACCACCATTCAGCTCGGCGACGAAGAGGAAGCCCCGGCACCGGCACCGGAAAACCCGGATCCGGCTCCGGCTGGCCCGTCCAAGGTTGATACCCCGATCGACAACGGCACTGGCGGATCCGAGCAGGGTTCCGCAAAGCCGGAGGCTCCTGGCTCTGAAAAACCTGAAACCCCGGGCTCGGAAAAGCCGGAGGCTGGCAAGGAAGAACCTGCTAAGCCTTCCGGTACCGAGACAGCACCGACGGGTGGCTCCCAGGCCCCTTCCACCCCTGCAGATGATGCTGACTTCGACACTAAACAGCTGGCATGGCTGGCACTCCCGGCTGCCCTCATCATCGGTGGCGTGACCTGGTACCTGGCTAAGGACGGCAAGACCTACGTTAAGACCGAAGAGGCTGCTCAGAAGGACACTCCTTCCGCTGAGGAGAAGGCAGCTTCTGAGCAGATGCTCAAGGAGAACAAGGACGAGGTCATCGCCCAGGGCGGCAAGGTTGCCGAGAGTACCGCTGAGAAGACCCAGGCTCAGTCCCGTGGTATCTCCGCCGAGACCGGCTCCAACACCGTGGCCCGCGGCCTCGCTGCACTGGCTATCGCAGCCATGATTGCTGCCGGCGCCTTCGTTGCTCGCCGCAAGCTCTTCATCTAAAACACTGACGCACCAATTTCCGCACTAAGCCGCGGGAGTACCGCATGCCATCCCCCTTATTCGCGAGTGATGGCATGCGGTTTGTGTGTCTTTGATGACACCTCGGAGCTCAGAGCACAACAAGCCGCCGTTGAGCACACCATTCACATCCATATCCGCTAATCTAAAATCGTCTCGTTTTCCCTGCGTCTATCGCTGATTTTCCTAGGAGAAGAATATGAAGAAGACTTCGCTCACTCTCGCCACCACCGCTCTGACTGGTTGCCTCGTCTTGGCCGGCACCACCATCGCTTCCGCCGATGAAGAGGCTACTCAGGAGCACGACACCAAGATCAATATCTGCTGGGCACCGGCCGCGGAGTTCACCACCACTGTCGACGAAAAAGAGCACACCTTTAAGCAGGAATCCTTCGGCCTATGGCGCGCTGCTGACAACGAGGACCTGACGCTCAACCGCGCTGAGGTCATGGAGATTGCTAAGGCCGACACTCAGGCCTGCGGCGAACAGGATGAGGATGCGGCGAAGATCCAGGAATCCATCATCAACAACCCGCCGACGTCCACCACCGCTACGTCCACCACCACGACTTCGGAGACCCCGACGTCGGAGACCCCGGCCTCTGAAACTCCTTCCACGACGTCCGAGACCCCAACTCAGAGTGAGACCCCGACTGCCGAGTCCAGCTCCTTTGATGAGTCACTGAGCTCCGAAGACGGTGAGCCGACCGATCTGGGTATTGCCGCCATCATCGCGGCTGTCCTCGGTGTTGTGGGTGCTATCGCCGCCGTCGCTCCGAGCGTGGCTAAGTCCCTGGGCATCAAGCTGCCGTTCTAACAGCTTCGAATTCTCCCAAAAGCGCTCCTCACCACAAATCGTGGCGGAGCGCTTTCATGTAGCAGGACGTGAAACCTTCTACTTCAGAGTCACCTTGTAATACAGCGGCTTCGACTTCCACGTGAAGATCACATTATCAACACGCTCGGAGTAGCCACCGGTGGAGTTGGTGTACCACAGCGGGATTGCCGGAAGGTCCTTCATGAGTACCGCCTGGGCGTCATTGACACGCTCAACGCTCTCCTGGCCGTTGGATGCCGCAGCAGCCTTCTTCAGGAGCGAATCGAACTCTGGGTTGGAATAGTCGGCGTCGTTAGTCGCAGCACCTGTGGCATACAGCGGCTCTAAGAAACTCGACGGCGACGGGTACACCGACTGCCAGCCGGTGCGGAATGCACCCTCGATCGTCTTGTTGGTGACCTCATCGCGCAGCGATTTGAAATCCGGATAGGGTGCTGGCTGCGCATCAATTTTAAGGGTGTTCCGAATAAAGTTCACGACGGCATCGACCCACTCCTTGTGGCTGCCATCGGAGTTATACGCCACGGTAAACGGCCCCTCAAACGGTTTCATCTCTTCCGCCTTGGCCCACAACTCGCGCGCCTTGTCCGGGTTATAGGTCAGGACGTCGTTGCCAGGGATGTCCGTGGCGCCGTCGTTAAGCACAGGCGACGTGAAGTCCACCGCCGGAGTGTTCGTCCCTTGGAAAATGGTCTGGGTAATCTCTTCGCGGTCAATGGCCATGGACAGTGCTTGTCGACGCAACGCTCCCGCCTCCCCGCTAAAGTTCTCATCCCCCGCGGGAATAGTGATGGACTGGAAGATAGCGGCGGGTTCATTCACTGCACGCTCGCCGAGGTCCGTTTCGAAGTTGGCCATTGCCGAGGACGGAATCGATTCCAAAACATCAAGATTTCCCGAAAGTAAATCCGCATAAGCTGCGCTGGCATCGGCGTAGAAGACAAAGTTCAGACCATCATTCTGCGCCTTACGATCACCTTCATACTTCTCATTAGGAACGAGAATCGCGTTCTGATTGTGATTCCATTCCTGCAATTTATACGGGCCACTTCCCACTGGGTTCTGGCCGTAAGCGGCGATGTCCTCGAAGGCCGATTCGTGCATCGGGAAGAAGACGGAATAGCCTAAGCGCGTTTCGAAATCAGCTGTAGGCTCATCGAGCTCAATGGTGAACGTCTTCTCATCGACGACCGTGAGCCCTTCCATGCTTTCTGCTCCTTCTTCATAACCTTTGATGGGCTCGAAGAAGTAAGCAGAGATCATGCTGTTTTCTACCGCGTTATTCCACGTATCGACGTAGTCCTGCGCACGTACCGGGGAACCATCGGAGAAGACCGCGTCTTCCTTGATCGTGACCGTGTACGTCACATCATCGGTCTTCTCGATACTTTCTGCTTGGTCATTGTGAACCTCACCGTTCTCATCGAAGTAGACGAGCCCCGAGTAGATGAGATCAATGAGCGTTGCTCCCGGCACATCGCTGGTGTCAGCAGGGATGAGCGGCTTTTGAGGTTCGGTGGAGTTAGTACTGATGAAATCAACATCCGACATATCACCCGATCCGTCTCCTCCGCATGCGGTCAGGCCCGCTGCTGCGATAACGGCGGCGAGGCTCGCGCCCACTCTTGTCCATTGCATGAGTTCTCCTTAGGGGGTTGCAGGTGTGTGAATTGTCTCATAACCATGCGTCAATATGTTGCACTTCACGCGATAGTCGGACCCCTCACCGTCAAAACCTTTCGCATGTTCCCTATGTAAAGCCTGTCAACACCCTCGGCATCTACCCCACGACTTCTCCCCGACTGCACCACCACCTTGCAGACCTTTTTGCTTTTTCGTAGCACCATAGCGGCGACAGCGAACATTACCGCTCACTGACAAGCCCTTGATAGCTGCCGTGGAATACCCATATAACTATTCACAGCTTGGCCAATCCTTTGCCGACTTTCGTTAGCATGTGTGAAGTCGATTTCAATACGCGGTCACGCTACTGATGTCGACATTGACTTTTCATACAACGTCCCCGAATTCCCTAGGAGAAGAAATATGAAGCGCATTTCCCGCAACCTCACTGCTGCCGCTCTGGCCAGCTCCCTGACCATGGCCGGCGTTGCTGCCGCTTCCGCTGAGGAGACCGACAACACTGCAGGCAACGACAAGATCATCCCGATCTCTGCACCTGACGACAACACCGACGGAACCGAGACCGGCGACAATACCGATGGTGAGGGCACCCCAGGCGACGACGAGAAGCCGGGCACCCCGGGCGACGATGAGAAGCCGGGCGACGAGAACAAGCCAGGTGAAGGCGACAACAAGAAGCCGGGCGAGAACAAGCCAGGCAAGGACGAGAACAAGCCGGGCGAAGGCGACAACAAGAAGCCGGGCGAAGGCGACAACAAGAAGCCGGACGAAGGCGACAACAAGAAGCCGGACGAAGGCGACAACAAGAAGCCGGGCGAAGGCGACAACAAGAAGCCGGGCGAAGGCGACAACAAGAAGCCGGGCGAAGGCGACAACAAGAAGCCGGGCGAAGGCGATGACAACAAGGAGAAGAGCTCCTTCGACGACTTCAAGGCCAAGCTGTCTTCCGAGGATGGCAAGCCGACCAAGCTGGGTATCGCAGGCATCGTTGCTGGCGTTCTCGCCGCAATCGCCGCTGTTGTTCCGGCTGCTGCTCAGGCCCTGAACATCAAGCTTCCGTTCTAATTACTGAGGCTTGAACGTCCTAAGGGACGTCTATAAGCGCGCAGGCACCCCCACCACCATCGCGTGGATTGGGGGTGCCTTTGTGAGTTCATGGGGAGTATTCCCGAAAATCGCGGTTTTTAACCTAACACCAATCACAGCCGTGGGATCTGGGTTACACTCCGAACCCAACCGATATCGGTTAACGGAAAGGTTTAATCCACCTTTCACGATCTTTTTCACTTACTACCTATCCCCCGGAGTTTTTATGTCTACCCTTTCACGCGGCCTGCTTGCCGCCACCCTGACTGGTTCCCTCGCCCTTTCCGGCACCACCGTCGCTTCCGCCGCTGACTGCGGCTCCCCGTCTGCTGAGTTCACTGCCTCCGTTGATGGCAAAGAGCACACTTTCAAGAAAGTCAGCGAGTTTCTTTGGCAGGCCACCGACGATGAAGACGTCACGCTAAACCGCGCTGAGATTTTCCAGATGGCTAAGGAGGGGGCGGACGTGTGCTCTTCTGAGCCTATCGACATCGGCGATTGGGGAACCGGCAACAGCGACAGCGGTTCCAACGATAACGAGCACGAGGATGATGACGCTGATGCTGGCAAGGGCGGCGATGACGCTGATGCTGGCAAGGGCGGCGACGATGCTGATGCTGGCAAGGGCGGCGACGACGCTGATGCTGGCAAGGGCGGCGACGACCAGAACAAGGACAAGAAGAGCTCCTTTAAGGACGCACTGTCTTCCGAGGACGGCAAGCCCTCCACGCTGGGCATCGTTGCAATCGTCGGTGGCGTACTTGCTGCCATCGCAGCTGCCTTCCCGTTCGTCAAGGACGCTCTCAACATCAAGCTTCCTTTTTAAGAAGTAACGGCTGACACTACCACGCCCGCTCCGCGCACCGTCGTGCGGAGCGGGTGTTTTCCTCTCTCGACATGGCAACGATGGAGAACATCCGGTTTGAGGCATACGGTCAATGTGGGCCAAGCAAACCCGATGGGTGAACCGTTGTGATGAGAACCATCAGCGAAACGTCGGCGTCACCACTGGCACATCTCTCGACGAAACACCACCGCTCGTGCCTTTGGCGGCCCGGACGGAACAGATCACTCCCCCATCCTCACGCAAATGAGGGACACACTTCACAAATGCACGTGACGCGGGCTACACTAAACACCCTAAGATTGTTCAACAATTCGGGATGTAGGGAGAATCATGAGCGCGCTGCACATAGACCTCAACGCCGACCTCGGCGAGACCACCGCGGGCAACCCCGTCGCCGACGATGCGGCCATGCTCCAGCTTGTCTCTTCCGCCAACGTGGCCACTGGCTTCCATGCGGGTGACCCGCACTCCATCGCGGGCACGCTGAAGGCAGCCGCGGAGGCTGGTGTGACGGTGGGCGCGCACGTGGGCTATAACGATCCGGCAGCCTTCGGCCGCCGTTTTATTGATTACAACGCCGCTGAGCTGGCAGACGAGGTCACCTACCAAATCGGCGCTCTGCAGGCATTGGCGCAGGCCAATGGCACGAAGGTCGCCTACGTTAAGCCACATGGCGCGATGTACAACGCCATCGTCCACCATGAGGCCCAAGCACACGCTGTCATCGACGGGATCAAAGCCTTCGGCGATCTGCCGGTCATGCTTCTGCCGGGCGGCGTGGCCGTCGATATCGCAGAGAAGAAGGGGCTGACCGTTATCCGTGAGGCCTTCGCAGACCGCAATTACAACCCCGATGGAACCCTGGTGTCGCGGCGAGAAGCGAATGCAGTGATGGGTGATGAGGGGGACGTCGTCAAGCGCGTGCTCGACGTTGCCGAAACCGGCTCCATCACCGCCATCGATGGAACCGTGCTCAACGTCGATGCGCAGTCGGTATGCACGCATGGCGATTCGCCCGGCGCGGTTGCGCTCCTGCGCGGCGTGGTCGATGAGCTTAAGGCGCGCGGTATTGAGATTCGGAGCGTTGTCTAATGCATATCCACCCTGTGGGAACCCGCGCGCTACTCATTGAACTGGAGGATTTGTCCCAGGTCATGGCGTGGCATGCGGCGCTCGATGCCCAGCCGCTCAAAGACCAAGTCGACGCCATCGCAGCGGCCACCACGCTGCTTCTGACGTTTGCCACCCCGAACTCGGCCGCGGCGGCCGCCGAGAGGCTGCAGGATTTCCGCCCCACTGCGCATGCGGGCGAGGATCCGCGCTTGGTGGAGATTGATGTGCTGTATGACGGCGAGGATCTGGATGAGGCTGCCGAATTGATGGACATGTCTCGTGAGGGTCTGATTGATTGGCACACGTCAACGGAGTGGCTCGCGGCGTTCGGTGGCTTCGCTCCCGGCTTTACCTATTGCACTCCGGCGGACCCTGCGCACAATTTCGACATCGAACGCCGAGCCACGCCACGTACCGCCGTTCCGGCGGGCGCGGTTGGTATCGCCGGTGGTTTTTCTGCGGTGTATCCGCGGGTGTCGCCCGGCGGCTGGCAGCTGCTGGGCACGACGAGCACGCCAATGTGGGAGTCGGATGCCCAGCCGCCCGCGCTGGTGCAGCCGGGTGACCGCGTGCGCTACCGCGCGGTGAGTTCGCTTCCCGATTTCGTCTCCACCACGCCATTTGGCCGCCGCACCCCGGCGCGCCTGCCGCGCATGGAGGTCCTCGATGCCGGTCTGCTTACTCTATTCCAGGATCAGGGCCGCCCCGGCCGCGGCAACCTGGGTGTCACCCCTTCGGGCGCAGCGGACCTTGCGGCGGCGGCCACGGCGAACGTCGCCGTGGGTAACCCGCGTGGCGCCACGGTGCTGGAAAACATCGGCGGCATTCGCCTGCGCGCGCTGACCGACGCCGTCATGTGCGTCACCGGCGCCCAGTCCCGCGTCTTGTTGGAAGATATGCCCGTGGCACTGGCTCGTCCCGTGTTGGTTACCGCGGGCTCAACGGTAACGGTCGAGCCTGCAACGGTGGGCCTGCGCAATTACATTGCCATCCGCGGCGGCATCGTGGCGGATGCGGAGCTGGGCTCGGCGTCCACGGACGTGCTCTCCGGGTTGGGGCCCTCACCGGTGCGGCTTGGCGACGTCATCGGTGTCCTCCCCCGCTCCACCGCCATGACCGACGGCCAGTTGTCCAACCCGCTGCGCGTCAGCGAAGGAGCACACGGCCAAACGCACGGCGTTCTGCGCTGCGTACTGGGACCGCGTGATGACTGGTTCACCCCGGATAGCCTCAATGTCTTCCTGGCGACCGAGTGGACGGTCACCCCGCAGTCCAACCGAGTGGGCGTGCGACTGCTTGGCCCCTCGGAGGACACGGGCCTGAGCCGTTCCCGCGAGGGCGAGCTGCCCTCCGAGGGCATGGTGGCCGGCTCGGTCCAGGTCCCGCCCAGCGGTGAGCCGGTCATTTTCCTCCGTGACCACGCTGTTACCGGCGGCTATCCCGTCATCGCCACTGTTCTCGAAGAAGATATTGACATTGCCGCGCAGCTCCCGCCGGGAGCCACGGTCCGTTTCGAACTCGCTTAAACACTCTGAAGGTTAACCATGATTTCTGCAGTCCTTATTGCTAACCGCGGCGAGATCGCCGTACGCATCGCCCGTACCGCACGTGACCTGGGCATCCGCTCTATCGCTATCTACTCGGAGGCCGATGCCGGCGCCCTGCACACCCAGGTGGCTGATGAAGCCTATGCGCTGCCCGGAAACTCCGCGGCGGATACCTACATGAACGTTCCCGCGATTCTGGATATCGCCGTGCGCGCCGGCGCCGACGCCATCCACCCAGGCTACGGCTTTCTCTCCGAGAACGCTGACTTTGCCCGTACAGTGGCCGACGCCGGCCTGACCTGGATTGGCCCCTCCCCGGAATCCATCGAGCTGCTCGGTGACAAGATTGCTGCGCGCCGCGTAGCCGAGGAGGTCGGCGCCCCGCTGGCCCCGGGCACCTCCGATCCCATCGATGACTGGCAGGAGGCCCGCGCCTTCGCGGAGGAGCATGGCCTGCCCATCGCCATCAAAGCTGCCTACGGCGGCGGTGGCCGCGGCCTCAAGGTGGTGGAAAACCTCGAGGACATCGAGGCTGCCTTCAACTCCGCTGGCCGCGAAGCCAAGGAGGCCTTCGGCCGCGCGGAGTGCTACGTGGAGAAGTTCCTGACCCACCCGCGCCACGTTGAGGCCCAGATTCTTGCCGATACCCATGGCAACGTCGCTGTCCTCGGCACCCGCGATTGCTCCACCCAGCGCCGCTTCCAGAAGCTCATTGAGGAAGCACCGGCGCCTGCGCTTAGCGACGACCAGCGCCACGGCATCCATGAAGGTGCCCGCGCCATCTGCGCGAAGGTGGGCTACACCGGTGCCGGAACCGTGGAGTACATCGTCTCCGAGGACGGCACGATTTCCTTCCTCGAGGTCAACACCCGTGTCCAGGTCGAGCACCCCGTCACCGAGGTTGTGACCGGCGTGGACATCATCGCGGAGCAGTTCCGCATCGCCTCCGGTGAACCCTTGTCTTTCCTATCTGACGCTCCCGCGTCAGATTCCCCGTCTGATTCCTCATCTTCGTCCGATGCGAAAGCATCGGACCCCGAGGCCAACGGCCACGCCTTCGAGTTCCGCATCAACGCCGAGGACATCCTCAACGGCTTCGCGCCGTGCCCGGGCACCGTCGTGCGCTTCGAACCACCGACCGGCCCAGGTATCCGCGTGGATTCAGGAGTGCGCTCGGGCTCCATCGTGCCGCCGTACTATGACTCGCTCGTGGCCAAGCTGTTGGTTTGGGGGCCGACCCGTGAGATCGCGCTGAACCGCGCGAAGCAGGCCCTCGAAGAATTCGACATCGAGGGCGTGCGCACCGTGCTGCCTTTCCACCGCGACATGGTGGCCTCCCAGGTCCTCGTCGACCACGGCGATTCTTCTGCCGAGGCCGGCATTTATACCGATTGGCTCGACCACAACTACCGCCCGTCCGCACAGGCCACGAGCGCCGTTGCCCCGGTGGAAGCCATTTATGCCAAGCGCACCCGCGTTGCCCTCGAAATCGACGGCAAGCTGGTCAGCGTGGGCTTCCCAGCCGACCTCTTGGCGGCGGGGGCTGCGGGGGCGAAGGGGGCGTCGGCAAGCGCGAGTGGCGGTGCCGGCGACGTGACCTGCCCCTACGAGGCCAACCTCGTGGCATGGAACGTGTCCGATGGCGAGACGGTTGAGGAAGGCCAGCCCATCGCCACCATCGAGGCAATGAAGATGGAATCCTCAGTCAAGGCTCCGGCCGCGGGCAAGGTATCCCTCGTGGCCAAGGAAGGCGACCGCTTGGAACCAGGCGCGGTGATCGCCACTATCAATTAGCCAGCAGGCTACTGTGAGTCGCATGCTTGCAGATTCCGTCGCATCCGCGCTCCGCGCTGCCATCTCCGAGGGCGACTACATGCCCGGCCAACAGCTCAACGAGGTCCGCGCGGCCGAGCGCTTCGAGTGCTCTCGCAATACGCTGCGGGAGTCCTTCGCCATGCTCGCGGCGGAACGCATCGTTGAGCGCATCCCCCACCGCGGTGTCTTCATCGCGACCCCAGACGAGGATTTCGTGCGCGACCTCTACCTCGCCCGCGCCGCCATCGAGCCTGCTGCGGCCCGGTATGGCACGTTCCCAGACCCGGGCGAGCTCATCCGCCTCACCGAATCCGCCGTGCAAGCCGGCGCACCCCGTCCCCTTCTCAACCAGCGCTTCCACCAGCAGCTGGTTGCGGGCCTCGGCTCTGTCACCCTCAACCGCACGATGTCCCACCTGCTGGCCCGCATGCGCGTGACCTTCTTGCTGACGCTAGAGCGCAACCCGCATATCCACGATGAGCATGTGCAATCCAATGTCGACTTAGCGCACCTCATTGCCCAAGGCGAGCGCGATGCCGCCGCCGACGCCTGCCGCGCCGACCTCATGCGAGCGATGGACTCCATTCTCCGCGTGCTCTAGCCTCGTCGAAGGCCATATCAGCCGTCCCGTTGCTTGCCGTTGCTTCCCGCCGCACAGCATTTCCACAAGGTCCCTTTACTCCGGTCCCTTTGCAGCGAAAAGGGACCATGTATCCCGGATTTTTGGCCCCCAAGTGGTCCCTTTACAGCGACAAGGGACCAAACTAAAGGGACCAAACTAAGGGCACCACAGTGTCGGGGCCGCCTAGCCCTTTCGCCCAACACCCGAATGGGCGGTGTTTAGGGGATGAGGTAGTCGCGGTCCGGGATATCAGTGACCAGCATCTTGCCCGGCGCATGTGTGATGGCGAGGCTAGGCCGCGAGTTCATGACAATGGCTTGCGGGGTCACGCCACAGGCCCAGAAGACGGGGATGGTGCCCTCTGGGATGTCGATGGCCTCGCCGAAATCAGGCTGAGAGAGGTCTTCGATGCCAATGGCTGCCGGGTCGCCCACATGGACAGGCGCTCCATGCACGGCGGGGTAGCGGGAGGTGATGCGCACGGCATCGGACACCTGGCTCGCGGGAATGGGGCGCATGGACACCACCATCGGTCCAGAGAAAATCCCGGCGGGAGTCGTGGCAATGGTGGTGCGATACATCGGCACGTTGCGGCCTTGGTCGATGTGAGCGATAGAGATGCCGTTCTCCAGAAGGGCGTTCTCAAAAGTGAACGAGCAGCCGATGAGGAAGGAGATGATGTCTGGGGAGTAGAAGGGGGTGGCGTCGGCAAGCGTATGCGTGAGCTTTCCGTCCTCGTAGATGTTGTACGCGGGAATGTCGGTGCGGATGTCCCCACCTGGAATGAGGTCCGAGGTGAACTCCCCTGCTTCCAGCACGCCAACGATGGGGCACGGCTTGGGATTGCGCTGGGCAAAAAGGAGGAAGTCGAAAGCGTACTCGCGGGGCAGGGCGATAAGGTTGGCCTGCATGAAGCCGCGCGCATGGCCCGCGGTGGTGGCCATGGCGTGCGTGCGGGCAAAGGTACGCACCTCGGCCGGGTTCTGCATTATGCCCACAGTTCAACGATTCCAGAAAACGACCTAACGCCGATAACAATTTCCAGCCCCAGGGCCAGCACGCCCAGAATGAGCAGCCACAGCGGCTGTTTGACGCCGTGGGTCAGGTCATGGCGGCAGAAGGCGACCCACATGACCATGGCGAAGGCAATGGGCAGGATGATGCCGTTGAAGGCGCCGGCGAAGATCAGCAGCTTTTGCGGGGCGGAGTTAAGCAGCACGAAGAGGATGGTGCAGACAACGATGAAGCCAACGGTGAGGAAGTTGCGGGTACGCGGGGAGACCTTCTGGGTGGTCACGAAGGTAATTGAGGTGTAGGAGGCGCCGATAACGGAGGACAGACCAGCAGCGAAGAGGACCACACCGAAGGCGCGGAGGCCAAACTCGCCGGCGGCGTTGTAGAAGGCATCGGCAGCCGTGTTGTCTTCAGACAGGGCCACGCCGGTGGCGACGACGCCGAGGACGGCAAGGAAGAGCAGCACGCGCATGATGCCGGTGACGATGATGCCCAGCACGGAGGTTCGCGTAATCGCGCCGACGTTCTCGGGGCCAGAGAGACCAGAATCAATAAGGCGGTGCGCACCGGCAAAGGTGATGTAGCCGCCGACGGTACCGCCAATCAGCGTGGTGATAACGAAAAAGTCCACGGACTCCGGCATGACGGTGTTCTTCAGGGCCTCACCCACCGGCGGCTGGGAGACGATGGCAACGTAAAGCATCAGCAGGATCATCACCGCGCCAAGAGCCGCGACGATGCGGTCCAGCGCCACACCGGCGCGCTTGGACAGGAAGATGAAGACCGCAATGGCTGCGGCGATGACGCCGCCCCAGCGTGCTTCGATGCCGAGCAGTGCGTTGAGGCCGAGGCCGGAACCGGCGATGTTGCCGATATTGAAGACCATGCCACCAATAAAGACCATGATGGCCATGAACCAGCCCAGGCCGGGGAGGACGGTGTTGCCCAGTTCGTTGGCGCGCATGCCGGAGATAGCGAGGACGCGCCAGACGTTGAGCTGGATAGCGATGTCCACGATGATCGACAGCACGATAGCGAAGGCCAGCGCCGCACCCATCTTGACGGTAAAGACCGAAGTCTGGGTAAGGAAGCCTGGGCCGATGGCGGAGGTGGCCATGAGGAACATGGCGCCCGCCATGGCACCGATCCCCTTGGGCGGCTTCGCCTGCTGGGTCTCCTGGCCGGAAGCTGGAACCGCAGAGGCGTTAGTTGATTCAGAGCTCACTAGAGAGAACCTTTCGTGACGCAGGTCGCATTGCTGAATGGTGAAAGCATAGAGGTTGTTCAACAATCTGTAAATAGCGCGGAGGTCGGGTGCACCCGCACCCCGGACGTGACGGGACATTGCACGGAACGGAAAAGTGACCTAGGATACGGAGTTAACTAATAGTCATTCGTATAACCCACGGAGGATCCCATGACTCAGGACATCTACATCGCGGGCGCTGCACGCTTGCCCATCGGCAAATTCGGTGGAAGCCTCGCCCGCCTCTCCCTCACGGAACTCGGCTCGCTCGCCGCCGAAGCGGCTATTGAGCGTTCGGGGCTTAGCGGCGCCGACCTCGACACGGCGGTAGCCTCCAACGTCATGCCCGTCGTCCCGAAGGATCTGTACCTGTCACGGACTATCGCCAAGAATGTCGGCATGCCGGACTCCTCCACCGCCATGGGCGTCAACCGCCTCTGCGGCTCCGGTGTCCAGGCCGTCATCAGCGCGGCCCAGCTGCTGCAGTCCGGCGACGGCACCCTCGCACTCGCCGTTGGCGCGGAATCCATGAGCAACGCGCCCTATTCCGTCGAAGGCGCCCGCTTTGGCAAACGCATGGGTGACGGCAAGCTCTATGACTGGCTCACCGGCGCACTCTCCTGCCCCTTCGGCACCGGCCACATGGGCGTGACCGCAGAAAACGTTGCTGCGGATAACAACATTTCCCGTGAGCGCCAGGACGAATTCTCCGCCGAGTCCCAAGAGCGCGCCGCCAAGGCCCGCGAGGAAGGCGTGCATGCAGAGGAGATCGTCCCGGTCGGCGAACTGGACTTTGATGAGGGAGTGCGGGAGACGAACGTCGATAAGCTGGCAAAGCTCAAGCCTGTCTTTGTCAAGGACGGCACCGTCACCGCCGGCAATGCCTCCGGCATCAACGATGGTGCGGCCGCCGCCGTGCTGGCCACCGAAGAGGAAGTTGAGAAGCGCGGCCTCGACCCGCTGGCGAAGATTGTGTCCTGGTCCATCGCGGGCGTGGACCCGACTCGCATGGGCATCGGCCCTATCGCCGCCGTGCCAAAGGCCCTGGAGAAGGCCGGTCTGAAGCTGGAAGACATTGACCTCATCGAATCTAACGAGGCCTTCGCCGCCCAGGCTATCGCCGTGCAGGACGAACTCGGTTTCGACCCGGCCAAGACCAACGTCTACGGCGGCGCGGTTGCGCACGGCCACCCGGTGGGTGCCACCGGCGTCATCCTGCTCACCAAGCTGGCGTACGCACTGCGCCACCAGGACAAGCGCTACGGCCTGGTCACCATGTGCATCGGCGGCGGTCAGGGAATCGCCATGATTATTGAGAATGGAGCAAAGTAAATGAGCATCACCAAGGTAGCCGTCATCGGCGCAGGTTCGATGGGTTCCGGCATCGCCGCGCTCTGCGCGTCCGCCGGCATGGACGTTGTCCTGCTTGATCAGAACGCAGAAGGCGCCCAGCGCGGTGTCGATATCCAGCTCAAGCGCAAGGGCTTCCACCTGCCGGAGTTTGCAGAGCGCGTCACCGCCAGCGATGACTACGCGCTGCTGGAGGACCGCGAGTGGGTCATCGAGGCCATCTTCGAGGACCTCGGCGCGAAGCACTCCCTCTACGAGGCCATCGAGCCACACCTGTCCGAGGACGCCATCCTGAGCTCGAACACCTCTACCCTGCCGCTCGAATCCCTCCTCGAGGGCGTCGCGGAGACTCGCCGCGATAAGTTCGCCATTACTCACTTCTTCAACCCGCCGAAGATTATGCGTCTGGTGGAGCTCATCGCCTCCGGCTCGACGGAAGACACGCTGCGCACGACCATCGAACAGACCCTGGGCAAGATTGCGCTCGAGTGCCGCGACACCCCGGGCTTCATTGCCAACCGCGTGGGCTGCTACTGGATGGCCGCCGGCGTGGCCCGCGCCCGCGAGTTCGAGGTGAGCTACGAGCTTGCCGACGCCTCCTTCGGCCGGGCCTTCGGCATCCCCCGCACCGGCATTTTCGGCCTGCTCGACTACATCGGTCTCCAGCTGGTCAAGCCGATTTGGACGTCTTTGGAGACAGCCCTGCCCGCAGGCGATCCGCTCCTCTCAGTACCGCTTGGCGATGACGAGTTCATCGCCGGCCTGGTAGAGCGTGGCCTCACAGGCCGCACCGGTGACGGTGGCTTCTACCGCGGCCGTGACGAGGTCATCAACGAGTCTTATGAATACGTGCCGCGCACGCAGCCGACTGACCCGGTCGTGGGCCTCAAGGATCCGCGCGAGGTCATGGAGACCGATTCGCCGGGCGGCCGCTTCGCCCGCGCCGTGTTCCTCGACACCCTGGCATACTGCTGCGAGGTCGCACCTGATATCGCTGACCACGTGGGCCTCATCGACGAAGGCCTGACCTTGGGCTTCGGTTGGAAGAAGGGCATCTTCGCGCTTGCCGACGCCATCGGCATCGACTGGGTCGCCTCCGCCTACGGCTCCGACGTTCCTGCCTTGGTCTCCGCCGCTGCCTCGGCAGGCGGTTTCTACGGCAAGGGTTCGGTGCTCTCCTCTACCGGAGAACGCCAGGAGCTCGCGCCGCGTGAGGGTGTCGTGACCTTGGCTTCGCTGGATGCGGAGACCATCGTTTCCCTGGACGCGGGTGCTGTCCATGCGGTCTCCACGCCGGCCGGGCGCATCGGCATCATCGACCTACACACCCCGATGAACTCCATGCCGACGCCCGCCCTCGAGGTCATCCGCGCCGCTCTTGGCGCTGTAACCTCGGAGAATCTCGTCGCGCTGGTCATCGGCAACGATAAGCCGGTCTTTTGCGCGGGCGCCGACCTTGGATCCATCGCTGCCGCCGGCGAATCCGGTTCTGCTGCACGTGTTGAAGAACTCATCGCGGATGGCTCGAAGACCCTGCGTGCACTCAAGTTCGCCCCGGTTCCGGTCGTGGCTGCTGTGCGTGGCGTGGCCCTGGGCGGCGGCTTCGAAACCGCCCTGGCCTGCGACCGCATCGTGGCCCACGCCGATACTCGCCTCGGTTTCCCGGAGCGCACGGTGGGCCTCTACCCCGGCTGGACCGGCACCATCTCCTCGCTGGAGCGTCTCAAAGCAGCCGGCGTTGAAGACTACCACCAGAAGGCCTTCGACTTCATCGCCTCGGCCCGCAACTTCTCCTCCGCTTTCGAGGCCCAGAAGGCAGGGTTCCTTTCTTCGGATGATGTCGTTCTCATGTCCTACGACCACGTTCTGGCCCGCGCTCTGCAGGAGGCCGGCAACCTGGCAGGCTCGTACACCCCACCGGCCGATGAGCAGATCGACATGTACTCCGGCGACCCTGCCCTCGACCGTGACTGGCCAATCGAGGGCACCACCGAGAACGACCACGTCATCGTGGCCAAGCTCGCCGAGATGTACACCGGCTCCGGCTCGCTGAGCTTCACCGAGTTCTGCGACCGCGAAGTCGAGTACGACGTGCCGCTCGTCATGCTGCCAGCCAATGTCGAGCGCGCCAAGCACATGGCCGCGACCCGCAAGCCGCTCAACAACTAGCCTGCGCCAACCTCATCGCAAATGGTCCCCTTACTCTGGTCCCTTTACTCAGCAAAGGGACCATTTGTATGAGGTTTTTGGTGTGGAGATGGTCCCTTATCAGCGCTAAGAAACCAAAGTAGAAGGACCATCTAAACTCAGTGCTTGATGAGGCTCGCTTTCCACCCCAACCACTATGCGCTGCGGCGCAACCTCACAGCCTTGAGCGCTGCCCGCACCTCACTGACCACTCGAGGCCTTTCATAAAGCAATTCGCTCGGGGAATACCGCAAGACAACAAAGCCTAGATTCTGGATGTGCTTTTCACGCTGCCGCTCCGCTCGGATGACCTCGTCCACCGGTTTGCCGTACGTGGTTCCGTCATATTTCACATGCCCATCAATCTCAATGACAACGGCATCATCGATACATAGGTCCACCCTGTACCCGTTCGCAAAAGAATACTGAGCAATGATCTTGCTTCCTAGCCCTTCAGCTATGAGAATTCCGCGAGCGTACGACTCATAAGGCGACTCAGCCAGCGCAGATGCGAACTGAACTGCCAACCTCGCCCGTGCTATTCCCTTGGCACGGCTTAGCTGCAGCACCATGCCGCTTAGCTCATCGTGGGTCACCAGCTTGTGCACCAGCGCTGAGTCCATCGCCATGATTCCTTCTTCCAAGGACACCATTCGCGCGATGTCAACGCACGTCCGCGCGACGTTGGTACTCCTCACACCATCAACGTCCACGATGTGTTCTGCCGGCAGCCACATTTTCCTGTAGCGGACTCGCGGATCCTGGGCAGCTTTTGTGGGAAGAGACTTTGATTTCCTCACCAGCGTGATGGATTCGTTCTTCGGCGGCAGGACCCAAAGTCCAAGCAGCCTTGCTGCTGATTTTCCGGCAACCACGGCCTTAGATGTTCCTCGCGCTATGGCAGTTATGTCTACCACCTTCCTGCGAAAAGAAGGTAGCTGTTTATACTTTTCGGCGGGATAGGCAAACCACGTAGTAATTCGGACGAGGTCACCCGTGGCAATCTTCTGCCACGTCGGATCATGCTGGGGAAGAGTTCGAAGGTAAATGAGTTGAGCTAAGTCTGTCATATCTCAACTGTTAGACGAGCAGCCTCCGTCCATCCAGAGCCTCCTCCAAAACCTGTGGATAACTGGTTGACCGTATCAACATAACGGGCTATAAGGTCCCTCTTCGGTGGTCTCTTTAGTTTGGTCCCTTAACTCCGAAAAGGGACCATCTACGACCATAGATACTCAGCCAAATGGTCCCTTTACCAAGCAAAGGGACCAAAGTAAGAGGACCAAACCAGAGGGGCCACCAAGCGAGCCTTCCCCCGCGCACGCTGGGCTACTTATACGCCGAGAAGCCCGTAATCTTCTTGCCCATGATGAGGGACTGCACGGTATCGGTGCCTTCATAGGTGTGCATGGCCTCGATGTCCGCGAAGTGGCGGGCGATGTCGTTTTCCAGCAGGATGCCCACTCCACCGAGCATGTCGCGGGCATCAGCGGCGATGCGGCGGGCCGCGCGGGTGTTGTGAAGCTTAGCCGCCGAGGCTTGCTCCGGGGCCAAGGTGCCAGCATCCTCGCGCTGGGAGACCTCGCGGCAGGTGAGCATCATCTGGCTGAGATCGAGGACCATGTTGGCCAAGCGCTGCTGAATAATCTGCGCCTTGGCCAGCTCGCGGCCGAACTGGACGCGTTCGAGTACGTAGGAGCGGGCAATCTCGTAGCAGGCGACGGCGGAGCCGAGCGCCATCCAGGACACACCGATGCGGGTAGCGGTGAGCACGCGAGAAACATCCTTGAAGCTGCGACAACCTGGAAGCTGGTTGGCGGCGGGGATGCGGCAATCCTTTAGCGTGATGTGTGCCTGGTGGATGGCGCGAAGAGAAAGCTTGCCCTCAATCACGGTGGCGGAGTAGCCGGGAGTCTCCTGTGGGACGATGAAACCGCTGACGTTGCCGTCTTCCATGCGGGCGTAGATGATGGTGATTCCGCCGGAAGCGCCGTTGCCAATCCACTTCTTTTCGCCGTTGAGGACCCACTCGTCGCCATCACGAACCGCGGTGGTTTCCAAGGCGATGGAATCCGAACCGTGGTCCGGTTCGGTGAGGCCAAAAGCACCGAGCAGAGAGCACGAGGCCATCTGCGGCAAATACTCAGATTTCTGCTCCTCCGAGCCCAGCATCGCAATCGAGCGCATGGCCAAACCTGCTTGAACTGCGATGACCGTTCCCATCGAGGCGTCTGCGCGGGTAATTTCCATGAGCGTCAATCCTGCCTCGAGGGTGGACATCTTCTTGTGGCCGTCGACAGCCAGCCCATCCGTCATCACGTCCAGAGAACCCAAGCGTGAGACCAGGTCCAGCGGGTACTCGGAGGCTTGCCAGTGCTTGTTGATCACCGGGTCGGAGTACTCGCGGAACTGAGCCGCGCGCTCCCAGCCCTCGGCGTCGGACGAGGACAGATCGTCGAAGACGCCGAGGAAGTCGGTGGTGCGCTCGAAGAGGTTGTGGGACATGGTTGCTTCTCCAGGTAATACGAATGACTATTAGCCTCAATTGTGACCTGACTCTCGCCCCCCTGTCAAGCAGCTGCCCTGTACACTAACCACCATTAGCCACAAAGAGGAGGACGCCACAATGGCCAACCAGAAACGCCGCGACCAGATCGCCGCCGCCGCGCTCGACCTCTTCGACCAACGCGGCTACCACGCCACCGGCATGGAGGACATCGCCAAGGCCGTCGGCATGCGCGCCTCCAGCCTTTATAACCACTTTTCCTCAAAGCAGGAGCTTCTCGCCGAGGTCACCATCACCGCCATGGAGGATCTCCTCCGCGCCAACGCTGCCGGGCTGGCGGGACTGAAAGAACCGCGCGAAAAGCTCGTCGCCACGATGAAAGCGCACGTTGTCTACCACGCCACCCATGCCCGGCGCGTCCGCGTGGTCAACAACGAGCTCACTAACCTCGAAGAGCCCCATAAGTCGGTGGTCCTCCAGCTACGCCGCGACTATGTGGCACGCTGGATGGCCGTGGTCAACGAGGGCGATTTCCATGCCGAAAGCCTCAAAATCGCCTGCTGGGCACTCATCGATATGGGCATCGGCGTAGCCCAATGGTTCTCCCCCGACGGTGATCTCACCGCCGAGGAATTGGGCGAGATGTATGGCCAGTTCGCCCTGCGCCAGCTCACCTAAGGCGCGCAGCCGATGGCCTGCTCCTCTTCGCGCCCATCCTCGTACTGCACTCGGACACGGGAGTACACCTCAGCGTGGTAGCCGCACGCCTCGCGCTTATCGACGACCACCTTAACCTTCTCTTCCTTAAACGTTCCCTCCGCGCAGTTCGGGTCACAGTCATTCTCGATGGCCACACCATCCGCCTCCGCAGTTTCTGCACCCCAGTTTGACCACTTCAGCTGGTTGACCAAGTAGTTGTTGTCGGCGCACGCTAGCGAGATTCGTTCGGGCCCGTCGAGGCCCGTCACGGAGACGCAGTCCAGGATGGCGGTGGCATCGACGGTGGTTTCCACGTCTGGGCCCACGAGGCCAACAACGCGCACGAGCTGTCCGGTGGCTGGGAGGACGGAGAAGCTGACATGGTCGGAATCGCGAATCACGGTGACCAGCTCGTCCTCCCCCTCGCCTTCGACGCTACCGACGTCGTTGCCGTCAGTATCCGCGAGGATCTCGTAGGTGATCTTCTGCTGATCGCTGGTCAGACCGGGTTGGAGCAGGAGCTCCAGCGCACCGAGCGCACGGTTGGGGAAGGTATCAGCCAGCTTTTCCAACCCGGCGCGGTCAGTCGCGATGACCAGATCTTCCGGGTCCACCGAAGGCTGCGGGTCAAAGCCGGGGACCTCGCCTTGCGAGGACACCTCAACGGCACCACCCGCGTCCACCGAATATTCGGTTACCGCCATGGCATCGCCCACCGTGTCCACTCGCTTCATGTACTCCTTCGCCGTGACGCCTTTATCCAGAGCATCAGGCTGAGCGCCAGCCGCCTCGCCGGCTTGGGTCAGGATCTCCGAGGCGGAGGCCACCGGCTCCGAGTTATTGAGCAGCGGAATCGCGCCGCCCACCAGCGCCAGGACCGCTACGCCGGCTGCGGCATAGGTCCACGTCGGACGCCCCTTCGTGATGCGGGCGAGGGTGGCTTCGGAGTGCTTGAGGGAATCGTCGGAAAGCGAGGCGTCCGGTACGGGGTTCGCCGCACGGAGCCGGTCGAGAGAGTTAGACATCGGATTCTCCTGTGAGTTCGGATAGATGAGTACGGGCGCGGTGTAGACGCACGCGGACGTTGGTGCGGGAAATGCCCAGAACTTCGGCTATTTCCGGGTGGTCGAGCCCCTCCCACGCATGGAGGGTCAGTATTTCCTGCTCGGCGGAGGGCAAGCGCAGGAAGGCCTCACTGATATCGAGGCTTAAGTCGACGGCGTCGTAGCCGGCGTAGGACTCCAGCTCGTGGTCGTCGAGGTTCTCCGTCTCGCGGCGCGTTCGGTAGAACTCGCGCATGACGTTGCGGGCGATGCCATACAACCAGGGCAGCGGCGTGCCACGCAGCGAGTCGAAGCCGGTCCAGGCCCGCTCAAAGACGTCAGCAGCCAGCTCTTCGGCATGGCTTGGTGGAACGCGGCGGCGAAGGTAGGCCAGCACCGCCGGGTAATGCTCACGGAACAGCCGGGAGAATTCCCGCTTCCGCGAACCAGGCAAAGAAAAAACAGTCACTAAAACTCCAGATTACTGATGGGCTCACTGGGTATGTGACGGTTCGGTGCCCAGCGTTACAGCCGCACAGTAAACTCGCGGACATGTTCTCTCTTCTCAAGGCCTATGGCCTCCTGCCCTGGTGGAGCCAGACGTTTTCTGATCAGCAGCGCAATCGCATCCTTGCCGCGATACCCGGCCTCAGAGTTGCTCGCCGCGCTTCTTACGGGTGCCCTCGATGCGATGGCGTGGAAGGAAGCACTGCTCATCGCCGATAAGTTGGAGTCCAACGCACCGCTTTCCCCTATTTTGCAGCGTGCCCGCGCTGAGGCGGAGCGCCACCTCACCACTGCCCCGCGCGGCGATAATCCTTTTGAGCAGACCCCACACCGCTCCGAAACGGTACCCGCACGGTTCCTGGCGTCCCGCATTGCCGAGCTTAACGACGGTGAGCGTTGCCACATTGCGCTTGACGACGTCCTCGTCGATCCCTCCGACCACGCCTTCCTCCGTGCCCGCGCGGTCGCGGTCTCAGAGGAGACAGGGCTTGAAGTGTCCTATGGCCCAGAGGGCTATACGCTAACGATTACCCGGCCGGTTCTGCTGAAGCGGGTGGCTTCTGTGGGTGAGGAACTGCCCGTGGCTTGGGTCGTGGACCGCTCCTAATGGTTTACTGATAGGGATATGGAACCACTCGAGCTCTCTGCCCTCACGGGCAACCAGTCGCGAACGTACGGCACCCGCAAGATCACCAAAGACATGGTCTCGGCGCCGGTGCACGTGGCGATCGCCCTGTGGGATGAACGCTGGGATTCCGCGGAGGGCGGGACTATCGACGGCTGGGTCATCGCCGTCAACACCAAAGACACCCGTTTCGTGCGCAAGGGGAACATTCGCCAGGGCGACATCGTTGAGGTAGCCGTTCGCGAGTTTGAGAAGGCCACGAAGAACATCAAGGGCCGCACGTGGATCGTCACGGGACGCCGTCAAACCGCTCTGCGCTCCGCGCTCGAGGAGCGCGGCTATAGCGTGACGGGAAGCTTTGCGGAGGAGAATAGGGCGTCGAGAAGCGCGAGCTCCGTACGACGCAAAGAGGCAGGCATCACCGCGCGCCGAGCCAAGAAGGAAGGCGAGGCTCCCCGCAAGAAGCAAGCCATAAAGGTGGAGACCCCCAAGGCACACTGGTGGCCGAATTTTTCCACGGCCTCCTCGTGGCCGGACGGCGCCACGGTGCGCATCGCGACGGACGCATCCTCCGACACCGTGTTCAAAGGCTCGATGTGCTTCGTGGCGGGCAACGGCGATTACCGCCTGCGCACCCGCGAAACCTCTGCGAGCACCGATGAGCTGGAGCTCGAATCCCTCACCCTAGCGCTGAAATACCTGCTCAAGGTCGGCGCCACCAAGGCCATCATCGAGTCTGACTCCGTTGCCGCCCTCGACGCGGTGAAGCAAATTCGGACAAAGGGCTCAAAAGCAGTGCGTTCGCGGGGCGTGTGGCGCGGGCTTTCCTCGGGTTCGCGCTCGCGCTTCCAGCAGGCCTGGAAAGATGTTGAGGGCGTCTGCGATGTCACGATTCGCCGCGTACTGGGCCATGCGGGCGACCCGCTCAACCGGGCCGCCGACCAGATTGCGTACATGGGACTGCGCGCCATCGCACATCCCCGGAAACAATCGCAGCCCACGCTCAAGGAGGGCATCACCAAAGCCCTGTCGAAGCTCTAATTCGGGGTGTGGCCGGCCCCTAGCCTAGGGTGAACCGTATGACCAATCCCTTTGACTCAAACCCCTTCGAGGAGTTGGACGAGCCTTCTCGTGGCCGCGGGGTTAATCCTTTCGCCGAGTCCTATGCGGAGCCTCTCGAAGAGCCGCAGCGTACCGACACACCTGCTCCTGTATCGGACCACACCCCAGCCCCGGCCCCAGCAGCAGACCCAGCCCCGGCCTCAGCGGGCTCAATTCACCAATTTTCTTTCGTCAAAGCCGCCCTGAGTGCTTTCTCGGTTCTCATTGGTCTCAACGCAATTGGTGAAACCGAAGTGCTCTGGGGCATCGGATTTGGCCTGCCCGGTGCCTGGTACTTCATCAAGTCCCTGCAGCAAAAAGCCAACCCAACCCAGCCGCAGAAGCGCCACTGGTTCGTCATTTGGCTCATCGCGATTCTGCTGATCATTATCGGCAGCTAGTCTTTAGTCCCACCACGCGCCGCCAGACAATCCGCAGCAGCGAGTGCGGAGTCGCCACCACTTCACGCAGGTAGTTCCACACCCGCGCTTCCTTGGGAGTGCGAACTCCGTGCACACGAACGCGAATCCCCAGGTGCCAGGCCCAGATACGCGTGCGCAGAACGTGAAAGTCATTCGTCACGACACGAAAATACGCATACTCCGGGCACAGCGCATGGGCGCGTTCGAGGTTTTCATTCGTGCTGGTCGCCATCGGTTCCACAAGGATTCGCCCAGCAGCAACTCCACGCGCGATGAGGTAGCGCGCCATCGGCTCTGCTTCCCCGAAGCCGGATACGATGACAGGCTCATCCGGCATCATGCGGGCCGCCACCACCGCGCGGTCGAGGCGGCTGCGTAGCAGAGAACCCGGCTCGCCGCCCTCGACGCGCGCGCCCAACACCAGAACCGGAAACTGCATGGCTGCTAGCTTAGCGTGCATACTGGTCAGCATGAACATGTGCGTAGTCGGGTCCATCAACGCAGACCTCGTGGTCCATACCTCGCGGCATCCCAAGCCGGGCGAAACACTCCTGGGCCATGGCGGCGAGATTAATGCAGGTGGCAAAGGCGCGAATCAGGCGGTAGCGGCCGCGCTATTGGGCGCTCGTGTCAGCTTTGTGGGCGCGGTGGGCAGCGATGCCTACGCAGCACCTGCCATGCATTACCTTGAGGCCAGCGGCGTGAACCTCGAGCATGTTGCGCGCACAGACGAGGTGACCGGCCTGGCCGTCATTACTGTGGACGAGCAGGGTGAGAACACCATCATCGTGGTGCCGGGAGCCAATGCGCTTGTCGACGCCCCCTTCGTCACCACCCACTCCTCCCCCATCGCCGCAGCGGAGCTGGTTCTGCTGCAGGGCGAAATTCCCGCTGATGGTTTTGCCCAGGCCATCGCGCTGGCCACGGGCAGGGTTGTGGTAAACCTCGCGCCGGTCGTGGAAGTGGACAACGAGGCACTTCTGCGTGCCGATCCCCTGCTGGCCAATGAACATGAGGCAGGGCTCATCTTGGAGCAGCTCGGTTTCAGTGCTGAGGGCTCGCCCGTGGATCTGGCGCAGCGTTTGCGCGATGCCGGGTTCGCGTCAGTCGTGTTAACGCTCGGCGCGCGCGGCGCGCTGGTGGCAGACGATGACCTCACAGAGATTGCTTCACCGCAGGTCACACCCGTGGATACGACGGGCGCGGGCGATGCCTTCGCTGGCGCGCTGTGCGCGCGACTTCTGAAGGGAGATTCGCTGGTGGAGGCAGCGCGCTATGCCACCCGGGTCGGGGCCTTCGCCGTGACGGGCTCGGGCGCCCAGGCCTCCTACCCTCATCGTGAAGCAGAGCTGCCCAGCTAATTACTCTCCGAGAAGCTGAGAACGCAGGTTCGCGTCCTTCTTCTCCACCTCGGCGGCCATGTTCTCCTGGTAGGCAAGCATCTTGTCCACCAATGCTGGGTCACCAGCAGACAAGATACGCACGGCAAGCAGGCCGGCATTCTTGGCACCGCCAATCGACACGGTAGCTACCGGCACGCCGCCCGGCATCTGCACGATAGAGAGCAGGGAGTCGAGGCCATCAAGGTCCTTGAGCGCACGCGGGATGCCGATGACCGGCAGCGGCGTGGCCGCAGCGACCATGCCCGGCAGGTGCGCGGCACCGCCTGCGCAGGCGATGATGGCCTTCAGCCCGCGCTCGTGCGCGGACTTGGCATAGGCCAGCATCTTTTCCGGGGTGCGGTGAGCGCTCACCACGCCCACTTCGAAGGGGACGCCGAATTCAGCGAGCACCTCAGCTGCGGGCTTAACTGTGGGCCAGTCGGAATCAGAGCCCATGATCAGGCCAACGAGCGGTTCCATGACTTCTCTCCTTTAAACGTTGGAATCCTCCGCCCACTGCGCGTGGACGAGGAAATGGGCGGCGTCGTGCGCACGACGCCGTGTCTCTTCGACGTCCTCGCCGACGACATTGACGTGGCCAATTTTGCGACCAGCCTTGTGGTCCTTGCCGTAGAGGTGGACCTTGGCCTCTGGGTAGCGCTCCATGACGTTGCGGACGCGATCGGGCATCGACATGGCCGGGTCTTCGTCGGCTCCCAGCACGTTGGACATGACGGTAATCGGAGCCAGCGGCTCGGTAGAGCCCAGCGGCAAGTCCAAAACCGCGCGCAGGTGCTGCTCAAACTGCGAGGTTACGCAGCCATCCTGGGTCCAGTGGCCAGTATTGTGCGGGCGCATGGCCAGCTCGTTAACGGCGATATCCTCCTCCACCACCATGCCGGGGGCACCGGAGGCAGACGCGATAATGGCGCCCGCATCCTGCTTAGCACCAAAAGCGAAGAGTTCAACGGCCAGAACGCCGGTCACTCCGAGCTCGGTGGCAACCTGGATACCGACCTGCAGAGCTCGCTCGGTCAGCTCCGGCGAGAGGTTCGGGGCTGGGGCAAAAGCCTCGGCACAAATACCCTCGCGCTGCACAGACTCCGTCACCGGCCATGCCTTCACCTCACCGGAGGGGCGGCGAGCCACGAGCACAGACAGCTCCCGAGTCAGAGCGACCTTTTCCTCGGCCATGAGCGGAGTATCCGCGGAAAGAAGCTCTTCTACCAGCGGTTCCAGCTCCTCGGCAGAGGGGAACCACACGCCGTGGCCGTCATAGCCACCGCGGCGGGCCTTGAGGCACACGCGGCCTTCGACCAGCTCGGCGAAAGCGCGGGCATCCTCCACCGACTCGATGGCGGCGAAGCGCGGCACCGGGGCACCCAAGTCGGAGAGCTTCTGGCGCATGAGCAGCTTGTCTTGCGCGTAGAGGAGGGCGGAAGGTTGAGGTTGGACGTTGTAGGAGGCGTCGATAAGCGCGCGCACATGCTCCGTCGGCACGTGCTCGTGTTCAAAGGTCACAGCATCGGCGCCTTCGGCAGCCTTCGTCAGCACCTCATAGTCGTGGTAGTCACCGAGGACGACGTCCGGGATGACCTGCGCGGCGGACTTATCCGGCGCGGATGTCAGGAGGCGCAGATGGATATCGAGCTCAGCGGCGGCCGGCTGCATCATGCGCGCAAGCTGGCCGTCTCCAAAAACAGTCACGGTTGGTTTATGTTGTTCACTCACCCCTTCAATACTAGCCTTGAGGCCATGATCGTCCGGCATACCATCTTTCAGAACTCCCTCATGACCGCCCTGTTGGACGGCATTTATGACGGCGAGATGACCATCGGTGAGCTCTTAGGCAAGGGCAATTTCGGCATCGGCACCTTCGATGCGCTGGATGGAGAGATGATTATCCTCGACGGCGTCTGCTACCAACTGCGCGGGGACGGTACTGCGACGGTCGCCGATCTGGACCAAGGAACCCCCTTCGCAGTGGCCACGAACTTTGCCCCCCGTATTAAGGTGGCCGCACCCAAGGGATTGAAGCGCGAGGAGCTCTCCGCCTTCATCGATGAGCTCGAGCCCTCCGCCAACTTCATGTACGCGGTGCGCATCACCGGACGGTTCAGCAACGTGGTTACCCGCACGGTGGTCAAGCAGAGCAAGCCCTATCCCCCGTTGAAACAAGCGGTGGGCGGCGATAAGGAGCTGCGCTTTAGCGACGTTGAAGGCACCATCGGCGGTTTCCGCACCCCGGTCTTTGAAAAAGGAATTTCAGTACCCGGATGCCACGTGCACTTTATCGACGCCGAGCGCACCTCCGGTGGACACGTGCTGGACTACACGGTGGATGAGGCCACCATTGAGCTCTGCCCCGGCACGGACCTCGATCTGCGCTTGCCGCTGACCCACGAGTTCCGCTCCGCCAACCTGGCCCCTGATGACCTGGACCAGCAGCTACACACAACGGAGATTAAGGACTAACCCCAGACCGGTTTTTCGTTGAGGATGTCCTCGACGCGCCTGGCTTTGGGGATGGACGGGAAATACATCGGCTTCTCGTATCCGTGAAGTGCCAGCGAAATCCCACCGCGGCGACGGCGGGCACCACGGATATCCGTGAGAGGGATGGAATCTACGCGCTTGCCGTCGCGGGCGATGACGCGCAGGTTGGTCACAATGAAGCGCTTACGGCGGGCTTTCACCAAGGGGAGGACAAAGCGCCAGGCAGCAAGCAGGGCCCAGATAACTACTAAACCATTGCGAAGCGCCAAGTCAATGCCGTTATAGTCGCACCAGCCGATGGCAATCCACGCCACGCCTGTAACCACAATGAGCTCAAGAAACGGGAACAGCAGCGTGCGAAACGGTGCTGTCATATCTGCGCGGACCACTTCGCCGCGGCCCATCTGCATGAGGTTCATGGGGCTCATGATACCCACCTGCTCACACAAGCCGACTGTGCGGCACTCAGTTCATGGTGGTGCAGAGGGGCACCTGCTTAGCGCCTCCCGCGGGGCATCTTCCGCAGGGCATCTTCTACAGGGCATCTTCTAAACGGCATCAGTCAAAGGGCATTTTTACCTCTAAAAACGCCTTGTGGGGTCTCCATATGGCGTTTTAAGGAAAGAAAACGCCCTTTGAGAGATGCCTTTGAGCGAATGCCTCATAGAGAGGACGCGTGCTTGACGACGCCCCGCCCGACCAAAGCTACTGCGCAGCGGGCCGCAGGTGAATGACATCGCCGGCGGAGTAGTATTCGCCACCAACATTGATGCGGCCATCATCGGCCACACCCTCAACGGTGCCGGTGACGTTACCGGCTGGAGCCTCGAGCCGGACCTCCTGGCCGATGGACGAGCACACCGTGCGATAGTCCGCCATGAGCTGCGGGTCCTGCTTCTCCCACTGGCTAATGCGGCGGTGTAGGTTCTTCAGCACGGTGATGGCGAGCTCCGTGCGGTCGGTGTCGCGTCCCTCGAGCGCTAGGGAGGTCGCAGCCTCGATGGGCAGCTCCTCGCGACTCAGGGTGACGTTAATGCCCATGCCCACGACAACGCGCGCGGACGGCGGGGTAGCCGCTTGGGTCTTGGGTGCCACCTCGGCCTTGTTGATTTCCGCCTTGGCGACCTCAGCCTTCGACACTTCAGCCTTGGAGACCTCAGTCTTCGGCGCGGACTTGAAGGCCTCGCCCACTGGGCCGGCTTCAGCGAGGATGCCGCACAGCTTCTTGCCGTCGATGTGCACGTCATTCGGCCATTTGAGGACGGCACCGTCGACGGAGTCGGTCACAGCGAGGCCCGCTGCCAGCGGCAGGGTGCCCAAGTGGTCGAGCGAATCCGGAAGAATAAGTACAGAGAAAATGAGCTGCGAGCCGGCTGGGCTGACCCAGTGACGGCCCAAGCGGCCTTTGCCAGCAAGTTGCTCATTAGCTAGCAGCACCGTGCCATCAGCCACCTTGTCCGCCTGCATGAGGTCGGTATTGGTAGAGCCAGTGGACTCGGTGTACTCGATGACGGCGAAGTCTTCCGCCAAGGCTTCGCGGATACGATCCATATCTAAAGCTGTCATGCTGCCTGATCCTACTCGCTGCCTCACAGCTCGAACCTGCGCCGTGGTGTCCGTGCCGAGTGTTAGGGTTACTGCATGGCAAAGGTCACTTTTGAGAACGTCGGCATCACCTATCCGCGTGCCGAGAACCCCACGGTGAAGGACCTCAACCTGGAGATCGCCGATGGCGAGTTCCTGGTCCTCGTCGGCCCTTCTGGTTGCGGTAAATCCACCACGCTGCGCGCGTTGGCCGGTTTGGAACCGGTCTCCAGCGGCCGCATCCTCATCGATGACAAGGATGTCACCGGTCTCGAGCCGGGCGAGCGTGACATCGCGATGGTCTTCCAAAACTACGCGCTCTACCCGCACCTCACCGTGGCGGAAAACATGGGCTTCGCCCTCAAGCTGGCCAAGCGCCCTAAGGCAGAGATCAAAGCCAAAGTGGAGGAAGCCGCGAAGACCCTCGGTCTGACCGAATACCTCAAGCGCAAGCCTAAGGATCTCTCTGGCGGCCAGCGCCAGCGAGTGGCCATGGGCCGAGCCATCGTGCGCAACCCCAAAGTCTTCCTCATGGACGAGCCGCTCTCCAACCTGGATGCCAAGTTGCGTGTGCAAACCCGCGCGGAACTGGCCAGCCTCCAGCAGCGCCTCGGCACCACGACTGTCTACGTCACGCATGATCAGGTCGAGGCCATGACCATGGGGGATCGCGTCGCTGTGCTCAAGGACGGCGTGCTCCAACAGGTAGCCCCGCCGCGTGAACTGTACGATGCTCCCGCTAACGAGTTCGTCGCCGGTTTTATCGGCTCGCCAGCCATGAACATCTTTAACTACAACGGCGGCCGGATCGGCGTGCGCCCGGAGAAGATGTTCATCAACAAGGGCCCACTGGGCTTCCCTGGTGTCGTGGATTTCGTCGAAGAGCTTGGAGCGGAGTCCTTCGTGTATGTCACCGTGGGCGAACAGCGCTTCGTCGCTCGTGCCCGCGGGGAGGTTCCGACACGCGGCGAAGAAGTCGTGCTCAGCTTCAACCCGCGCGAGGCACACCGCTTTGACCCCGAGACTGGGGATCGCATTAACAACTAACAGGGGGTAGCTTTCACCCCCGCGGAAAGTCAAATAAATGTCAAAACCGCTTGCGGAGTGGATCTGATCCCCTATTTTGAAGTCACCAGAAGTTTTCCGAAAGGTGAATACTCTATGAAGAAGCCGTTTCTCCACAGCTCCCTGCGCACTGTCCGTCGCGGTGTCGTCGTCACCACAGCAGCACTTGCACTGACCTTGACGGGCTGCTCGTCGAGCGATGAGGGATCGTCGTCAAGCACTGGCTCCGAGGCCGCCTCCACGGACGGCGGTGACGGCCGCGGCCCGATCACCTTTGCCATGGGCAAGAACGATACTGACAAGATCACGCCCATCATTGAGGCATGGAACGCCGAGCACCCGGATGAGAAGGTTGAACTCAAGGAGCTCGCTGGCGAGGCAGACGCGCAGCGCGAAACCCTCGTGCAGTCCCTGCAGGCAGGAAAC
Source organism: Corynebacterium sp. BF-R-2 (assembly GCF_024586525.1). NCBI lineage: Bacteria > Bacillati > Actinomycetota > Actinomycetes > Mycobacteriales > Corynebacteriaceae > Corynebacterium > Corynebacterium sp. BF-R-2. The sequence goes on along the minus strand of NZ_JAMFTP010000012.1, from coordinate 49,245 downwards.
TCTGACTATGACGTCATGGCGCTCGACGTCGTGTGGACCGCTGACTTTGCTGCTAACCAGTGGCTCGCCCCGCTGACCGGTGACCTTGAGGTTGACACCTCTGACCTTCTGCAGCCCACCGTGGATTCCGCCACCTACAACGGCACCCTCTACGCTCTGCCGCAGAACACCAACGGCCAGCTGCTTTTCCGCAACACCGACTTGGCTGACAAGGCTCCGGAGAAGTTCGCCGACATCACCTCCGCGTGTGAGGCCTTCAAGGAGAACACCTCCTGCCTGACCACGCAGCTTAAGCAGTATGAGGGCCTGACTGTGAATACCGCTGGCTTCATCGAGGGCTGGGGCGGCTCCATTCTGGATGAGCAGGGCAATGTCACCGTCGATTCGGATGAGGCCAAGGAGGGCCTGCAGGCGCTTGTTGACGCCTACGAGGACGGCACCATCTCCAAGGACTCCACCGCCGCAACGGAAGAGGAGACCAACCTGGCCTTCACCGAGGGCAAGACGGCCTTCGCCATCAACTGGCCGTACATGTACACCAACGCTGAGGAAAAGGGCATCAAGTTCGAGGTCCAGCCGCTGGTGGGCAAAGATGGTGTTGGTGTCTCCACCCTGGGTGGCTACAACAACGGCATCAACATCAACTCCGAGCACAAGGCCACGGCCCTGGACTTCATGAAGTTCATCATCAACGAGGAGAACCAGAAGTCCTTCGCCGAGGCTTCCTTCCCGCCGGTGCTGGCGTCCATCTACGATGACGACTCCTTGGTCGAGGAATTCCCGTACCTCCCAGCCCTGAAGGAGTCCCTGGAGAATGCAGCTCCGCGCCCAGTCTCCCCGTTCTACACCGCCATTTCCAAGGCCGTGCAGGATAACGCCTACGCCGCACTGACCGCCGGCAAGTCCGTCGATGACGCATCGAAGGACATGAAGGCCGCTATCGAGGCAGCGTCGCAGGGTTAATTCTGCCCGCGAGCTTGGGGCGCGAGTGAGTCCGCTGAGACTTGCCCGCGCCCCTTTCTGCGATCTGGGTGCACAGCGGCCTTGAGCATCATGTCCGAGTCACCCGCTATGATTTCCACAACTACCCCCTTATATTCCCGATAAACTTCACAACGTAGAAAGGCAGGCATCGCATGGCTGGTACACCGCGTACTGCGCAATCACGCAAGCAGTATCTGCAAGCAGCCGGGCTCATTGCACCAGCGCTCATTGCGTTGGCCGTGGTGATCGGCTACCCCATCGTGCGCGCTGTCATGTTGTCCTTCCAGGGCAATAAGCGTCTCAACCCCACCACGGGCGTGTTTGAGGAAGGCTCCTTCGCGGGCCTCGAGAACTACCTTTATTGGATCTCAAACAAATGCATGTCCGCCACCGGCCAGGCTACGACGTGCCCGGATGGTGTTATTGCCACAGACTTCTGGCCGGCACTGAAAATTACGCTTTTCTTCACCGTGGTTACCGTGGCCTTGGAGACCGTCCTCGGCATGTTCATGGCGCTCGTCATGAACGGCGAGTACCGCGGTCGCGGCCTCGTTCGCGCGGCCGTGCTCATCCCATGGGCCATTCCAACCGCTGTGACGGCAAAGCTGTGGCAGTTCATGTTTGCCCCGGATGGCATCGTCAACTCGCTCATTGGTGAGCGCATTGCGTGGACAACGGACCCTTTCTACGCACGCCTCGCAGTCATCATCGCGGATGTGTGGAAGACTGCGCCGTTTATGGCCCTCCTCATCCTGGCGGGCCTGCAAATGATTCCGCGGGATGTCTATGATGCCGCCCGTGTCGACGGCGCTTCCCGTATCCAGACCTTCTTTACCATCACCCTTCCACTGGTGAAGCCGGCACTGATGGTGGCGGTTCTCTTCCGTACCCTCGACGCGCTGCGTATGTACGACCTACCTGTCATCATGATTTCGGCGTCCTCCAATTCCCCCACCGCCACGATTTCTCAGCTCGTTGTTGAGGATATGCGCCAGGGCCATTTCAACTCGGCTTCCGCTCTGTCCACGCTCATCTTCCTCTTGATTTTCGCCGTGGCATTCATTCTCGTGCGCTTCCTGGGCGCTGATATCTCAGGAGCTACCCGTGAGAAGAAGGATAAGGAGTAACCCCATGAAAAAGTTTGGCCACTACCTTGGCATCCTCTTCATCATGTTTTGGGGCCTCGCACCGTTTTACTGGATGGTCGTCACCGCCCTGCGCGATAAGGCCCACACCTTCGACACCACGCCGTGGCCCACACATGTCACCCTAGATAACTTCCGTGACGCGCTAGCAACGGATAAGGGCAATGACTTCCTCAATGCCCTAGGTAACTCCCTGCTCATCTCCCTAGCTACCACCGCGGTGGCCGTACTCATTGGCGTGTTTACCGCTTATGCCTTGGCGCGGTATGACTTTCCCGGAAAAGGTGTGGTCACAGGCATTATCCTGGCCGCTTCCATGTTCCCCGCCATTGCTCTGGTTACCCCGCTCTTCCAGTTGTTCGGTGACCTCAACTGGATTGGCACCTACCGCGCGATGATCATCCCGAATATCTCGTTCGCGCTGCCGCTGACGGTCTATACGCTCCTGAGTTTCTTCCGCCAGCTGCCATGGGAATTGGAGGAAGCCGCGCGGGTGGACGGGGCTTCACGAAGCCAGGCCTTCCGCCTCGTGCTCTTACCCCTCGCCGCGCCGGCGCTGTTCACCACCGCCATCATCGCATTCATCACGACGTGGAACGAGTTCATGCTGGCCAAGCAGCTGTCAACGACCGGCACAGAGCCCGTCACCGTGGCCATCGCACGTTTCTCTGGCCCCTCGGCCTTCGAGTACCCCTACGCTGCCACGATGGCGGCCGGCGCATTGGTGACGATTCCGCTCATCATCATGGTGCTCATTTTCCAGCACCGCATCGTCGCTGGCCTGACCGCCGGAGGTGTCAAGGCCTAATGCGCCGTGCACTGCTCTGGGACACCGCGCTAGGATTCATCGGTTTCTTCGCCTTCCTCGCGCTTGTGCAGGCAGTTCTCAATCTTTTCCAGCCCTCCCCCGCCCTCTGGCCGGGGTTCCTTGCCGGCGCACTCGTGCTGGCGGAGTACCTCCTATGGCGGGCTAAACAAAAGGATCTCCGATGAGCTGGCACCATAACGCCATCTTCTACCAAGCCCTTGTGGGCTCTTACAAAGATACCCACGGCGAAGGCGTCGGCACCCTGCGCGGCGTCATTGAGAAGCTTGATTACCTCAAGTGGTTGGGCGTCGATTGCCTGTGGCTCTCGCCGTTCTACGCCTCGCCGCTGCGGGACGACGGCTATGACATTGCTGATTACTACTCCATCCACCCGGATTATGGAACGATGGATGACTTCGACGAGCTCGTCGACCAGCTCCATGCGCGCGGCATGCGTCTCATGACGGACTTGGCCTTCAACCACACATCGAGCGATCACCCGTGGTTCCAAGCCTCCCGCACCGACCCGAACGGGCCTTACGGTGACTACTACGTGTGGGGTGATGACCCGCAGCGCTACCCCGAAATCCGGATCATCTTCACCGATACTGAGACCTCCAACTGGGCGTGGGATCCGGAGCGCAAGCAGTATTATTTCCACCGCTTCTACTCGCACCAGCCCGATCTCAACTATGACAACCCGAAGGTGCACGAGGAAGTTTTCAACATCCTCTCCTTCTGGTTGGACAAGGGGGTGGACGGCTTCCGCCTCGATGCGATTGCGTATCTCTATGAACGCGATGGGTTGGGCGGCGAGTCCCTCCCTGAAACAGTCGAGTTTGTCGAAAAGGTCCGCGCCTTCCTCGATGAGAACTATCCCGAGGCCATCATGATCGCGGAAGCCAACCAGCCGCCGGAAGAGACCATGGAGTTTTATGGCTCGGGCAATCGCTTCCACATGGTGTTCAACTTCCCGGTGATGCCGCGGTTGTACCAGGCGCTAGCGCTTGGCGACGCCACCCCGGTGTACGACATCATGGATGAACTCCCCGAGCTGCCACAGGGCTGCCAGTGGGGCACGTTCCTGCGCAACCATGACGAGCTGACACTGGAGATGGTCAGTGAAGACCAGCGCGCCATCATGTACGGGCACTATCTGCCAGATGATCAGATGCGTGCCCACGTGGGCATCGCTCGGCGCCTAGCTCCTTTGCTAGGCAACGATTACCGCAAGATTGAGCTCTTCTACTCACTGCTCATGACGCTGCCGGGCGCACCGTTCCTCTATTACGGCGATGAGATCGGCATGAACGATGCCCCCGAGCTGCCCGACCGAGATGCAGTACGCACACCCATGCAGTGGGAGCCGGGCGAGGGCGCTGGTTTCAGTACAGCCGCGCACACCCGCCGTCCCATCGTCGGTGGCGTGGGGATTTCGGTGGAGGAGCAGCTTGCCGACGACGCCTCTCTCCTCCACCGCCTGCGCGGTCTCGTTCAGCAGCGCAAGGCACATCCGGAACTCGGCACCGCGCCTTTCGAGGCGGTGGAAACGGGCCATGCTGGTGTGTTGGGTTTCCAGCGCGGCGAGTTACTGTGTCTGCATAACTTCACCGAGCACACTGTGGATCTGGGACCCGTGGATCTGGGACCTTTTGGTTATGCGTGGCTTCCTGTGGAGGTCTAACCCGCTCACCCACGTTCGGTAAATGAACAGTAAACTCTACATGTACGGATGCGTAAACTTTCAAAATTTTATATAGCTTTATGACCAATTAATCAAACATAATTTGTGTTTTCGCAGGTAGGGGCCTATAACCATCATAGTTGGCCCACCACCTCGTTAGGACTAGTGTTTTCCCCGGTTAGCATGCATTTCGAGGCACCACCTTCTGCAACGAGTGCACCACACGCTGGCCTTTTTGTAGATTGGTCCCCTAGTCCTGAAAGGGCTCCCGCACGTGTCAGCGACACTCATCATTCTCGCCATCGTGGTGATTACCGCCTTGGCCTTTGACTTCACCAATGGTTTTCATGACACCGCCAACGCCATGGCCACATCCATCGCCACCGGTGCCCTTAAGCCATTTACAGCAGTAGCCATTTCCGCAGTCCTTAACCTCGTCGGCGCGTTCCTGTCCGTGAACGTTGCTGCGACGGTGGCCAAGGGAATTGTGAATCTCGATTCCTACGATATGTCTGTCCCTGCCGATGGCGACGCCCTCCTCATGGTTGTCTTTACCGGCCTGATTGGCGGCATTTCCTGGAACCTCTTCACCTGGCTGCTGGGAATGCCTTCTTCGTCCTCCCACGCTCTGTTCGGCGGACTCATCGGCGCCGCCTTCGCAGCCCTCGGCACGGGCGGTGTGGCATGGTCTTCCATCGTCGGCAAGATCATTATCCCAGCTGTTGCCTCCCCCTTCATTGCCGCCATGGTTTCGGCCTGCGGCACCGCACTGGTCTACTGGGTAACGAATACCATCCCCGAAAAAGTTAAGAACGAACACTTCCGCCACGGCCAGATCGTCACCGCCTGCTTGGTTTCCCTGGCGCACGGTACCGGCGATGCCCAGAAAACCATGGGCGTTATCTTCCTCGCCCTCGTCGCTGCCGGTGAGGCCAACTCTGATGCACGCATTCCGACGTGGGTTATCATCGCCTGTGCCGTAGCCATTGCAGCCGGCACGATGTCTGGCGGTTGGCGCGTCATCCGCACCCTGGGCAAGGGCCTCGTTGAGATCGAATCCCCGCAGGGCATGGCCGCCGAGGCAACGTCTGCTGCCATCATTTTGACCTCCGCCACCGGCGGCATGGCACTGTCGACAACCCACGTGTCCACAGGCTCTATTCTGGGTACCGGCTTGGGACGCAAGGGCGCACAGGTTCGCTGGGGTGTGGCCATGCGCATGGCTGCCGCATGGCTCATCACTCTGCCGTGTGCAGCGTTCGTTGGATTCGCCACCTGGTGGATTGCTGAAGGCGTCTCCACCGTTTCCACCACAATGGTCGGTGCCATTGTTGACCTCGTCCTCCTCCTCGGCATGGTCGCCCTTATCCTCATGCGCGCACGCCGCAACCCAGTCGACGCCAAGAACGTCAACGATGATTGGGATGCCGAGGCCGAGTCCGTCGATTCCTCGATGTCCCCGCGCGAAAAGGTCGCCGCTGGCGCCGCGGTTGGAAACTCTCCTGGCGCCGCCAACGCCGTCAACGATGTCGTCGATGACAGTTCCACCCTCAAGGACAGCTAAGGATCCCGATCATGACCGCACTAGAAATTCTCACCGCCATCATTCGCGTTGCCGCTCTGGCTCTGGCATTTGGCGCAGGTATCCCGCTCCTGTTTGCGTTGGGCATGCGCTGTATGACCGGCGATCCGATTCGTAACACCGAAGGTGTCGTCATCGATGACACCGAAGCATCTCCTCAGATGAAGCTTCTAGGCTGGACCGTCTACGCGGTCCTTGCCCTCTTCATCCTCGTGGCCATTACATGGATTGCCAAGGACTCCATCCACCACTACTTTGGGCTTGAACTCTTCCCGGGCCTCAAGGGCGGACACTAACCCCCCTACCGACGCTCGCCGCCAAGGGCGGCCGCTCCTCCCCACTCTGCAGGAGGCGCGGTCGCCCTTTCGTTATGCATGTCACACCCAAGTAAGATGAACTAAAAGTTAACTACACGTGAACCAAATGTAGCATTCTAGCCCGTTCAGCGATATAGTGGGTGCATCCCCATGATACGGAGAGGCGCATCATTACAACACAAATAAGAGAGAGGTGAGTACACATGAATGCCTTAACTGGATTTATTTCAGCCATCACCAACACATTCAAGAGTGCCACCGGCACCGGCCTTGACACCATTGCCGCCACCCCCCTCCCGGCAATGATTGCCGAGGATCTACTCAAGCACGACCTAATCCCTGCAACCCGCACCGATATCGAAGAAACCTACGCAGCGCTCGCGGGAGACTTCCCCCGCGAGGGTGACCTCGCCGAGGCAGAACTCTTCCTTCATAGCTTCGGCTGGCTTGCGTAGCCCCACGAGAAATACACAACCTGAAGCCTCGGCCTACCTCCTAGGTCGAGGCTTTCCCCTTTCCACCAACGCCCGTCACCCCCCAAACCACACTCATTACACTGACACAATGAACTCAACGCGCCATTCGCGAGGAAAACCTCATCTTTCGCACCGCCATAACCTGCACAAACGAGAATTGTGAGGCAAATCACTCGCGCGCCACTATACGTTCCTACCCAAAACTTTTCTACACTGCCGAACATGACTATTTCCTCACATTTGTCAGAGCTGGATTCCCTCAGCGCCGACACCACCGCAGGCAAGATCGCTGAATTCAAGAGGCGTCGTGAAGCAGCGGCCCAACCCATGGGCGAAAAAGCCCACGAGAAGGTCCACGCACAAGGCCGCCTCACTGCCCGGGAGCGCTTGGACTACCTCCTCGATGAAGGTTCTTTCGTGGAGACCGACATGCTCGCCGTTCACCGCACTATGGACTTCGGCATGGGAAAGAAGCGCCCGCTGACCGATGGCATCGTCACCGGCTGGGGAACTATCGACGGCCGCGAAGTCTGCATCTTCTCCCAGGATGGAACCGTCTTCGGCGGTGCTCTCGGCGAAGTCTACGGCGAGAAAATGATCAAAATCATGGAGCTCTCCATCACCACCGGCCGCCCCCTTATCGGCCTGTACGAGGGGGCTGGTGCTCGCATTCAAGATGGCGCCGTGTCCCTGGACTGGATTGCCAAGACCTTTTACCAGAACGTCAAGGCCTCCGGCGTCGTCCCCCAAATCTCCGTCATCATGGGCGCCTGTGCCGGTGGCAATGCCTACTCCCCTGCTCTTACTGACTTCGTAGTGATGGTGGACAAAAAGTCTAAGATGTTCGTCACTGGCCCGGACGTCATTAAGACCGTCACCGGCGAAGAAGTCAGCCAGGAAGAACTCGGCGGCGCCGGCGTCCACATGCACAAATCCGGCACCTCGCACTACACCGCGGCCACCGATGAAGAAGCCTTGGACTGGGTCCATGATCTGCTGACCTATCTGCCCTCCAACAACCGGCAGCTAACTCCAGCGGAGCCCTATGATGAGCTCGGCGAAGAAACCGTCGATGACCTCAGGCTGGATGACATCATCCCAGATTCCCCGAACCAGCCCTATGACGTCAAGGAGGTCATCGAGGCGCTCACGGATGACGGCGATTACTTGGAAATTCAAGCCGAGCGTGCCGATAACGTGGTCACTGCTTTTGGCCGCATTGAGGGCCACACTGTAGGTTTCGTGGCCAATCAGCCGCAGGTCTTCGCCGGTTGTCTGGATATCGATTCTTCAGAGAAGGCTGCCCGTTTCGTGCGCACTTGTGATGCTTTTAATATCCCCATCGTCATGTTGGTTGACGTCCCTGGTTTCCTTCCCGGTGCTGATCAGGAACACGATGGCATCCTGCGTCGCGGCGCTAAGCTGCTCTACGCCTATGCCGAGGCCACTGTCCCAAAGATCACCGTCACCCTGCGCAAAGCTTATGGCGGCGCCTACTGCGTGATGGGTTCCAAGGGATTGGGAGCAGACGTCAACCTGGCCTGGCCCACCGCCCAGATCGCAGTCATGGGCGCGGCAGGTGCCGTCGGCTTTATCTACCGCAAGGAGATCAAGGCCGCCCACGAGAAAGGCCTCGACGTGGCTGAGCTCACCAAGTCCTTCGAGCGCGAGTACGAGGATCACATGCTCAACCCCTATAAGGCTGCAGAGCGTGGGCTTCTCGACGCCGTCATTCTCCCCTCCGAAACCCGCAGCACCATCGCCAAGAATCTGCGCTTCTTCGCGGATAAGACTGTGCCACGCCCGTCTCGCAAGCATGGCAACATTCCACTGTAAACGGCACGCCTTAAAGCGCACGGCTGCGCTGTATTACACTAGTGTCCCATGACTGACTTGAAGACGACCGCTGGCAAGATCGAGGACTTGGACGCGAAGCTTACCGAGTCCCGCGCGCCGCAGGGAGAGGTTCCCGCTGCCCGCAGCGCCATCGAGGCACTCTTTGATGCCGGCTCCTTCGTGGAGACTGACGCGCTGGCACGCCACCGCTCCACCGACTTCGGCCGTGAGCACATCCGCCCCTACACCGATGGTGTCGTCACTGGTTTCGGCACCGTCGATGGGCGCAAGGTCTGCGCCTACGCCCAGGACGCCTCGCTTTTCGACGGCACCATGGGCGAGGTTTACGGCGAAAAGGTCACCAAGCTCTATGACCTGGCAATTAAAACCGGCGTGCCTATCGTCGCGCTCGTCGCTAGCGATAAGCCGCGCGCTCAGGAAGGCATTGTGTCCTCAGCCATGCAGGCGCGAATTCTTGCTCGTGCCACCACGGCATCCGGCCTCATCCCGCAGGTCACTGCGGTCTACGCGGACACGAAGGATGCCTCACTCATCGCAGCGCTCTCCGATATCGTCATTGCTCCCGACGGCGATCTCCAGGCTGAAGGTGAGCACGAGGTGAACGTCGTCAAGCGCGTGCTCTCCTACCTGCCTTCGAATAACCGCGCAGCTGCTCCCCGTACTGAGGCCACCATCGTCTCCGGTTCGGTCGAGGCCAACATTAACGAGGCCGACCGCGCACTCGATACCCTTGTGGCCGACGATGGCACCATTGACCTAGCTGATGTTGTCACTGCCACCTGTGAGGATGTCTATGAACTCACATCCCAGGTGCGTGGCATCTTCACTGGTTTCGGCCGCATTGAGGGACGTACGGTGGGCATCATTGCTAACCGTGACACGGTCGATGCTGCTGCCGCCGCCAAGGCCGCGCGTTTTATCCGCCTGTGTGATGCTTTCAACACCCCCATCATCGAGTTCGTCGATTCCCCGGCCCTCGAGGTGGAGAAGGCCGCCCTGGCCAAGCTCGTCCATGCGTACTCAGCTGCCGACGTGGGCAAAATCAGCGTCATTGTGCGCCGCGCTCACGGCACGGGTTACATCGCTTTCGGTTCCAAGGACCTTGGCGCAGACCTTTCGTATGCGTGGCCAACAGCAGAGATTGCCGTGGCCGACGGCCCTGCGCTGGCCTCTGAGCTGGAGCTCAGCGAGGAAGATGCAGCCGACTACCTGACCCCCTACCAGGCAGCTGAGCGCGGCCTCGTCGACTCCGTTATTACGCCAGCAGCCACGCGTGGTTCCCTCATCGAAGGACTTCGCCTGCTGGACCGCAAGATTGTCCCAACCCTGCCGAAGAAGCACGGCAACATCGTTTTGTAAAGGTATCCATGTCCGATTCCCTTTTTACCGTCCTGCGCGGCAACCCTACTGACGCGGAGCTCGCGGCACTATCCACGGTGCTCAGCCAGCTCGACTCCGAGGCACGCGCCAAGGCTGCGGATATCCACTCTGAGCGTAACCTGTGGGGCCAGCCGGGAGATGTGTTCAACCCGACGGCCTTCCGCAACGTCCGCTACTACTAGCCGCCATGCGCATTGTCCTAGCATCCCAATCGCCTTCCCGGGCGTCCATCCTTCGCGGTGCTGGCGTCGAACCCATTATTGCCCCGGCCCACGTGGATGAACGCACCATTGAAGAGCGCCTCGCTGGAGAAGACCCCGAGGACATCGTGTGTGCCCTTGCCACGGCTAAGGCCGAGGCCATCGCCCCCGGCTATCCCGAGGACGTCGTGGTGGGTGGGGATTCCATGCTGCTTCTCGACGGCTCCCTCCAAGGCAAACCCCATACCCCTGAGGCCACCGTTGAGCGCTGGCATGCGCAGGCTGGCCGCACCGCTGAGCTCATCACCGGCCACTGCGTGCTCTACGGCGACAAACGCTTCGTCGAGGCCTCGCGCACGACGGTACATTTTGCTCAAGCCTCCGACGCCGATATCGAGGCCTACGCCCGGACCGGCGAGCCACTCGAATGCGCCGGCGCTTTTACGTTGGAGGCCCTCGGCGGCTGGTTCATCGACCGCATTGAGGGCGACCCCTCCAGCGTCATCGGGCTTTCGCTCCCGGTGCTGCGCCGAGCACTCTACTCCTTTGGGCTCAACGTCGCCGATTTCTGGACCAAGCCCTAGTTTCGGGCGAACCCTCTAGTTTTGGGCGAACCTTTCCAGGTTCGCCCCTCTGGTGACCGTGGCGCCACATGGCTAAAGTGGGGCGGCATGGAAATGAAAGACATGCTCGCACCCAAGCCCATCAAGCTTCCGGCCGATCCGGGCGCTGAGAGTACCTCTGATCTCACCGCAGGAATCGTCGCTCACCCCGATTCGCCGCTGCTGTGGGCGCTGCTCGCGGAGCAGGAATTGGATCAACATAAGGACGCCGAGCCCACCGCCTTCATCACGGCCTACGCATATGCCCGCACCGGGTACCACCGCAGCCTCGACCGCCTGCGAGGCAACGGCTGGAAGGGCTGGGGCCCAGTCCCCTACTCCCATGAGCCCAACCAGGGCGTGCTGCGCGCCATCGCCGCTTTGGGCCACGCTGCGAAAGCCATCGGCGAGAACGAAGAGTATGACCGCATCCGCCAAATGCTGTCCGACGCCGACCCTGAATCCGTAGCCACGCTCCTGGACTAACCAGCTGCATAGATCAGTACAATCCCGCAACCTCGTCGAGAAGGTTGCGGGATTCTTAGGTGCTGACGGGCTGAGGAACCTTAGTCGTTATTCGTCGCGTCCCTGTTGGCATCGGCCTGCTCGACCAGCGTGCCGGTGTTCTGTGCAGTGCGGATATTAGCCACGAAGAACTCCAGAATCAGTCGGAACTGGATGATGTAGAACAGGAAGGTAATTCCTCCGATGAGCACTGCGCCTAGGAGGGACATGAGTCCCATAAGGAAACTATCGGCAAAGGCTACCAGGGAGAACAAAATCGCGCCGACCCATGCGACACCAGACACTAAGACCAGAAGCATATAAATGAAAGACGAGAACTTCAAGGTGACGAATTCGCTGAAAGAGAAGTCAAATAGCGCCTTGAAGAAACCAGAGCCCTTGGAGGCAGTGCCCTGGCCTTGGTTGTTCTGCTGCGGGTACTGCTGCATCGCGGGAGCACCGAAGGGCGAGTTCTGATCGCCGAAGCCCTGGTTCTGTGTGGCAAACCCCTGCTCCTGCTGACCGAAGCCCTGGCTCTGCTGACCGAAGCCCTGCTCCTGCTGACCGAAGCCTTGGTCCTGCTGACCGAAGCCTTGGTGCTGCTGGCCGAAGCCTTGGTGCTGCTGGCCGAAGCTTTGGTCCTGTTGGCCGAAGCCCGCGTTCTGAGCACCAAATCCCTGGTTCTGCTGGGAGTAGCCGCCGAAGCCAGAGTTCTGATAATTCTGCTCAGGCTGGGAGTACTCTGTGGACTGGGAGTTCTGGGAAGCCTGCGCACCGAAGCTTTCCGACTGCTGCTGGCCAAAACCATTGCCCTGGTCAGCGGAGCTGCTATAGCTCGTGTTGTCAGCGCCAAAGCCCGAGGTGGAGTCCTGGGAGGAGCCATAGGATTCAGAGGCCGGTACAGCAGAGCCAGCCTCAGACGAAGCAGAATCCTGGGTGGACGCAGAGTACGAAGACGAAGACTCAGTGGAGGCAGTTGATTCAGCCGACTGCGCCGGTTCAGTGTGCGGCTCGGAGTAATCGCCGTAGCCCGCCTGGCCACCCCAATCAAAGCCGGAGTTGGACGGCGCGCTCGGGTTACCCCAACCTGTGGAGGCGTTATCGCTGCCATAGCCTCCACCAAACCCCTCGCCGAAGCCTTGCTGGGAAGCACCGCTGTTCGTGCCGTTCTCTGGTGTGGAGGAGTCCTCGCCCGCGTTATTTGGGGTCGAATTATTCGGGGTGTAGTCAGCGCCAAAGCCGCTGCCGAAGCCGCCGCCAAAACCCTGGTTAGAAGGATCGTTGTTGTTGCCGTTCTCGCCGAACTGGTTGGGGTTGGTCATCGCTCGGTAGTCCTTTCACAGTGAAGTTCGCAGAGCAGTACACATCCGTGTAATTTTTACTTCTCCGAAGGTACCTGAGATCCGGCTCACTGGCAGCGCTCATTGGGGAACACGCCCCACACAATGAGGCTTCAAACGCCAAAATCCCCCGCAAAAGCGAGGGATTCGTCGAAAAGCGCTTAGGCGTGCTTTGCCTCGACGCGCTTGATGGCCTCAGCAGCCACCTTCTCCTGGATACCCATGTCCAGCTCAGAGGTGAAGCCAACGCACGAGCAGTTGATCTCACCGAGGACGTAGGTATCTTCGCCATTCTCGCCGTCAGCAAGCATGAAGTCTGCGGTCCAAATCAGTGGAATGTTATCGCCACCGAGCTTCTCGGCGATGACCGGACGGACCTCAGCGAACATGTCAACAAGCTCCTGCCACTCCTCCGGCTTCTGGTAGGTGTACTTCGCACCGGAGAACAGGGTGGCGGAGAAGGCGTCGCCGCCCTCAGCCGGCTTCTTGTGAACAACGAAGACCGGGTCCGGGCCAACGAGGAGGATACGGATCTCGCCCTCAACGATGCGCGGCATGAAGCGCATGTCCACGAGCATGCCGTTGTCACCCACGATGTACTGGTCACAGAAGTCCATGAACTCGCCGAGCTCGCGCTCCTCGGTGTGGTTGTCCACAGCTTCGGTGCACTTGAGCTTGGTATCGAGCGGCAGTGCGCTGCCCGGCTCTACAGACTCGGCCAGCTTCTCATCGGCCAAGCGCACACGCCAAATACCGGAGCCGGTGGATCCACGGTTCTGCTTGAGAACACGCTCACCGTAGGACAGGGAGGTCGGGAAGGTGTTGTGGAAAGACTCAACGTCGTAGTACGCAGCGGTATCGGACGGCACCAGGTCGGTGTCATTGAGCTTCACCAAGGCATCCTTGGCGCCATAGGCCATCATCTCGTGCGGGGTGGACATGCCAACCAGACCTGCCTCAGCGAGCTTGGTGAGTAGGTCGAAGTAGCCCTTCTCGCCACCCGGGATGTTGCCCGGATTCACGCGAGAGATGTAGGCATCAAAGTTCTCGGAGACGTACTCGAAGAGCTTCTCGGACCACTCGGGACGGTAGAAGACCACTTCTGCGTGCCAGCCAGCATCCTTAATGCTGTCGACGATGGGCATGGTGTCCTTGCGGTGGCCGTTGAACTGCTTGTCAGATCCGCCCTCGACCTCGAAGACGACGATTGCCTTGTGCACAGCGTTTCCCTTTCGTTGGGTATTTGTGGGTCACCCCCTAAAATAACCCAGCTTTGCCAACCGTGCTGAGCAAGCGCCCCCACCCCAAAAAGGCGTGCTCACCCGCTACGGAGCTACCCTGACCTGCACTCTTGTTATAACCAGTGCCTGTGCCGTAAAAAATATCTCTAGAGAAATGTATCCAACACCACAAAAGTTTCTCTTGAGTGACCACGTATCAGCGAAGCGCGCTAAAGTTGAGGCGACCGTCCCCCTCTCAACGAGAAAGGCAGGTGGACCGTGGCCGAATTCGACCCGAATCCCCCTTTCCAAGAGTACGCGCACCCCGAGCGTCTCGTTTCCGCCCCGTGGCTGTCCGCGCGTCTGGGCGTCAATGGCCTACGCGTCGTCGAAGTAGATGAGGATTCTCTCCTCTACGACATTGGCCACATCCCGACTGCTATCCGCATTAATTTCCAGAAGGAGCTGCTCGATAGCACCACACGAGACCTCATTGATGAGGAAGCCTTCGCCGAGCTCCTTCGCTCCAAGGGCATTGAACGCGATGACACCGTGATTCTGTACGGAGACAAGTCCAATTGGTGGGCTGCGTTCGCCCTGTGGGTCTTTGAGCTGTACGGCCACCCAGATGTGCGCCTTCTCGACGGCGGCCGCGATGCCTGGATGTCCGAGGAACGCGATACCTCCTTCATGGTCCCCGACCCCACCACCTCCTCCTACCCGGAGGTTAGCCGCGATGAATCAGCCCGCGTTTTCGTCGATGAGCTGCGCTCGTCCACCGCCTCGTTGGTGGACACCCGCAGCCCAGAAGAATTCTGCGGTGAGGCCACTCGCGAATCCGGCAACGGCGAGTCTCCCTACGGCACCACGATGACCTACGGTCACATCCCTGGCGCTGTCAATCTTGAATGGGACCGCGCAGTCTACCCCAACGGCTGCTTCCGCACGCTCAGCGAGCTTAAGGTGAACTACGGTGAACTCGAGCCAGCGACCGAGACCATCCTTTATTCCCACGTTGGTGCCCAGGCAGCCCACACATGGTTCGTCCTCAAGTGCCTGCTTGGCTTCAACAACCCGCGCGTCTACGACGGTTCGTGGGCCGAGTGGGGCAACATGGTGCGCATGCCGGTTGAGCGCTAGCAACACGCCGAAATGAGCCCGCATCCTTGCTGGTGCGGGTTTATTTTTTGACACGAAACCAAGATGTGAAGGTATCCTCATGTTTTTCTGTGCAAGAATAGTATGCAGTCCTATCAGAAATCATGGAGGAGGGTTCCTGCCGTGGCAGTTGAAACCAAGAACATCACCAAGGTCCTCGTGGCCAACCGCGGTGAGATTGCGGTCCGCGTCATCCGGGCGGCCCGCGACGCGGGCATTGCATCTGTAGCGGTCTACGCCGAGCCCGATGCCGACGCCCCATTCGTCACGCTGGCCGATGAAGCCTTTGCGCTCGGCGGCCAGACCTCCGCGGAGTCTTACCTCGACTTCACCAAGCTTCTCGACGCCGCCGCTAAGTCCGGCGCCGATGCTATCCACCCCGGCTATGGTTTCCTCTCTGAGAACGCCGAGTTCGCTCAAGCGGTCATCGATGCCGGACTCATCTGGATCGGCCCGTCCCCGCAATCTATTGCGGATCTCGGCGATAAGGTCACCGCGCGCCACATTGCCGAGCGTGCCGACGCCCCCATGGCCCCCGGCACACCGGATCCAGTGAAGGACGCCGCTGAGGTTGAAGCTTTTGCTGATAAACACGGACTTCCCATTGCTATCAAGGCTGCCTTTGGCGGTGGTGGTCGCGGCATGAAGGTGGCCCACACCCGCGAGGAAATTGCGGACCTGTACGAGTCCGCCACCCGCGAGGCAACCGCCGCCTTCGGCCGCGGCGAGTGTTTTGTGGAGCGCTACCTGGATAAGGCCCGCCATGTCGAGGCCCAGGTCCTGGCGGACCAGCACGGCAACGTCGTCGTCATGGGCACGCGCGACTGTTCCCTGCAGCGCCGTTTCCAAAAGCTCGTCGAGGAGGCACCTGCCCCCTTCCTCACCGATGAGCAGCGCGCCTCTATTCACGAGTCCGCCAAGCGGATCTGCCGTGAGGCCGGCTACTACGGCGCGGGCACCGTTGAATACCTCGTCGGTTCTGATGGACTTATCTCCTTCCTTGAGGTCAACACTCGCCTCCAGGTGGAGCACCCCGTCACTGAGGAGACCACAGGCTTCGACTTGGTACGCGAGCAGTTCCGCATCGCTGAGGGCCGTGAGCTCTCCATTTCCGAGGACCCAACCCCACGCGGCCATGCATTCGAGTTCCGTATTAACGGTGAGGATGCAGCCGCAGGCTTCATCCCGGCTCCGGGCACTATCGTGGGCTACTCCGAGCCATCCGGCCCTGGCGTGCGCATGGATTCCGGCGTGCGTGAAGGCACCGTCGTGGGTGGCCAGTTCGATTCCATGCTGGCCAAACTCATCGTGTGGGGCCCCGACCGCGCCACCGCTATCGAACGCGCCCGCCGCGCGCTGTCGGAGTACCGCATCGAAGGCCTGCCCACGGTTATCCCCTTCCACCAAGCCATTCTCACTGATCCCGCTTTCGCCGCCGAGGACGGCAACTTCAAGGTCTACACCAAGTGGATCGAGGAAGAGTGGGTCAACGAGCTTCCTGAATACACCGACACCGCCGAAACCCCCGAGGACGAAGAACAAGAGGCAGCTCAGAAGTTCGTCGTCGAGGTGGGCGGCCGCCGCATCGAGGTGGCTCTGCCGGGCAACTTGCTCTTGGGCGGTGGCAACAAGCGCAAAAAGTCGAAGAAGCGTCGCGGAAAGGGCGCGGCGGCGAACGTGTCCGGCGACACCGTAACCGCGCCGATGCAAGGCAGCGTCATCAAGGTCGCCGTCGAAGAGGGCCAGGAAGTGGAAGAGGGCGAGGTCGTCGTAGTGCTCGAGGCCATGAAGATGGAAAACCCCGTCAAGGCCCACAAGTCCGGCACCGTGACCGACCTCAAGGTGGCCACCGGCGCGCAGATCAACAAGGGCGAGCCAATCCTGGAGATTAAATAGTTCGCTAATGCTTCCATGCCGGCAGAAAGCGGCACGAAACTGCGACAAACCCTGCCTCGATTAGCGCTGCTGAGTACTCTGTGACGTGATACCCCGGTGGAGCTCTGCTCCGGGTTACTGACCCGCTGAGTACTACTTGCCGGGGTGCTGACTTGTCACTTTGGGGGATGCAGCAGTGGCGCATCAGGATAGCCAGTGGATTACGCAATGGCTCTCAACACCGCGTTGGGAGCCATTTCTTTGTGCTGCCCATCAAGACGACGAAGCTGCATTAGCTCACGACGTCGCAGGGAGGCCCTTCATGCCTTCCGCTCAATCTTGAAGGTCGAGGCGCTACTGAACCCGCCGCTTACACGCCATACCACCGCCACGAGTACCCTTCTCCGGACCATAGAGAATCCACCAACTCCCCTCGAACCACTCAGCGAGTGACTAACTTCAGAGATCAAGTAGCCTCGTAAGGCATGAGCGCTAACGATTCTGAGTTCGGCGTGCGGTTAGCCAAGGAGCACGACCGCACCTACCTCTCCCGTCTCCTCTTCCTCGCCGATGTCCTCGGTGACGAGGACGCCCATATTGGGGATTTCCACACGCCTGATGTGGGGCTGTACATCGATGAATGGTCCCCGCATGTCGACGGCGGTGTCATCGCAGTCTCCAGCCACCGAGTCCCCGTCGGCGGTGCGTGGCTGCGCTACTACACCGCAGAAGCCAAAGGCGCTGCCTACACCGGCAATCCGGAGGCTGATCCTTTTGATGAGTCCCAGTGGGCCACGGACCTCGATCCGGAGGAGATCCCCGAGCTTTTCCTTGCGGTGGAATCCCGCTACAGGGGCTTAGGCGCTGGGCGACGCCTTCTGCGCAACACTTGCGACCTCGCCGAGGCACAGGAAGCTCCAGCCGTATCGCTATGGATTGAGCCAGAAAACACCGGCGCCCGCACGCTGTATGAATCCGAAGGCTTCGTCGACATCGACGTCCCAGGCCGCCCGGATGCCCACGTGATGCTCAAGCGTTTCTAGCGGCACATGCCAACAACAGGTGTCGACTATACTCGACACTTGCTCGTTTTTTCCTAGAAGTGTCGACTATACTCGACGCCATGGCTGACCTCATTCCTCGCCCAAGCTATCTTGCAAAATTACACGCGATCGAGGATCGCAACCTTGTGCGTATAGTCACGGGCGTGCGTCGCTGCGGAAAGTCCGCATTGCTTTCCTTATATCGACAGGATCTCCTCAACTCGGGAGTGCCTGCTAAAGACATTCTCGTCATCAATTTTGAGGACGCACGTAATGATCGGCTCCGTGAGCCGCATGCCTTTCATGCTTTCGTCGAGGAAGCCCTAGACCAAGGGCTTCGCTATCTCCATGTCGACGAAGTGCAAGAGCTCGAAGACTGGGCAAGAATCATTAACTCGCTAAGGCTTAATGATGATCTCGAAATCACTCTCACTGGTTCAAATG
This sequence comes from Corynebacterium sp. BF-R-2, assembly GCF_024586525.1. Lineage (NCBI taxonomy): Bacteria > Bacillati > Actinomycetota > Actinomycetes > Mycobacteriales > Corynebacteriaceae > Corynebacterium > Corynebacterium sp. BF-R-2. Next base: position 30,626 of record NZ_JAMFTP010000012.1, on the reverse strand, counting down.
CCTCTATGTTTGCTGGCGAATCCCTGACATATCTTGCCGGCCGCTACATAGAGCTTCGGATGCTCCCCTTGTCATTAAGCGAGTTCACTGCCTTCACCCACCGTGAAAAATCACGGCCAACGATACCGACTGCCGAAGACTTTTCCGCGTGGATGCGAATCGGCGGGTTCCCTGCAAGTGTGTTGGCAAACGATGTCGGAGTTGCCTCAGATTTCAATCGTGCGCTTTTCGATTCAATTTTTACCCGAGACATCGCTCTTCGTGGCCAAATCCGTGATACATCAACGTTCTTGCGGCTTGCTCAATTCATCTTCGATAATTCTGGTTCAGAACTATCCACCCGCCGAATCCGCGGAGTTCTTAAAGCAGATGGATACGCTAGCTCCTCTGAAACCATCGATCGCTACCTCGAGTTGATGGAGGACGCCCACCTACTATACCGCTGTCGCAGCCGTGATACTAAGGGAAAACAATGGCTGAGAAGCAACGGTAAGTACTACTTCGTAGATCCTGGATTACGTAATGCCGTACTTGGTTCCCGTGATTTCAACCTGGGCCACGACCTTGAGAATATGGTGTTTCTCGAGCTTCTTCGCCGAGACTATGAGGTGTCCACTGGCTCAGTCCCAGACGGGGAAATAGATTTCATCGCAACTCGTGGGGATGACACCTTTTACGTGCAGGTAGCCTACGCCACCTCAGAACCTTCTACACTGGAACGAGAATTAGCCCCGTTCGCGCATACCCCGGCTGGCTCACGCTGCATACTCATCACGCTAGACCGATTTCCACCGCCGACAGGCCACGTCCATTGGGTCGATGGCCTTGCGTTCTTGGCCGGACAAGACCTAACCCCTTAAATACAGAAACTAAACCCTCCTGCTTGGATGTTCTATCTCAGCAGGAGGGTTCAGCGGTTTTTCTAGTTGATGACGGCGATGAGGTCGCCGCCCTCAACCTTGGTGGCGACGCCAATGGCGACGCGCTCGATGGTGCCATCCTTGGTGGCGGAGATGGAGGCTTCCATCTTCATGGCCTCAATGACGGCGATTTGATCGCCGGCCTTGACCTCGTCACCGACCTTGGCGGTCGGGTTAACCACGCCGGCAAACGGTGCGGCAACATGACCGTCATTAGACGGGTCGGCCTTCTCCACGGTGGCGACGGTGGACTCAACGTTGTTATCACGTACCTTTAGCGGGCGAATCTGGCCGTTGACGTTCAACACAACGTTGCGGATGCCCTTCTCGTCCGGCTCACCCACTGCGTCGAGTCGCACGGTGACCGGCGTGAGATCCGCACGATCGGTGGAGCCTTCTGGGAAGTAGTGGACGATGTAGTCCTTGCCCTCCTCCAAGCCATAGAGGAACACAGTGTCCGTCAGCGCCTCGGTGTTACCGAACTTGCGGCGGAACTCGTTAAACTCCTCGAACTGCTTCGGGAAGAGCAGGCGGTTGAGGGAGGCACGGCGCTCGTCAGAGTTCTCCGATGAGAGGTGCTCCTTCTCCTCCTCTGGGACGGGCTTGACGGCGACGTCGCCAGGCGTGCGGCCCTCAAGGACCTTGTCACGCAGCGGCGGCCAGCCGCCCGGAGGGGTACCAAGCTCACCGCGGAGGAAGGCAATGACGGAATCTGGGATGTCGTACTTGGTGGGGTTAGCCTCAAAGTCAGCCGGATCCACGCCGGCGCCCACGAGGTGCAGGGCGAGGTCACCGACCACCTTGGAGGACGGAGTGACCTTGGTCGGCCGGCCCAGCATCTCGTTGACGGCCGCGTAGGTGTCCTCGATGATTTCGAAGCGATCCTCCAAGCCCAGTGCGGTTGCCTGCGCACGCAGGTTGGACAGCTGGCCGCCCGGAATTTCGTGGCGGTAGACGCGGCCGGTCGGGCCAGGAATGCCCTTCTCGAACGGGTGGTAGAGCTGGCGCACGGCCTCCCAGTAGGGCTCAAGGTCAGAGACGGCCTTGAGCGAGATGCCGGTGTCACGAGCGGAGTTCGAGAACGCCGCGATGATGGCGGACAGGGAGGGCTGGGAGGTGGTACCCGCCAGCGGCGCGGAGGCACCATCGACGATGTCCGCACCGGACAGAGCCGCGGCGTAGTAGGTCGCCAGCTGGCCACCCGCGGTGTCGTGCGTGTGGACGTGGACCGGCAGGTCAAATTCCTTGCGCAGAGCCATAACCAGCTTGGACGCGGACTCTGGACGCAGCAAGCCCGCCATGTCCTTGATGGCCAAGACGTGGGCGCCGGTGTTGACGATCTCTTCCGCCAGCTTGAGGTAGTAATCCAGCGTGTAGAGCTTCTCATCTGGGGAGCACATGTCGCCGGAGTAGGCCATGGCAACCTCGGCCACGGTCGTGTTGGTCTCCAGGACGGCGTCGATAGCCGGGCGCATCTGGGTGACATCGTTCAGTGCATCAAAGATACGGAAGACATCGACTCCGGACTTGGCTGCTTCCTGCACGAAGCCGGTGCACACATCGTTGGAGTAGGGCGAGTAGCCCACGGTATTGCGGCCGCGCAGCAGCATCTGGATGTTCTGATTCGGCATGGCCTCACGCAGCATATCCAAACGCACCCACGGGTCCTCCTTGAGGAAGCGCATAGCGACGTCGTAAGTAGCACCGCCCCATGCCTCAACGGAGTAGAGCTCCGGGGTCATGCGGGCCACAGCCTCAGCAGCGGTGACCAACGCGGTTCCGCGCACGCGGGTAGCCAGCAGGGACTGGTGCGCGTCACGGAAGGTGGTGTCGGTGACCGCCAGGGCGTCCTGCTTGCGGATCTTCTCAGCCCACTTCTTCGGGCCGAGCTCCAGCAAGTCATCGCGGGAACCGCGTGGCAGCTCGGAGTTAAAGTCCAGATCCGGCAGCTTATCGAAGGGGCGCAGGGTGGTCGGGCGCTCGCCATTTGGCTTATTCACGGTAACGTCCGCGATGTAGTCGATAATTCGGCCGGACTCGTCCACGGCCGGCGGGGCCTTGAGCAGATCCGGGTGCTCCGCGATGAAGCTCGTGTCAACGCGGGTGTTGACGAAGTCCGGCTCGCGTAGCAAAGCACGCAGGAAGCCAATGTTAGTGGCCACGCCGGCCACAGTGAACTCGTTCAGCGCACGCTGGGCACGAGCAACAGACTGCTCGAACGTCGCGCCGCGGCAGGTCATCTTGACCAGCAGGGAGTCAAAGTTCGGAGAAATCTCCGCACCGACAGCCGTTGCACCGTCAAGACGCACGCCCGCACCACCCGGGGAACGGTACTGGGTCAACGTACCGGTATCCGGGCGGAAGCCGTTGGAAGGATCTTCGGTGGTGATACGGCACTGCAGGGCCGCACCGTTGATGTGAATCTCTTCCTGCTTGAGGCCAAGCTCTTCGAGTGAGAAACCTGCGGCAATCTGCATCTGAGACTTCACAATGTCCACACCCGTGATCTCCTCGGTCACGGTGTGCTCCACCTGCACGCGCGGGTTCATCTCGATGAAGACGTGATTGCCCTTCTCATCCACGAGGAACTCGACAGTACCGGCGCCTTCGTAGTTGATGTGCTCACAGAACTTCACGGCGTCCGCACAGATGCGGTCACGCAGCTCCGGATCCAACGTCGGTGCCGGGGCAATCTCCACAACCTTTTGGTGGCGACGCTGTACGGAGCAGTCACGCTCATAGAGGTGCATGACGTTGCCCTGCGAGTCGCCCAGAATCTGCACCTCGATGTGCTGCGGGCGGATGACGGCGGTCTCAAGGTAAACGTGACCGTCACCGAAGGCGGCTTCTGCCTCACGGGACGCCTCAGCGCACTTAGTCTTTAGCTCTGCCTCATTCTCAATGAAACGCATACCGCGGCCGCCGCCGCCGGCAACTGCCTTTACGAAGATGGGGTAATTAAAGTCCTTGGCGTACTCAGCCAGCTCATCCACATCCGTCGACGGCTTAGAGTCCTTCAACGTGGGCAGACCCGCCTCCTCGGCGGCGGTCACTGCTGCGGACTTATCACCGGTCAGATCAAGAGTTTCCGGCGTCGGACCGATAAACTTAATGCCATTATCGCGGCAGGCGCGGGCCAAGTCAGCACGCTCCGACAGGAAGCCATAGCCTGGGTAAATTGCATCCGCACCAGACTTCTTGGCGGCACGAATAACCTCATCAATGTCGAGGTATGCCTTGACCGGCTGGCCCTCAGTACCGATGCGCACTGCCTCATTGGCGAACGCACGGTGGAAGGAGTTGCGATCCTCTTTGGGATAAATGGCGACCGTCTTGGCACCAACCTCAAAAGCGGCACGGAAGGCACGCACGGCAATTTCACCGCGATTGGCTACCAAGACCTTAGAAAAGGATTTGTGGGCGGTATCAGACACTGGGTGTAATCCTTTCAGATGAGCACGATACAGATCTCAGGTTAGTGGTCTTGGTGCTCACGCGGGCGGAAATCGACAGATAGGCCAACAGAAATTGCTCAGTTTCTCGCTAAACACACCATGCATACCTCTAAACGCCCCACCCCATGTCACTTCGGAACCGAAGCCGAAAAAGTACTTTCTTATTGAAAAAATAAAAACCTCTTGACATGACTCTTTTCCGCTTCTAGTCTTCGATAAAGTTCACGTACCAGCTTCATCTTCCACTTTTGAAGGGTTCATGATGGAGACGGATACCAGCTGTAGGCTGTGGCCTCGCCACCAGCCATTCCTGTTCCCGCTCAGACCTCGGTCGACGACCTTGGCGTGTTCTTCTCTGCTGTATAGCGCTCATGAATTCAGTCACCATTTCTAACGTTCACAAGTATTTGGGCGAAGGCGCCCAGCGCACGCATGTTCTCAAGGGCGCAAGTCTAGAGGTCAATAACGGCGAGTTTCTCGGAATTTCGGGAAAGAGCGGCTCTGGTAAAACAACTCTCCTGCGCGCGGTTGCAGGTCTTCTACCTATCGATGAAGGCTCAATCTCGGTCTTCGATACCTGTGTATCCACCGCTGCTCCCAAGGAACTACTCGCCTTGCGCCGCAGCACAATCGGCTTCGTTCATCAAGACGACCTGTTGATGAATGAACTCACCGCGCTCGAAAATGTCATGCTTGTGCTTGCCGCAGCGGGTGTCGATGAAACGACGGCACACAACAAGGCTTCCAAGGCATTAGCCCAGGTAGGACTAGCAGAACTTGCTCAACGGTTTCCCGCAGAGATGTCGCGCGGCCAGTGTCAAAGAGTCGGAATCGCCCGAGCACTGTCTGGGAACCGGCGAATTCTCTTGGCTGATGAGCCGTCTGCTGCGCTCGATTCCGAGAACTCCCATGGCATTTTTCAACTCTTCAAAAAGCTCGCATCAACTGGCACAACCGTGATAGCAACCAGCCACGATCCCATCATGCTGGACTATTGCAGCACGGCCTACACGCTGATCGACGGCCAGCTTGGGAAAGCAGCCCCGCATGCTCAATGAACTGATTACGAAAATCGTGCATTCTTCGAAACGGTACCGCTTCGGCGCAGCGGCAATCGCAGTGTGCTTAGGATTATTCGCATTTGCTGTCTCGGCCGATCTCTTCATGACGTTGTCCCCGCAGCAGAAGGCGCAGTCAGAATTGGGGAACAACGCCGTGCGCGTGGACGTGCCTGTGTACACGCGGGCGGGCGTGGTTGAGCAGACGCTGCCACAACTTGATTCCCCAGAGCGGGGATTTACTGCCCAACTCGAGACTTACGATCTCTATATCGATAGCGATCCTTCAACTTCCCTTGTCTACAAGGAGTCTCACTGGGAAGAGCAAGCTCCCGATTTTGGGTTGGCATTGGTTCAGGGCCATTGGCCTAGCGCTCCTGGCGAGGTAGTAGTCACCGAGGACGTGAACCTTAGTCTTGGAGAGAACACAACTGCATTCAACGGCACGCTACCTCTCCGTATCGTTGGCGTTGCATCGAATTCCTTCCACAAGCATGAAGAAGCTGTGTACGGCGCGTCGGGAACGTGGAACACCATCGACGCTGACGCTTATTCCATGACCTCCGCTTCGGTCCGGCCAATTGTTTTCGGTTCCGAAGGAAAGACTCCTGCAGCCCTCACCGAGTTCATTAGGAGTCAGATCGGGGATGCAGACCTCGTCGATCATGCAGCGCTTGACGACGCCTTCTCGGCATCTCTTCTCACCCAAGAAAGCTTGCTCGCAACACCACCTTCAGGGTTCGCCGATAGCTATTCCTTCTTCTTCGGCCTATTCGCCGTTGTCATCCCATGCGCTTTGATCTTCTTCCTGTGGCGGATTACCTACCAGGTACTTCGCCCGTTGAGCCAGCGGTTTTTCGAGCTAGGAATCTCGCCCTTCCTGTTGTGGAAGTCCAGCGCATTCATCCTGCTTCGTTCAGCCTTGATGTACTCCGTCTTAGGCCTCGTTGTAGGTTCAGGCCTGGCACAATGTGCGCGCCCTTTCATTTCAGGACGTGCAGGTTTGCCTGATCCTGGAGTCCTGATTCCATGGAAATGGTTAGTGCTTCTTCTCGCTAGCTCGCTGACGGCGCTCCTGATTGGTGCTATTGCCACCGCACCGTCGGCTCAACCTCATCCGTTCTGGAAGGACTTCCCGACACCGACCCCATCGGCATCATTCTTACGCTGGGGTGCAGTCGTTATTGTCCTTGTCGCTGTCCTCTTCACGTTCACTGCAGCACTGCTGGGGCCCGACGTGTTCGAAACATGGGCACCAGCGCCAACCGTGGCATTGTGTATCGTCTTTTCTCTTCTTCTCGCACGCTGTCCGCGAACCAGCCGGCCCTACACTCCAGCGGGCGTGGCCCTAAGATTTGCAGAGAAACACCGTCAACTCATTGGCACGGGTCTGACGTTGTTGGTCCTGTGCATGGGAACCGCGGTGTTCAGTAGCTCAATGTCAGCCAGCTTCACAGCCAGTGAGAATGACAGTTTGACGTCAACGATCGCCCCAAACCAGGCACACGTTTTAGAGAAGACAGATGATGGCCTAGCTACAAACGCTGATTCCGTTCAGCACGTAGCCCACGCTTTGGGTGTGCCCGCCCCAGTTCGAGTTTCTTATGTCCAAGCCACGCTAGACATGCCCACGGAGATGTCGGGAACCTATGGCGTACTGACCGTCGAATCCGTTCATGACGTAGAACAGCTCTTAGGCCGAGAGCTCACGGACCGTGAAAAAGATGTTCTTAAGACCGGAGCTTTGGTCCGCGATAACCGATTCATCCACCATGAGCACGTTTCAATCACCACGGGCAAAAACTCAGGTCTCACATCACTTCCAGCGCTGAGCACGGATTTCGGACCTCACTGGGAGAAACTAGCTGGAGGGTTTATCCTCGAATCCACGGCGCAGAAACTCAACGCACCGGCACGTGGGACACAGTGGGTCTTTACGGAACTCAACGAAGAAGCAGAAAAGCGCTTTCTTGATAGCGCTGCGCAAGCCCGTATCCCCCACGAGCTCGTACTGCTACCGCTGGTTCAAACCTCTTCGACACCGCGGGCGTTCTACATCAGTTTGGCAGCCGCGCTGCTCAGCGCGTTAGCCGTAACCTTTGTTTTCTCGCGGCACCTTGCTCGCGCTACCGAAGCAATTCGGACCGCCTTCAAGGTACTGGGTCTCGAATCTTCATGGCACCTAAAAATTGTTGTGCTCACGACGACCGCACTGGCATGTGCTGCAATCGTTACTGGCTGTATGGCTGGAATCCTCCCCCTTGCTGGCATAGCCCTCGCAATGGGAGACGGTCTCACTTTTGCCATCGATTGGACGGCTCTTTTTGTGGCTGCAGGCGCAATAGCACTAGGCGCTGCAAGTGGCGTTGGCATGTCATGCCTTCGCTACTCACAGCGCCCGTCGTCAAGCGCAGTTGCTCGCTAGATTTCCTTCGGCGGAACGGAGCGCTGCTCCTTGCCGTTGTAGGCAGACAGCGGGCGAATGAGGGAGTTGTTCTCGTTCTGCTCCACGATGTGTGCGGTCCAGCCGGTGATGCGGGCCATCACGAAGATCGGGGTGAAGAACTCGATGTCGAAGCCCAGGATGTGGTAGGCGGGGCCAGCCGGGAAATCCAGGTTCGGCTGGATCTTGATGGAGGTGTTCTCGTACATGGTCTTGGCCATGACCTCGTACATCTCCACCCACTGCTCTTGGCCGTGGTCCTTGGCCAGCTCGCGGAAGGCAGCCTCCATGGTCGGAACACGGGAGTCACCGTTCTTGTACACGCGGTGACCGAATCCCATGACGAGCTCTTTGTTCTTGAGCTTGTTTAGAGTCCACTCCTCAACCTTGGCCGGGTCACCGACCTCGAGGAAGTTCTTCATCACGGCCTCATTCGCACCACCGTGCAGCGGGCCCTTGAGCGCACCGATAGCAGCGGTGACGGCGGAATAGGTATCCGACATCGTGGAGGTCACCACGCGGCCAGCGAAGGTGGACGCGTTGAAGGAGTGCTCAGCGTAGAGGATGAGGGACTTATCGAAAGCCTCGATGTCGGAGCGGGACGTAGCCGGGGAGCCTTCTTCATCACCGAAGACCATCCACAGGAAGTTTTCCGCAAAGCCCTTCTTGCGTGAGGGCTCAATGTAGCCCTCGCCGCGGCGGCGGCGGATATCGAGTGCCACGATGGTCGGCAGCTTGGCCATGAGCTCCAGTGCGGTGCGGCGGATGTGCTCGGAGTCCTTGGTGTACTCCTCCGGATCCTGGGAACCGATGAAGGACACTGCGGTGCGCAGAACGTCCATCGGGTGGCAAGACTTCGGCATCGAGGTAATCAGGTCAATGAGGTGGCGGTCCAGGTGGCGCAATGCCTTCTCACGGGCGGAGAAGCGCACCAGCTCACCCTGGCTCGGCAGCTCGCCGTTCCACAGCAGGTAGGCAACCTCCTCGAAAGAGCAGTAGCGGGCCAGCTCCTGCACTGGGTAGCCGCGGTAGGTCAGGGAGTTGGTCTCCGGAACCACCTTAGAAATGGCGGTCTCATCAACGACAACGCCGTACAGGCCCTTGCGAATCTCTGGGGTCTCAGACATGGTATTTCTCCTTTGCGGATGTGGGGGTTAGTCAAAAGTGGGCTTGTAGCTGTCCTTGGAGTACGTGAACACGCTCTGATCGAAGGCGTTGTACTCGTCATAACGAACAAGCTCGTAAAGGCGGGAGCGGTGCTGCATGCGCTCGAGCCATTCCTCGGATTGCAGGCCGGTTTCCTGCATGTCGCGCAGGAATTCTTCGGTAGCGCCCATGGCCACGCGCAGGGTGGACACCGGCCAGATGACGGCGTTATAGCCCAAGTCTTCAATCTGCTTGGCCGAAAGCAGCTCAGTCTTGCCGAACTCCGTCATGTTGGCCAGCAGCGGGGTATCCACGGCGGCGCGGAACTTTTCAAAGTCCGCCGGCGAGTACAGGGCCTCAGTGAAGATGAGGTCCGCGCCAGCATCGGCGTAGGCCTTGGCGCGCTCGATGGCGTCATCAATGCCGTGGATGCCGGCGGCGTCGGTGCGGGCGCAGATGATGAAGTTCTCATCCCGGCGCTCATTGACAGCGGCGGTGATGCGGCGAACCATAAGATCCGTTGGCACCACTTCCTTGCCATCGAGGTGGCCGCAGCGCTTCGGATTGACTTGGTCCTCCAAGTGGCAACCGGCCAAGCCAGCGTCCTCCAGCGCGGCGACGGTACGGGCGGCGGACATGGGTTCGCCGAAGCCCGTGTCAGCGTCGACAAGCACCGGCAAATCCGTGGCCCGGGCAATGTGCCCAGAGCGCTGCGCTACCTCGGTGAGAGTGGTCAGGCCAATGTCCGGAAGACCCAAATCATTGGCCAGAACTGCGCCGGAAACGTACACGCCACCGAAACCGCCGAGGTCTTGGATGAGGCGCGCGGTGAGCGGATTAAACGCGCCCGGCAGCGTGGTGATTTTTGGAGCGTTCAGCGCCTCGCGGAAGCTCTTGCGCTTGTCCGCGCTGCTGATAGTGGAACCAAACAGGCCAGCCATTTAGAACAGTCCCTTCGGGGTCTCGGGTGCGGTGGCGATGGCCTCGTCGGTGAGGCGAACGTTGAGCTCACTAAGGTCCGTGAGGTTCTCCAGGTTCTGCGCGGCCTTAAGGAAGCGCTCCTGCTCCTCTTCCGACACCTTGCCGGCAGCAAGCTTCTTGAACTTGTTGATGTACTCCTCGCGGCCGAAGGGGCGGGCGCCGAGCGGGTGGGCGTCGGCAACCGCGCGCTCATCCTCCACCACGGTGCCATCCTTAAAGGTGATGACGGCCTTGCCACCGAAAGCCTTCTCCTCCAGGTTGTTGGAGTGGTAGCGGCGGGTCCACTCCGGATCCTCAACGGTGGAAATCTTGTGCCACAAGTCGATGGTGTCCTGACGGTGCTTGCGCTCGTCGGAGTAGGAGGTCTCGTAGTCCCACTCGCCATCCTGCAGGGCCACGGCAAAGATGTACATGATGGAGTGATCCAGGGTCTCACGGGAGGCGTTCGGATCCATCTTCTGCGGGTCATTCGCGCCAGTGCCGATGACGTAGTGGGTGTGGTGCGAGGTGTGCAGGACGATGGACTCGATATCCTCGGTCTTCAGGCCCTTGTCAGCCAGTGTCTTCTTGAGTGCGAAGGCCATGTCAATCGGGGCCTGTGCCTGGTACTCCGCGGAGTGCTCCTTGGTGTAGGTGTCCAGGATGGCGCGCTTTTCCTCACCCTCCGCCGGCAGGGGGACGGTGTAGGTGCGCTCTGGGGAGTGCAGCATCCAGGCGATGAAGCCGTCCTCACCTTCCCAAATTGGGGCCGGAGCACCCTCGCCGCGCATGGAGCGGTCCACTGCTTCGATGGCCATCTTGCCGGCAAACGCTGGGGCGTAGGCCTTCCAGGAGGAAATGAGGCCCTTGCGGGACTGGCGCGTGGCGGTCGTGGTGTGCAGCGCCTGGCCGATGGCCTGGTAGATGGTGTCCACGTCAAGGTTCAGCATGGTGCCGATACCCGCTGCGACGGACGGGCCAAGGTGTGCCACGTGGTCAATCTTCCACTCGTGAAGACAGATGCCCTTGACCAGGTTGACCTGGATTTCGTAGCCGGTGGCGATGCCGCGGATAAGGTCCTTGCCGGTCAGGCCCTTCTGCTGAGCCACGGCGAGAAGCGGCGGAATGTTATCACCCGGGTGGGAGTAGTCAGCGGCGAGGAAGGTGTCATGGTAATCCAGCTCACGAACAGCAGTGCCGTTCGCCAGTGCTGCCCACTCGGCGGAGTAGGTGCCGTCCACTCCGAAGATGGTGGCGCCGCTTTCCGACGTCTCATGGGCCTGCGCAATCACTCGCGCCGAGGTCACGGGACGGCGCGTAGCTGAGGCCACAGCAACACTGGCGTTGTCGATGATGCGGTTAATGATCATCTCGGTGGTCTCGGCCGGAACCTCGACCGGATCGGCGGCTACCTTAGCAATCTTGTGGGCGAGGTGTTCTTCGATGGGGAAATTCTCAGCGGACTTGTGGGTCCGTACTTCGTGGTTAATCAACGTGTTCTCCTCCTGGGCGACTACTTTGAGTGCGATAGCCATCACATTAATTCGCGTTCCGTGTGGCCCGCCACATGTGTAAACTGCGTATATCTGTTGCACGTATTTGCGTTACGTGCAAATGTTGTGGAAGCCCGAGTTCAGAGCGGGTTCTGGGAGGAATAGGAGCATGACTAAGCACTACGCGGGGGCGAGAATCCACGCGCTACGCAAGGAACGTGACCTCACCCAGGCCGCCATGGCCAAACAACTCGGCCTGTCCACGAGCTATCTCAACCAGCTGGAAAACGACCAGCGCCCACTCACCGTCACCGTCCTCATGCAACTCACCCAGCGCTTCGACGTGGACCCGACCTATTTCGCGGGAGACCGTGACCTCCGCGCACTTGCCGAGCTGCGCCAGCTTTTCCCCGAAGCTTCCGAAGCCACCCTGACCGATCTCAGCGGCCGCTTCCCTGAACTTCTGCCCCGGCTTGTTGCCGCTGCCGCCCACACCCCCGCTGAAACCAGCTCCTTCGAGTCTGTGCGTGACTTCTTCTACGATGCTCACAACTACGTCCACAGCCTCGATATTGCCGCTGAAGAACTAGCAGAGAGCCTTGGTGACCGCGTCCTGCGCCGGGGGCGCCTCGCCTCGCTCCTCCAAGAGGACTTCGGGGTCACCACCCGCTTTTCCTCGCCCTCCCCGCGACGTCGCACCTTCCACAACCGCGAGCTCCACCTTCGGGCCGGCCTTTCCGAGGCCCAACTCGTCTTTGAGATGGCACTCCAATACTGCCTCCTGGCTTACCCAGAGCACTGCGCCGAACTCGTCGCTGAGCTCCCTACTGCCGAAGCACGCACCATCGGCACCCTCGGCCTTGCCCAGTACTTTGCTGCCGCCGTGACCATGCCCTACACGCAGTTCCTCACCACTGCGGAAGAAACGCGCTATGACATTGACGTCATCGCCAACGCATTTGGAACTGGCTTCGAAACCACGGCGCAGCGCTTGTCGACGTTACAGCGCCCCGGCCACCGCGGTGTCCCCTTCTCCTTCATCCGAACCGACCGTGCGGGCAACATTTCCAAGCGACACTCCTCTACCGCCTTTCACTTCGCCCGCAGCGGCGGCTCCTGCCCCCTGTGGGTCGTGCACCGAGCCTTCGAAACCCCCAACCGCATCACGCGCCAAGTGGCCTCGATGCCCGATGACCACACCTACCTGTGGATCGCGCGCTTCGTCCAAGGCCAAGCGCAGGCCTGGGGCACTCCGCGCAAGGAATTCGTCGTGGGCCTCGGCTGCGATATTTCTCAGGCCGATCGCGTCGTCTACGCCGACGCGCTTAACCACTCGCCGTCCGAGGCAACCCCCATCGGCCCCGGCTGTGCCGCCTGCCCACGGCCCGCGTGCCCACAGCGCGCCTTCCCTCAGGCCGGAAGACCCGTCAGCCTCGACCTCAATACCTCGCCAGAGTCGGCCTACGCCACCGGCTAGAGAGAAGCACCACGGGACACTCGAAGACCTAGTGAAGGTGTGGCGCGCTACTCCAAGTCGTCGTGGGCAACGAGGCGGCGGGCCGCTTCCGTGATGGTGCCGGACAGGGACGGGTAAACCGCGAAGGAGTCCGCCAATTGGTTCACCGTGAGCTGGTTGGTGACTGCTACGGCGATGGGCAGGATGAGCTCAGAAGCGGTGGGGGCGACGACAACGCCACCAATGACGCGGCCGGACGTAGCGCGGCAAAAGAGCTTGACAAAGCCGTGCTGCAGGGAGCGCATCTTGGCGCGCGGGTTGGTGCTCAGCGGCATCATGATGGTGCGGGCAGCAACCTCGCCAGCCTCGATCTCTGCCTGGGTAAAGCCCACGGCAGCAATCTCCGGGCGGGTAAACACGGCGGTGGCAACGGTCTTCAGACGCAGCGGAGACACGCCTTCACCCAGCGAGTGGTACATGGCGATACGGCCCTGCATCGCGGCAACGGACGCCAGCGGGAACAGGTCGGAGCAGTCACCAGCGGCATAGATACCGGCCACGTTGGTGCGGGAGACGCGGTCGACCTCGATGTGGCCGGACTTGGTGGTGGCCACGCCGACGTGCTCAAGCCCCAGGTCCTTGGTGTTCGGGATGGAACCGATGGACATGATGACGTGAGAGCCGTGAATCTCACGACCGTCCTGGGTCTTGACCACCACATTGCCGTCCTCAGTTCGGGAGACGGTTTCCACGCGGCAGTTCTTCTCCAGCTCAACACCGCGCTCAGCCAGGACGGTCTCGAGAACGTCCGCAGCATCGGCGTCATCATGCGGCAGGATGCGGTCACGGGAGGCCACCATGGTCACGCGCACGCCCATCTCGGCGAAAGCAGAGACGAACTCGGCACCCGTGACACCAGAACCGACCACGATGAGGTGCTCCGGTTCCTCCTTCAGGTCGTAGACCTGCTGCCACGTGAGGATGCGCTCACCATCAGGCTGCGCACCCGGAAGGATACGTGGAGTGGCACCGGTAGCGACAAGAACAAGATCCGCATCGAGGGTCTCAGTGGTTCCATCGTTGTGTTTCACATCGATGCGGTGAGCAGCACCTTTAACGCCATGCTGGTCCTCAGAGAAAGCTGCACGGCCGTCGATCACCTTGACGCCGATCTTCTCTAGGCCCACGCGAACGTCCTGCGACTGGTTGCCAGCCAGTGCCTGCACACGGCCGTTAAGCGCCTGCAGGTTAAGCTGGAGCGAGCTGAGCTGGTTGTTCAGGCCCATGTCATCGGCACGGCGGAAGTCAGTGCGGAGATTAGCGCCGGCAATAAAGGACTTCGAAGGAACGCAGTCCAAAAGAACGGAGGAGCCACCGGGGCCCTGCTCCTCAACCAACGTAATGTGCGCGCCATACTTAGCGCCGGCGGTCGCAGCCTCGTAGCCTGCGGGGCCACCGCCGATGATTACGATGCGGGGGGCTTCCTGTGACACTGTCGCTCCTTCTATAAAATTTCTGGGAAATCCGTGTCACAGTGTAATGGTTGGGGGCCTAATCCTCCACGTTGGCAAACTGCTCAGCCACGGAACCGAAGAGTTTCACACCGACACCAATAGCGCGCTCATCCGGAGCCAAATCTCCCATGTGGAGATCATGCTGCTCACCTTCACCTGACCAGCAGCCAAGGCGGGCCATGGAACCCGGAACCTTTTCCAGGTACCACGAGAAATCCTCGCCGCCCGACGACTGCGGGGCCTGGACGACAGCCTGGGGATCGATGGCCTGGGCGGCGCTAGCAAGGAGGGCGGTGGAGACGTCGTCGTTAAGCACAGGCGGAACCCCCCGATGATAGACCAACTCATGCTCAACCCCTAGCGGCGCAAGGACTTGCTCCACAAGCTCCGCGAAGAGGGTCTGCATTTCACGCCAAATTCCAATATCCGCCGTGCGCATGGTGCCGGATACCGAGCCCGTCTCCGGGATCGCGTTCGGGGCATAGCCGGAATTGACCTGGCCGAACACAAGAACTGTGCCAGTACGAGGGTCAACACGGCGCGAGAGCAGCCCCGGCAGATCCGTGAGAAGCTTACCCAGCGCATAAACCACATCCGCCGACAAGTGTGGGCGCGACGTGTGCCCACCCGGACCAGTGACGTTGATTTCTACAACGTCAGTCGCGGACGTAATGGCACCTGCACGCACGCCAATACGGCCGACGCGCAGTTTCGGCTCCACGTGGACGGCAAAGATGGAGTTCACGCCCTCGAGGGCTCCCCACTCAATGACATCGGTGGCACCGCCCACCCATACTTCCTCGGCAGGTTGGAAAATCACGCGAATTCCACAATCGAGGTCGTGCTCACGGTGGAAATCAGCCAACGCACACGCGGTGGCCAGTGCGATGGTCGTGTGGATATCGTGCCCGCACGCGTGCATGACACCAGGTACCTCAGAGGTGTATTCGAGACCAGTAACTTCAGTGACGGGAAGCGCATCAATGTCAGCACGGAATGCGAGGCGACCAAGCTCCGTGTCAGGCCCGATGTCCACCATGAGACCCGTTTCGGGAAAAAGTTGCGGCTCAAGGCCGTATTCGCGGAGGGTACGGGCAAGGAAACGAGTAGTTTCCACTTCGTTGTTGGAAGTCTCCGGGTGGCGGTGAATATGACGGCGCCACGCGATGACCTCCGCGCGGTGGTTTGTGAACCACTCACTCACGTATTCCGAGATCACTGCGTCCTCCTCCATGGTTTTCTATGGGGAAGAGTCTACAACTAGACCATGCGGTTCAGTTAGTCGGGCAGGTCAGCTGCCAGATATACTGAGCGGTCTGGAGTTGCCCGGCTCGCTCCTAGAGGTCGATATTGCGCGGGCCATACAGGCGGTCACCGGCATCACCCAACCCCGGAACGATGTACGCGTCATCGTTGAGCGAGGGGTCAATAGCCGCAGTGACAAGGCGTACCGGCAAACCGGAGTTGGCCAGTGCATCAACGCCTGGCTGCGCGGAAACCATGCAGATCGCCGTGATGTCTGTGGCACCGCGGTCCGCCAGCAACTTGAGAGAGTGCAGGAGCGAGCCACCAGTGGCCAGCATGGGGTCCACTACGAAGACGCTTCGGCCGCTGAGATCCTGCGGCAGAGCCTCTAGGTAAGGGACCGGTTGGTGCGTGGTTTCATCACGGGCCATACCAATGAAGCCCACTTGGGCATCCGGAATCATAGACAGGGCCGGGTCAACCATGCCCAGGCCAGCGCGGATAATGGGCACAATGATGGGGGGATCCTGCAGGCGGGTGCCGTCTGCAGTGGAGACAGGAGTAGCACAGTCGAAGTGCTCGACGGGCAGGTCACGGGCAGCCTCGTAGACGAGCATGGCGCCGAGGTCGCGCAGGGCGGCGCGGAATGCTGCGTTGTCGCTGCGGGCATCGCGCATGAGCGTGAGGCGGGACGTGGCGAGAGGGTGGTCTACAACGTGGATATCCATGCCCACCACTGTATAAGAGTTGGGCGGGAACCGATCGGCGGGTTCGGCAGTCTAATAGGACATGACTGACTTCACGACCTTTTCCATTGACACAGAACAGGCGCGCCGCTTGGCGCACGAGCTTATCGACGCCTCCCAGGCCTCCCCCACTCCCCCTCCGGAACTGCCGAACGACCCTGCCTTGGAGGGCTTTACCAGTGCTCTAGCTGCCGCCGTGGAGAACCTCTCCGCACGACTTACCCAGGTCAGGGCCGATGCAGTGGCGGTCGCGGAGTCTAGCTTCCTTATGGCCCGTGAAGCCGAGGACGCCGACCATGCCCTCGCGAGCGCGTGCGGGGGTCTGTGATGTTGGAGTCAGCGATCGCGCAGATCGCGCGCCTGCAGCCCGCGCAGCTTCCCGACGTGAGCTTGCCTACTGTGCCAGATCTCACCGCAGCGGGCCCATTGGCTGAGATTGCACACGGCGATCCTAGTGCGCTTTTCGCTGTCGCCCGCCAAGCCAGCGAGGACATTTCCACCGTGCACTCAACGCTAGGTTCAGCGCGGAACTTGATTTCAGCAACCATCCGGGATCTCGTGGGGCTGGGTTTCGAGTTAGTGCAGCGAGGCATTCCACTCGCTCTCGGGTTGCTCATTCCGAATCCGGCAGCACAAGCCGCAGCACGTTCTGCCTTGCACGCCCTAGCGATGGAGTACGTGAGCAAAGCCATACTGCGTGTGAAGCGTCTCGCTGGCGAGTTGCTTCGAGCTGCTGCACCGCTCGTGCCTATTGGTCAACGTGCGGTTCGCCCTTCAGTGCGCGGGCGGCATGATCATGATGCCGGTGAGGTGAGCGTGGCCCGTCACGCGCTGCGCGCACCTGCTGCTGAGGGTGGCTCTAAGCAGGGGCAGGCCGCAGCACAGGCAGCATTATCCCAGGTGGGAACGCCCTATGGTTGGGGAGGAACCGGTAATGGCAGCTTTGACTGCTCTGGCCTTACACAGTGGGCGTGGCGTCAGGCTGGGGTAGAGCTTCCCCGCACTGCCGAGAGCCAAGCGGTGGGCAGGCAGGTGAGTGCTGAGGACCTTCAGCCCGGCGATCTTGTGGTGTGGGATGGGCATGTGGCCATGTATTCCGGCGATGGCCAGATCGTGGAAGCAGGCAGCCCTGTTCAAACCGGCCCACTGCGCACGAACAATATGGGGATGGCTTTCAAAGGCTTCTGGAGGCCAACAGGGTAGACTGTTTCCCCATGAATACCCGCGCGATTGTCCCCGTCCAGCTCTCCCTGTCTGAGGGCGATTTCTACACCCTGTGGGCGCCGAAGTGGCGTCAGAACGGTTCCGAGTGGCAAGCCTTTCTTGGCGATGATGACTCCGTCCTCCTCTTCCACACCGAAGCCGAAATGCTCTGCTTCCTCGAGTCCGGCAAGAAGCATGACTTGCTCGACCACCCGAAGTGGGATGTGTTTAACTCCCAGCCGGCAGACCGCGTCGTGCCGGAGAAGAAGCACGTGTACGACCTCGTAGCAGTGCCGAAGTACCTGGCTGGCCGCCCGAGCCACGAGAACGTGTCCTCGGTAGCACGCAACCTGGAAATTGCTCGCGCACTGGCGGAGGTTTCCGCCGCAGAGCACACCGTGATCTTCTTCGCTTCCCACTCCATCCTGCGCAATCCGGCCCGCGGCGCAGACCATTACGCCGGTGAACAGGGCATGAGCGAGTGGTCCGGTGTCGGCAGCGTTATTCACGCAAACTGGCGTGGCGTTATTGAGGACCTTGACAAGGTGGTCAAGGTCGTTCCGTCAGCAGACTTTAGCCAGGATGCAACGACGGATGCCGCCACCCGCATTTCCGCGGCGACGGAGGCTGCCGCCGAGGCCCGCAAGAAGGCCGAAGAAGAACGCAAGGCTGCTGCAGCTGCTGCCGATCCGTACGACAGCTCCCCGTGGGCTGCCGCTGGTATTGACCCGGTCAAGATCACCGCTAATCAAAAGTCGGTCTACACGCTGCGTACCTACCTCGATGGCAAGCCTGTGTTCCTGGGCAAGTGGGGCGAGATTTTTACCTTCCCCACCTCCAAGGTGCTCGTTCGCTGGATCATGGAAAACGATGACCACGACCTAGCCAAGGTTTCCACGTGGGAAGAGGTGGTTGCCGCCGCCAACGCTGGCGAGTTGGAGGTCACCGTTCACCCGGATAACCAGTACACCTTCAACGGCATCATCCGTGACATCGAGAAGGGCCCGGAGGCCGTAGACACCGACCAGATGAGCCGCTGCTACGAAATCTGCGCCGATGCCGCCGACTGGTCCGGCGATGATTCCATCAACTCCTACATGCTTCAGAACCCACGCTTCCAGGATTACTTGGGCTACATGCTGGGCTCCACCGAGCACGCAGGTTACGTTCCGTCCAAGCCCTACACCGAGCACGCGGAGTCCTGGAAAGGCTTGGAGGAGATGCTCACAAAGCGCTTCTCGCGCTTCTAGTCAGTCTCCTCGTCACTCTCCGCGTCTTCAGCAAACTCCGGATCCGCGAGCTTCTCATAGGCCGGCAGGATTTCCTGCTCGATGAGGCGCTGGCGGTCCTCCTCGCTGGCGAAGGAGTTTTCAACGGCCTTGATCGTCAGGTCAAAGAACTCTTCGAGGCCGTAGCCGAAGGTTTCGCTGAGTGCGAGGAACACGTCGCTGAGCTTGTCGCCCGCCACAGTGCAGGTAAAACCAAGCTGCTGAAGCAACGGCAAGGGGTGGTCCGGAAGCTCCTCGGCAGGGAGCTCCTCAAGCGGGGCAAAAGTCAGAGCGATGTGGCGATCACGTACCCACGCCGAAGCCTTACCTGGGCGCACACCGTCGAGGTCGGCGCTGAAATCGTCCACAAGGTCCGTCGCATGGACGAGGCGGGTAGCTCCCGCCTTTACGGCGTCCACAGCATCCTCGTACGAAGTCGCGTCGAATTCCCAAGGGATGAACTCTTCCCGAAGGGCAGCAGCCTTCGTGAGATCGGTGAGAACAACACCGGCAGCCTTGTCGGAGGCATCGCCGTCAACAACAAGACGCGCATCGATTCCCGGCACTGCGAGGCCTTCCGAAGCAGCAGCAATCGCATCGGCAGCCGTGAAGGGGAAGGCCTCGGTGATGAGGCGGAGCTCGGCGTAGACCACGTGGTCGTCGGCAAGCGCCTGCACAACAGAGCGGGTCGCCTCGCGCAGCTCCTCCGGGGATGAGGCATCCGTTGGCAGCGGTGCGAGCAGCGTGACCTTGGGCAGGCTGGCGAAAATCTCAGCGCCGGAGTCTTTGTTTTCGGGGCTAAATAAAGGTGCGTCATGCATGGGACTTATCCTAGGGCGGGGTCTAGGATTAAGCACATCATGAAACATGTCCCCACGCTCCTCGCAGTCCTCGCACTCACCGCTGCCCCACCAGCACTCGCGGAGGAGTCTGAAACGGACGCGTCCTCATCAATCACACGCACCACCGCGCCAGACACCGATTCCTGCCCGCACTCCCTCAAACCCGGTGAGCCGAACACGACCTCTGAGAAGCTCGCCCCCGGCCAAGCCACCCCCACTCCCCTGCCTGCGGTGGAAGGGGCCGCATGTGGTGTCACCGCACCGCGCGGTTTCAGGGTCAACAAGGACGTCGTTGCCTCGGCGTGGATGGTCAGTGATCTTGACACCGGCGAAGTCATCGCGATGAAAGATCCCAACGGCCGATACCGCCCTGCATCCATTATCAAGGCGCTGCTCGCACTTGTAGTCATTGATGAATTACCGCTTGACCAGCGCATCACGGCCACGGTGGAAGACGCATCCGTTGAAGGCTCTGCCGTGGGCATTGGACCGGATGGTGAATACACCGTGGAGCAGTTGCTGGAGGGCCTGCTTATGGCTTCCGGCAACGATGCCGCGCATGCCTTAGCGCAGGCCGTCGGCGGGGATGTTGCAGCTCTGGACAAGGTGAACGAGAAAGCCCGGGAGATTGGAACGCGCTCAACTGTCGCAGCGAGCTATTCCGGGCTGGATGCCGCGGGAATGTCGACCTCCGCGGCGGACATCTCACTCATCTACCGCGCAGCCTTTGCCAATGACACATTTGCGCGCATCGTCGACACTGAACACGTGGACTTCCCCGGTTGGGGTGACATGCCTGGATACGAGCTCTGGAATGACAACGGGCTTTTTCTCAATGATCCGGATGGCATCGGTGGCAAGACGGGCTACACCGAGGACGCGCACCACACGTTCGTCGGTGCGGTCAATCGCGGCGGGCGGCGCCTGCAAGCGGTCATTCTGGATACCACCGTCGAACATGGCTTCCGGGCGTGGGAGCAGGCGCAGATGCTTCTCGACGAATCCTCCGACGTCGCCCCCGGCGAAGGCGTAGGACAGCTCGAGGAATTTTCAGCTCAAGCGGCGGAGGAGACAACAGAAGTTCCTACCCCTGCTCCTCCGACCCCCGCAGAGGCCCCGGAAACGGAGCAGCCCCGCTCATCCTTCGAGGACTCGCAGGGCTGGATCGGTTGGGTGGTGGCAGGGCTCGTTGCCCTACTGGTCATCGCGGTGGCTACTTTTTCACTACTTCGGCGTGAGCCATGATGTCGTGCTGACCACGCAGCGCGTTCTTCGGGCCAATCGTGGTCACCACGTACAGGGCTCCAAAGAAAGCAATCAGCGGGCCAAGGAGCGGCACGAGGGAGGCAACGCGCCACCAGTTGCGTTTGATGCTCTGCGGCCACGTGAGCTTCTCGTGGGTCGTGGTATCACGGACGGTGTAGCCGCCGATGAGCTTTGCCGGCGTCGCACCGGCGTACACCTCGAAGAAAAGGTAGTAGGCCACAGTGAAGAGGCTAGAAATGCTGACGATCCACATGCTGTGCGAGTCAGGATCGATAAAGCTGACGCTCACGATAAAGGACACCATCAGAGCAGCGAAGAAGTAATCGATGATCGCCATGAGGACGCGGTTGCCGGGGGTAGCTCGCTGGGCGCTATCGCTGCCTCTCGCGGTTGTACCCATGGGACGAGCAGAGTCGACTTCCGGCTCCATGGCCCAGCGCCCAGTCTCAGCAAACTGTTCCAGCTGGGCCCATGTGGGTTGGTTTCCACGTTCGAGGCCTTGGTCATACGTCGCGCGGGAGGAAGGTTCCGTCAGAATTCGCGCGGCGACGGCGAGTTCCTGTCGTTCGGGGTCCTCGGGGACGAAGCCGGTGCCTTCGAGGTGGGCGTCGGCAGCCGCGAGTTGCACGCTAAGCTCGCGCGACGTCGCACGCGGGTCCAGGGTGAAGTGAGTGTAGAGGTTCGGAGCGGGCGTTGTGGGAAGCACGGGCCTACTTTCGACGCAGCAGGGCCACGGCACCAGCGGCGGCCGCACCGAGGGCAGCACCAGCACCCAAGGTCACGCCCGTGTTCGGGCCCTTCTTGATTTCGTTGCGGACGTGGATAACCGCCTGATCCGGCACCGGCGGCTCGAGCAGCTCTAGGGATTCCTCAGTGGTAGCCGTCCACGCAGACACGTAAAGCACGACGCGCCACACCAGGTACATGACCACCATGAGGACGATCACCGGGCCGAAGACGGCACCTGCCGGGTTGCCGGCTGCCGAAGACATAACGACGGTGGAGAGCTGTTTGAGAACCTCAAAGATTACAGCGCCGATGAGCGCACCTTTCAGGCCCGACTTGGTGGGAACCTTGGTGCGCGGCAGGAAAGCCACCATCCACCAGAAGACAAGGAAGTTGGCGATAAGGCCGATGACAATACCGGCCAGAACAATCACCGCATCCATCCCGGGGAAGGACTCAATGCCTACCCACTCGAAGACCTTCTGGGTCAGGCCGGAGGAACCGGCCGCCGTCACGCCGAAGGCGATAACTAGGGCGATGAGCAGGCCAATGAGCCCGAGCAGATCGCTGAGCTTCTTCGTCACGAAGTTACCCGGAGCATCGTTTGGATCCTGGTTCCACATCGCAGAAATACCGATGCGCAGGTTGTTCATCCAGCCCAGGCCGGACCACAGCGTGGTCAAACCACCAATGCCGTACATTGCACCGCGCTGATCAATGGCCGTCTTTAGCAGCTCCGTGATGGAATCTCCGAGGTCACCCGACACGGAATTCGCAATCTGCTCCTCAAGCTGCTGCATAAGGTCCGGGCGGTTAGCCAGCACCGTGGCTGCGCCAGCGACCACGAGCATGAAAATCGGGAAGATGGCCAGAACCGAAAAGTAGGTAATACCCGCGGCAAACTGGTTGCCGCCCTGGCTGCCATAGCGATCCAGCATCTTCATGATGTGGTCGATGAAGCCAGACTTCTCACGGACCTTGTCTACTGCACCTGGGTCATCAGCATGCGCGCGCTCGATGCCGTATTCATCAGTCTTCTTCTCATCAGTGCGTGTCGTTGGTGCCACAGGCACACCCCTTTTTATGTTGTTAGTTAAACGTCCTTCATATGCTAACCAACTCAGCCGCGGCGCGCGGGGAGGAACCCAACCGCCTCGTAGACCTTGTCCACGAGCGGGGTCGCAATCTCCGTGGCTCGCTCCGCACCCTGAGCAAGGATGCGCTCCAGCTCTCCGCGATCCTCCATGAGTTCGTCATAGCGCGCCTTGAGCGGGGTGGTGAAGGCTTCCAGCGCTTCGGCAGTATCCACCTTGAGGTGGCCGTAGCCCTGGCCGGCGTATTTCTCCACGAGGGCGTCGATAGCCTCGCCAGTCAGTGCGGACTGGATGGCCAGCAGGTTGGACACTCCCGGCTGCTTCTCACGGTCAAAGGCCACGACGCCCAGGTCATCGGTCACCGCGGACTTGATGCGCTTGGCGGAGGTCTTCGGTGCATCGAGAAGATTGACAATGCCCTTCGGGTTCGCGCCCGACTTCGACATCTTGGAGGTCGGCTCCTGCAGGTCGTAGATCTTGGCCGAGCCCTCGGGAATGAAGGGCTCTGGAACGCGAAAAACTTCACCGTACTTGTTGTTGAAGCGCTCCGCCAGGTTACGGGTGAGCTCCAGGTGCTGGCGCTGATCCTCGCCCACCGGCACATAGTGTGGGGAGTAAAGAAGAATATCCGCGGCCATAAGCATGGGATAAGTAAACAGCCCCACCGTGGTGCGGTCCTGGCCCTGCTTGGCGGACTTGTCCTTGAACTGGGTCATGCGGGAGGCCTCACCGAAACCAGTCAGACACTGCAGCACCCAGGTCAGCTCCGTGTGCGCGGGCACGTGGGATTGGACAAAAAGGGTGGATTTCGCCGGGTCAATGCCTAGGGCGATGAGCTGTGCGGCACCCGCAATGGTGCGGTGGCGCAGCTCTTCCGGGTTCTGCTCCACCGTGATGGCGTGCAGGTCCGGGATGAAATAAAAAGCCTCGTAGCTCTCCTGCAGGTCAATCCACTGCTTGAGAGCTCCGAGGTAATTGCCCAGGTGGTAGGAATCCGCCGTGGGCTGGATGCCCGAAAGGACTCGGGATGCGGAGGACGATGCAGAAGTGGAGTCAGTCATGGTTGACCACTCTACTCTGCCGCCGCCTCCGCGCGGCGTTGCGGCCTTAAATCTTGCGGGAGGTCGGGCTCACAATGTCCATCACGGTGGCGAAGCCAGCCACGATGAACGCGCCACCGATGCCCTGAACGATGATCGGGCCGAGGAACGCGAAGGACGGGCCAACGATGGTCCACCACCAGATACCCAGGGCGAGCAGAATAGCGCCGAGGACGAAGTAGATGAGTGCGCGGGTCATGAGCATCTCCTGCGAAATAGAAAGCTGTCTTAATTCGGAATTATCGTACCACTACTTGTATTCGACCATGAGCGGGGAATGATCGGACCAGCGCTGTTCCACCGTCGGAGCCTTTTCCACCCAGGTGCGCTGAGCGCGCTCAAGCATGGCCTTCGTGGCCGCCTGGTAATCGATGCGCCAGCCTGCATCGTTATTAAAAGCCTGGCCACGGTACGTCCACCAGGTGTAGGGCCCCTCTGCTTCTGGGTGCAGGCGCCTGGCGACGTCAAACCACTGCGGGTCCGCCGCCGCCTCCCAGGCGGTCTTCGCCTCATAGTCCACCACGCCGAGCCAGTCCCCGAGCCCCTTCTTTTCCTGTGGCTCATCATCTGGGAAGGAGCCGAAGACGCGGTCCATGAAAGCACGTTCCTCCGGAAGGTGCCCGGACTTCTTCTCGTTGGGCTTGTTGTTCTTCAAGTCCTGGGCGCGGTGGCAGATATTCCAGTCACCACCAATGACGGCCTCGGCGTGAGCCGCGGCCATCTCATCGAGCACCTCGGAGAACTCATCCAGAAAGAGGTATTTTTCGTCCTGCTTCGGGGAATCGGTGTCGCCGGAGGGCAGGTACAGCGACGCCACGCGCACGCCTTCCACAGTCGCGGCGATGAAGCGGCCGGATTCGGCGAAGGAGCCGAAGCCCACGGAGACGTCGCCAAGCGCATGCTTCGATAGGATGCCCACGCCCGCACGCCCCTTGGCGGCGGATTCGGCCTGGACCAGGTTCCATCCTGCCTCCAGCGCCGGGGCGAGGGCCTTCTGCGTCTGCTCTGGGGTGGCGCGCACCTCCTGCATGAGGACGACGTCTGCGGGCGTGGTCTCAAGCCACGCATTCATACCGAGATTGTCCTCGTTGCGCTGTTTGCAGGCCGCGCGGATGCCGTTGACGTTGACGGAGGCGATGGTGAAACTCATGCAGGTCAGTCTAACTGTGTTCAATAATCTTCACGGAAGGGGCTAGCCGGCGCTTGTCCCACTGGGTAACGAACCAGGTCAGACATCCCGCGACAGCCAGACCAGCACTCGCGAGTGCAGTGGAGTTATAGGAGTATCCCGCGCCGACGACGACGCCTCCAATAGCCGCACCCGCCGCATTCGCAATGTTGAGGGCGGACTGGTTGAGCGCCGCGGCCAAGGTCTGGGCGTCACCCGCCACGTTGACCAAGCGCAGCTGCAACGACGGCACAAGAATCGAGCCGAAGAAGGCGAGGATGCCGAAGACAATCGTGCCGGCCCACGCGTTGTGCGCCACGAAATAGAAGGTCACCGATACCCCGACCATGCAGATGAGGGCGAAGATGATACCGAATTCTAGGTTGCGGTCCGCCAACCAGCCACCGGCGACGTTTCCGGTGGTCATGCCGATGCCATAAGCCATAAGCACTATCCACGTGAGGTTCGGATCCATGCCGGCGACCTCCGTCATGGTCCACGTGATGTAGGTGTAGACAGCAAACATGCCACCAAAGCCCACGGTGCCAAGGAACACGGTGAGCAGGACCTGACTGTTCTTCAGCGCGCCCAGCTCCGTAAACATGTCCGTCTGCGGCATGCGCGTCATGTGCGGGAAGAGGAAGAACAGCAGCACCATCGTCAGCGCCGCGATGGCCACGACAAGGAAGTACGCCGCGTGCCAGCCCATCCCCTGGCCTAGTGCTTGGGCTGCGGGCACACCGATCACGGTGGCCACGGAAAGGCCCATGCCCACCATCGACATGGCAAAACCTTGACGGCCGGGCGGCGCCATCGACACCGCCGCCAGATTTGCCACGGAAAAGTACGCTCCATGCGGCAAACCAGCAATGAAACGGGCCGCGAGAAGTACGCCGTAATTCGGGGCAACCGCGGTGAGCAGGTTTCCCACGAGAAGGAAGCCGATGAGCAGGATAATCAGGCGACGGCGCGGAAGTTTGCCCGTCAACGCTGCGATGACCGGTGCGCCTACGACGACGCCGAGGGCGTAGACGGAGATGACTACCGACGCCCTATCTTCCGTAATCCCGAAGTCATCCGCAATGAGCGGCAGCAGGCCCATCGACGTGAATTCCGTTGTGCCGATGGCGAAGGCACCCAAAGCCATAGCAATCATGACGATGGTGCGGCGCGAGGACGAGATCTCTGTTTGTCGGGGCACGGGGCGGCGCTGTATACGCGTGGCGGGCTTCATCGGTTTCACGTGGGCAGACCTTAGTCCTTTCCCCGCTGGGGCGGTAAGCCCAGACGGGGTGGCCGTGCAAAGCACACAGCTCTCCCCCACGGGTGGCACGAGTCACAGGGGGGCCGCCACGCGGGGATAACAAGACAGGTATCCTGTGAGGTTGAACAGTTTTCAACGTATAGAGGAGAACCATGGCTAAGATCATTTGGACCCGCACCGACGAGGCGCCGCTGCTGGCGACCTACTCTTTCAAGCCGGTCGTGGAGGCCTTCGCCTCCACCGCGGGCATTGAGGTGGAAACCCGCGACATCTCCCTGGCTGGCCGCATCTTGGCCCAGTTCCCGGAGCGCTTGGGCGACAAGAAGGTGTCTGATGCCCTAGCTGAGCTGGGTGACCTGGCCAAGACCCCGGAAGCGAACATCATTAAGCTGCCGAACATCTCCGCTTCCCTCGTGCAGCTGAAGAAGGCCATTGCTGAGCTGCAGGCCGCTGGCTTCGACCTCCCGGAGTACGAAGAGGCGCAGGAGAAATACGACGCCGTGAAGGGCTCCGCCGTGAACCCGGTTCTGCGTGAGGGTAACTCCGATCGCCGCGCCCCGATTGCGGTCAAGAACTTTGCCAAGAAGAACCCGCACAAGATGGGCGCATGGTCCGCTGAGTCCAAGACCAACGTAGCGACCATGAAGGCAGATGACTTCCGCCACAACGAGAAGTCCGTCATTATGCCGGAGGAGGACACCCTCTCTATCGTTCTGAAGACCGCTGAGGGCGAGCAGACCCTGCTGGAGAAGCTGCCGGTCCTTGCCGGCGAGGTCATCGACGGCACCTTCATGTCTGCCAAGGCTCTTGATGAGTTCCTCAAGGCGCAGGTTGCCCGCGCTAAGGAGGAGGGCGTTCTTTTCTCCGCTCACCTCAAGGCCACCATGATGAAGGTCTCCGACCCGATTATCTTCGGCCACGTTGTTCGCGCCTTCTTCGCTGACGTCTTTGAGAAGTACGGCGAGGAGCTCGAGGCTGCTGGCCTCAACGGTGAGAACGGCCTCGGCGCTATTTATGAGGGCCTGGAGAAGCTCGACAACGGTGCTGAGATCAAGGCTGCGTTCGACGCTGCGCTTGCCGACGGCCCCGACCTCGCCATGGTCAACTCCCACAAGGGAATCACCAACCTGCACGTGCCGTCCGACGTCATCATTGACGCCTCCATGCCGGCCATGATCCGCACCTCCGGCCACATGTGGAACAAGAACGATGAGGAGCAGGACACCCTCGCCGTCATCCCGGATTCCTCCTACGCCGGCGTGTACCAGGCTGTTATTGAGGATTGCAAGGCCAACGGCGCTTTTGACCCGACCACCATGGGTACCGTCCCGAACGTCGGCCTCATGGCACAGAAGGCTGAGGAGTAC
The DNA here is from genome assembly GCF_024586525.1 of Corynebacterium sp. BF-R-2. Classification (NCBI taxonomy): domain Bacteria; kingdom Bacillati; phylum Actinomycetota; class Actinomycetes; order Mycobacteriales; family Corynebacteriaceae; genus Corynebacterium; species Corynebacterium sp. BF-R-2. The sequence continues at coordinate 2,892 of NZ_JAMFTP010000012.1, read as the reverse complement.
GGCTCCCACAACAAGACATTCAAGATCCCGGCAGCCGGCACCGTTGAGGTCCGCAACTCCAAGGGCGAGGCCCTTATCTCCCACGACGTCGAGGAGGGCGACATCTGGCGCGCATGCCAGACCAAGGACGCCCCGATCCAGGATTGGGTCAAGCTGGCTGTCAACCGCGCCCGCCTGTCCGGCATGAAGACCATCTTCTGGCTCGACCCGGAGCGCGGCCACGACGCCAATCTCATCGAGCTGGTCAAGAAGTACCTGGCTGACCACGACACCGAGGGCCTGGACATCTCCATCGAGGACCCGGTCACCGCTACCAAGACCTCTATCGAGCGCATCCGCAAGGGCGAGGACACCATCTCCGTCACCGGTAACGTTCTGCGTGACTACAACACCGACCTCTTCCCCATCCTCGAGCTGGGTACCTCTGCCAAGATGCTGTCCGTGGTCCCGCTCATGGCGGGCGGCGGCCTGTTCGAGACCGGTGCCGGCGGCTCGGCCCCGAAGCACGTCCAGCAGGTCCAGGAGGAGAATCACCTGCGCTGGGATTCCCTCGGTGAGTTCCTGGCCCTGGCTGAGTCCTTCCGCCACGAGCACAACACCAACGGCAACGCCAAGGCCGGCGTCCTGGCAGCTGCCCTGGACAAGGCCACCGAGACCCTGCTGGATGAGGGCAAGTCCCCGTCCCGCAAGGTCGGCGAGAACGACAACCGCGGCTCCCACTTCTTCCTGACCCTCAACTGGGCCAAGGAGCTGGCTGCGCAGACTGACGACGCCGAGCTGGCCGAGGCCTTCAAGCCGGTCGCTGAGGCGCTTGAGGCCAAGGCTGGCGAGATTGAGCAAGCGCTTCTCGACGTCCAAGGCTCCCCCGTCGACCTCGGCGGCTACTACGCCCCGAACGAGGAGAAGCTGGCCGAGGTCATGCGCCCGGTCGCTGCCTTCAACGAGATCATTGACGGCCTGAAGAAGTAATTCGGCGCTAGGCGCTTAACAAAAGACCGCTTCGTCTCCTCCCTGGAGTTCGAGGCGGTCTTTTCTTGCTTCATTAGCCGCAAACCGGCCCGAAACCACAGATTCGGGCGCTATTTTTACCCGTTGAGCTGCGAGAACTTTTTCTTGACTGTTTCTTGCTTCTCGCGCATACTCTAAGCATGACTCCCATCAATTCTGCGCCCGAGGAACAGCTTGTTGCCCGCATAAAACGGTTTACAGCACTTCCTGCTGAGCTACCGTGGCTCGAATTCAAGGTAAACGGGCTTTCCTCTGGCTCGGAGATTGCAAAGTATGCCTGCGCTTTAGGCAACTCGGCGCGTCTGCACGATGAACCAGCGGGATACCTCATATGGGGAGTAAACGATGACCACGAAGTCGTTGGGACGTCGTTTAACTGGCAACGCGCAAAAGGGAAAGGCAACGAAGACCTACTCCCCTGGCTCAACCGCGTCATTAGTCCAGCACCTGATCTGACCTTCGACGAGGTAACGGTTGATGGGCACCTTGTTGTACTTCTGCGTATACCAGCTGCCTTGTCTTCCCCGTATTCTTTCGGCGAAAAGCGTTATTTTCGCAAGGGCAGCTATGTCAAGAATCTCATGGATTTTCCCAATGAAGAACGTCAGCTCTGGCAGAAACTCAACCAGTTCGAATTTGAAAACACTGTAGTTGCTGAGAACCTTGAGCCCGAATCAATCACCGAACTTCTTGATCCCGAAGCCTTCTTCCTCAACCGACCAGAGCTCCCTCGCACGACCGGCGATGCCCTGATCGATACGCTACGAACCGCTAAGGCCATCTCCTACTCACACGAGCAAGGCTGGCATATTCCGGCATGGTCCGCGCTCATGTACGCACGTTCCCTTCAGGACTTTCCAGAGCTGCGCGAGCGTGCTCCCCGCGTCATGCATTTCAAAGGCACCTCGCGCACCGATGTAGAACGTGAATGGGAATTCACTGAAGGATACGCATCTTCCTTCACTCACATAGTCACGCTTTTCAACACCATTCGCCCAGGCGGCGAACATATTGATTCCAGCGGCAAGCGCGTGGCAACTCCACTGCTACCAACGGTAGCCTTCCGCGAGGTCCTAGCAAATGCGCTCATGCACCAGGATCTCGAGCAACGTGGCCGATTCTTGACCGTAGAGATTTTCAGCGATCGAGTCGCAGTAACCAACCCTGGTACCCCTCTCATCGATCCCCAAAGGTTCATTGACTCGGCTTCCACCACCCGCAATACCTATCTTGGCGAGGCTTTGCGCCTGGCACACTTCGTCGAACAACGCGGAAGTGGCTGGGACAAGATCGTTTCTTCACTCGAAGCGGAGCATTTCCCACCTGCTCTCATCCGCGCCAACGGAAGTACCACAGTGTCCCTCAGCGCCTACCGCCCATTCGCGCTGATGACTATGGAGGAAAAGACCCAAGCCGTATATCAACATGCTTGCCTTCGCTTCCTCGAGAACCTTCCCGTTAACAATTCGTCGATCCGTCAGCGCTTCGGGCTGAGAGACTCGCAAGCGGCTCAGGCCACTCGCCTGCTTGCTGCCACCGTCGAGGAAGGCCTCATCCACCCTTACGATCCCAGCGCAGGCCCGCGGTCATTGCGTTATGTTCCGTTCTGGAGCAATTAGGAACCGCTTTCTTGCTTCATTAGCCACAAACCGGCTCTCAACACCACATGTGGGCGCTATTTTTACCCATTGAGCTGCGAGAACTTTTTCTAGACTGTTTCTTGCTTCTCGCTCCTTACTTCGCGCGTTTTCATCCTTTGAATGCCGTTTCGGCGTAGTTGGTAGGGGCAATCCGCGTAGTTGGTCGGGGTTTTCCGGATAGGTGGTAGGGCTCTCTGTTTTCGGTCATTGTATAGGTGGCGTTGGCACAACTTGTGTCGGCGCG
>NZ_JAMFTP010000011.1:0-149559 GCF_024586525.1 Corynebacterium sp. BF-R-2 | reverse complement strand
CCCGCAAGCGGCCCGAACAAGCCTACCCAACCAACCCACACAAGTCAAAACCAACCCAGCAGGCAGCCAAACAAACCGTCCAGCATCTACCACCAGTTAACCTCCCGGCTACCTCGCGGCGACTCGAATTAATATACGCACACCCCCAACAATCAACAAATCGCCTGGTTAGCTCGTATTTCTACGGCCAACCAGGCGATGAATTATGCGGGTTTTTAGTGATAGCAAGCCAAAAGCCCATCCGGACCATCGATGACTGTGATAGGAGTTTCGAAGATTGGGGTGAGCACATCATCCTGCATGATCTCTTCTGGGCCGCCGAAGGCCACGATGTTGCCATCCTTAGCAGCGCAGATGTAGTCGGCATAGCGCGCAGCGAAGTTGATGTCGTGGAGAACAATGATGATGGTTCGGCCAAATTCCTTGGCTGCTTTTCGCAGGTGCTTCATCATCTCCACTGAATGGGAGATGTCGAGGTTGTTGAGGGGTTCGTCGAGAAGCACGTAGTCCGTCTCCTGGCACAGCACCATGGCTACGTAGGCGCGCTGGCGCTGACCACCAGAGAGCTCATCGAGGTAGCGATTCTCCAACTCCCCTAGTCGGAAGAAATCAATGTAGCGCGAGACTATTTCTTCATCCTCGACCGTAAGTCGGCCTTTGGAATAGGGGAAGCGGCCGAAGCTCACCAGCTGGCGCACGGTCAACTTCGTGATGAAGTGATTCTCCTGACGCAAGATGGACAGGATCTTGGCTAGATCCTCGGACTTCGTGGAGGACACGTCGTATCCGGCAACTTCGATGCTGCCCTCGTCGGCGTCGAGAAGCCTGCCAATCATGGTGAGCATGGTGGATTTTCCGGCACCGTTTGGCCCGATGAGGGCGGTGATGCCTCCTGTAGGGATCTCCAGATCGATGGGACCAATGTTCGTCTCACCAGAGTAGGACTTCGAGACCTTCGAAAGCTTGATCACAGCTTGCCCTTTCGCAGAATGACGATGAGGAAAACGCTGCCGCCTACCAGCTCAATAATGATGGAGACAACACCCTGTGCATAAAAGACGTGCTGCATCAAGAAGTAGGCACTGGTGAGCACGGCAAAGGCGGTGGCCATAGCCATTGGGAAGAGATAGCGGTGGTCATAGGTCTCCGCAGCCTGGTACGCCAGGGTGGCCACGAGGAAGCCCAAGAAGGTCATAGGGCCGACGAGCGCGGTCGTCGTAGCCATAAGAATGGATACCAAGATAAGCGTGTAGATGGCATTGGCCTTGTGGTTTACGCCAAGATTCGTGGCAGCATCGCGGCCGAGTGCCAGCACATTGAGACGGCGGGAGTTGAGGAACATCAGGACCGTCACCACGATGACCAACGGGATGGCGATGGGATAGTACTCGGACTCCGCATTGTTGACGGAGCCAAAGAGGCGCGCGGTGAGCACATCGAACTCACTGGGAGTCAACATGCGCTGCATGAACGTGGACAGCGAGCCTAAGCCACCGCCGATAATGATGCCTACCAGCAGCATCGCGTGCATGTTGTTTCGGCGGCTGGTGAGCAGCCAAGAGTACAAGACCAAGGAAAGGCCCACCATGAGTACCAGCTGGACTAGGAACGCGCCCACATTACGGGACTGGGTCAGGCCAGCGGCACCGAGGAAGAAGATGGTCGCGGTATTAATCGCCACGTAGAGCGACTCAAACCCCATGATGGAGGGCGTGAGGATTCGGTTGTTGGTCACGGTGTGGAAAGCCACGGTAGCCACGGCCTGGCACACAGCGACAATTGCCATGGCCGTAACCGCGTCTGCGCGGCGGCGTGCAATAAGCCACCACTTGCGGGTGCCAAAGTCCATAGGGTTGTCGTAGGCCAACAGCCCAAAAGCAAAGAGCAGGCCGGCGGCGATGAGAGCGGCCAAGATGACCCAGTACTTACGGGCCGCGGCAGCGGACTGGAAGCTTCCCACGCTGCGACGCGCGCGCTGAGATTGGGATTGCGTCGTCGATGCAGGAACAGAGATACAGACACTCACTTGGTTGACCTCACAATCAAAACAACGAAGACGATGGCCCCCACCAGGCCCAGGATGACGGAAACCGGCATCTCAAACGGGGAAATGATAACGCGGCCCAGAATGTCACACAGCGTTACTGTGGCAGTGCCCAACAGGCAAACCCACGGAAGGTTTGCACGTAGGTCGTCGCCGCGCAGCATGCTCACCACGTTGGGAACGATGAGGCCCAGGAAAGGCAGCGCTCCAACCACAACAGTCACCACACCCGTGGCCACCGCGATGAGCCCGGTGCCTAACAGAATCATGCGCTGATAGTTCAGACCAATGTTGGTGGCGATGTCCTCGCCCAAGCCGGCCACAGTGAGCTTGTCGGCATAGAGATATACAGCCACGAGCACGAGCAGCACGACCCACAGGACCTCGTATTGCCCCTCGTAGACCGAGGTGAAGGATCCCATGAACCAAATGCCAAGCTGCTGCAAGGTGTCCGTCCGCAGCGCCACATACGAAGAGACGGCGGAGACCACGGCGCCGAGCATGATGCCAATGATCGGCACGATGAGCGAAGACCGCAGTGCCACTCGGCGCAAAAAAGCGAAGAAGACCATGGTGCCCACGAAGGCAAAGACCACGGAAATCACCATCTTCACCAACACCGACGCATGGGGGAAAAGAATGAGAGAAAAAAGCAGACCCAGCCCGGCCCATTCGGTGGTACCAGTCGTCGTGGGTTCCACGAAGCGGTTCTGGGTGAGCAGCTGCATCACGAGGCCGCTCATCGCCATGGCCGCGCCGGCCAGAACGAGGGCGATAGTGCGCGGGACTCGCGTGGTAAAGAACATGGTCCAGCCATCCTCATTATCGAGGATGCTGTACTCCCCCACCATGAGGGACAGCAGGAGCAGCGCAACGACGCCGAGCACACCAAGGCCCAGCGTCCAGGTCAGGACAGGTTCGCGGGAGCTGCGCTTAGCGACGTCCCCCCGTTCCCCCTGTGCATCTGGCCTCACTGTCACGGTTTTCACTCTGCTTCTTGAGGTTCTTAGGCGTTGGCCTTGTCGAAGGCGTCGGCAAGCGCGTTGAGAATCTCGGTGTAGGTGATGATGGACTCATCAATATAAGTATCCTGCGGGGCGACGTAGACGTTGCCGTCCTTGACGGCAGACACGTTCTTGAGCGCAGCGTTGTCTTTCACCAGCTTCTCACCTGGGGTGACCTGCTCACCTTCCTTGGAGATAGCGGAATCACGGTCCATGATGAGGATCCAATCCGGGTTGGACTGCGCAATAGCCTCCACAGAGATGTCATCGCCCTCATGGTCATCAGAGGCATTGTCCACTTCAAGAGCCGGCTTGAGGCCCAGTAGGTCGAAGACCGGGCCATAGGTGCGGCCGATGCCCGGGGCAATGTAGCCAATCTCGCCACCGGAGGTGTTGACAGCCATGACCTTCTGCTCTGGGTCGTAGGCCTTCTTAGCGCGATCGGCCGCAGCATCGAAGTCCGCAATGAGCTTTGCTGCGTCCTCTTCGTGGCCGAAGACCTGGCCCAATGCCTCGGTGTGGCGCTTGAGCTCCTCGAAGAAGTCCTCGCCCTCGCGCGGCTCGAAATCGAGGACGGATACGTCCTCAAGCAGCTTTTCCATATCGCCCTGGTGGGGCTCGAAACGCTGGCCATTCCACACCACATCCGGCTCGGCAGCCACAAGGCTTTCAAGGTCTGGCTCCTTGTGGGAGCCCAGATCGACGTCCACGGTGTCCTTGTTGTAGGTGTCACGCAAGGACTTCGGAACCAGTGGAAGCGGAGCCGCGGCAAGGTCGATGTCCCACTGCGCCAGAACCGCAAACGCTCGGTTATCCGTCACCGCAGGGTTCTCCACTGGTGCGGTGACGTCCTTCGAACCAAAGTTATCCTCCAGCGTGATGGTGGAGGCATCGGCGGCCTCGGCCCCAGCAGTCTCCGGAGACTCCTCAGCGGAGTTGGAGGAGCAACCGGTCAACGCAAGCGCTGCCACGGAGACGGTCGCAGCAACCTTGGCGGTAGTCGTGCTGAAGACACGACGGGAAAGAGTGAACATAGTGTCCTTGCTTTTTAGGTGTGGCTAACCACGGTCGATAATTAACGTCGTCGCCTAACCTAACCTATGTAAGGGTTACCTTTCAAGCACACTTTTGTTTCTTAATTCCCCGCGGGGGCACTTTCCCCTCTCGCAAGCAGCTCCTCCACCGCTACCGGCCCCTCTTTATCGAAGTCCTCTCGGACAGCTCGGCGAAGCTCAGCATCCGCCAAGAAATCTAGAGCTACCTGCGCTAAACCAGCCGCGGAATCCACGGCGGCATCGACCGCCTGGGGCGTGGCAGCCCACCGCGCAAAGTCCTCGGTATGCAGCGCCACGTCCGCGGGTGAGACTTTCACCATAGGGTGCAGACCGGGGACCAAATGAGAGACATTGCCAAAGTCCGTCGACGCCGCCACCGTGTCCGGCACTGTCCCCGCCGGCAAAGCCGTGCGGCCCCGGCGCGCCTGTGTGGCCGCCCAACGTTCCACTAGTGCAGAATTGTTGCGCACCGGCAGCGTCATGGGGTGTTCATCCCACTCGAGCTCCACCTCCACTCCAGCCATGAGGGCCGCCCCGCGAACAATATCCTCAACACGTCCGGACAGGTCCATGAGAGTGCGCGTTCCCAAGGAGCGCACATATATATGCATCTCGGCTGAACTAGGAATGATGGAGGGCCTGTCCCCGCCGGACATGATGGCGTGGACACGATCCGACGGGGGCATCTGCTGGCGCATGAGCCCGATGCCTTGGTAGGCCAGGCTTGCAGCATCAAGCGCATTGCGCCCCATGAAGGGCTGGGAGCTCGCGTGGGCAGCCACGCCGCGATACGTCACGCGTAGAATGCGGCGGCCTACCCAGGCGTGTGCGCCAATGTCATAGCCAAAGCCGTGAATCATCACCGCCGCGTCCACCTCCTCAAGGCTGCCGCCGCGGATCATGTACTCCTTGCCAGAGTGCCCTTCCTCAGCTGGGGTTCCTTGGAGCAGGAGGCGGCCGGCAAAGGGGGTGGAGTCAAGCACTGCCGTCGCCGCTAGGAACCCGCACACGCCCGCGGCGGCGATGACATTGTGGCCGCACGCGTGACCAATCTGTGGCAGCGCATCGTATTCCGCCAAAACGGCTACGGTGGGGTGGCGCTCTGGGTCAAAGTCCTCACTCTGCCACGAGGCCTCGAACGCGGTCTCCACGCCATAGGCCCCTCGGTGCGTGGAGAATCCGTGTTGTTCCACGATGTCTGCGAGTACCGCCATAGAGCGATGCTCCGCAAATGCCGTTTCAGGATGTGCGTGCAGATCCGCCACAATGTGCGCGGCAGTCTCGCGCAAAACCTCAGCCTCCGCCGCGGCCGCATCCCAGACCTTGGCCTGGTCGGCATAGTTCTCCCCATGGTGCTCGGGTGGAGCGGCGGCCGCCACGCGTTTGGCGATGTCCCCCTCCATCGCCTCCAGATACGCCGTCGAGGGATTGTTGGGTTGACTCATACCTCTACCCAATCATGACCGAGTTGCCTGGGCCCAACGGAAGGTCCACATAGAACCAGACGGCCAGCAAGATGGCCCATGCGGTAAAGAATGGAATCACGAAGGGCATGAGGCGCGACATGAGCGTGCCCAGGCCGGCATCCCGTTCGTAGCGCTGGAGGAAGCCCAGCATGACAATCATGTAGGGGTTCAGCGGAGTGATGATCTGGGTTGCCGAATCACCGACGCGGAAGGCGCCCTGGATGAAGGCCGGCTCGTAGCCCAACAGAGCAAACATCGGCACGAAGACCGCCGCCATGAGCGTCCACATGGAGGAACCGGAGATGATGAGAAGGTTCAGGCAGGATGCCAGCGCAATAAAAGCGAAGATGGCCGGGAAGCCGGTGAGTCCAATGGACTCGAGGAAGGCCGCGCCCTTCACCGCAGTGAAGGTACCGATGCCTGTCCAGGCGAATAGAGCCACGAATTGTCCCAGGATGAAGGCCAGGATGAGGAAGCTCAGCATGTCTTTGAGCGCGCCGATCATCATATTGACAACGTCCTCGATGCCCTTAACCGTGCCCACGACCTTGCCGTAGACGACGCCGAGTACCAAGAAGTACGCGAAAACCAAAAAGACAATGGAGTTGAGCAGCGGCGACTTGGGGAGGAAGCCTCCCTCTTCATTGCGCCACGGTGACTCTGGCAGCAGGACGGCAAAGAGGATGATGGCGGTGAGGATGACCGTCGCGACGCCGGACCAGATGAGTCCCTTGTTCTCCTCCGGGCGCAGCTCCGAGCTGAGTTCCTCACCATTCTCGTCGCGGTCGCCGCGCTCAGCGGCATCCTCCGGGTCAATTTCTTCCTCGGTAGGTACCTCCTGCGCCCACATACGCGGCTCGATGACCTTGTCAATAATGAGACCAGCAAGCACACCCAACACGATGGAGGAGGCCACGTTGAAGTAGTAATTCGACATCGCATTGACCGGCGCGAATTCCGTATTCGGCAGCGTATCCATCACCGCGGTGGTGATACCCGCGAACAAGGCATCCAGTGAGGTCGGCACCAATGCCGTCGAATAACCTGCGCCTACCGCAGCGAAGCCACCAATTAGGCCCGCCACTGGGTGGCGGCCCGCGGCCTTAAAGACCATGGCGGCCAGCGGCGGGACAATGACGAAAGCGGCATCTGCCATGACAGAGGCCGTCACACCAATAACACCAACGGCGTACGGGAGCAGCCACGGCTTCGCGGAACCAAAAAGCTTACGAATAAGCGCCGAAAGCATCCCGGAGCGCTCTGCCACGCCAACGGCCAACATGATGGGAAGAACCGTCACCAGGGGCGGGAAGTTGATGTAGTTCTCCCCCATTGTTGTGGTGAGCCACGTCAGCCCCTCACCGGTAAACAGGCCTTTAACCGGCTGAATTTCATCCGAACCGGGAATCTTAATTTCCACCCCCATCGCTGCCATGATGGTGGAGAGCACGCCCGTAATGAGGAAGAGGATAAGGAAGATGGTGAAAGGCTCCGGCAACTTATTGCCGATGTACTCCACGCCATTGAGGAACTTATCAAGGATTCCCCCACTGGACTGCTGCTTCGACCTTTTCTGCACCTTTACAGCACTCGACTGCGATGATCTCGGCTTTTCTGTGCTGTCCGCGCCAGCTTGTGGCGATGCGTTGGTTGGGCTGTTCATGGATACTCCTGTCGTAGGGGTTATGCCCAGTGCTCCACGTCACACTGATGGAGAAAGGCTACCACGGGAATGTAACTTGGGTAACAAATAATTTTGGAATGAGTCACATTTTTGTTCAGCCAGCCCTGCTCCGACTCCACTTTCTCGTCGTCTGCTCACCTCCGCATACCTATAGGCTCTCCCCAACTACGCCCACGGTAGATAGTGGCCAAAAATCGCCAGTTTTTAGCCCCTTACTTACCGTGAGCGTCGACAGATTGCCCGAACGTTCTGCTCCCACGCTCAGCTTCGTCGCCGCTCGACTACACCAGCCCGTTTATCCGCGCAAAAGGATCCCATCCACTGTCGCGGTGTGGCTCATATTCCACAAAGTTGGCAGCGTCGATGGCAACAACTTCGGAAGTGAGGTGCGCAATGAGCGCGACCGCCATGTCCATGCCCGCCGCAACACCTGAGGAGGTCCATCGATTACGGTCGTGCACCCACCGCGCCTCCGGCCGCCAGGACACATCGCCCCCGAAGGACGTGGCCCAGCTAAAAGCACGCTTATTGCTCGTTGCGGCGTAGCCCTCCAAGAGCCCGGCAGCCGCCAGGACCGCAGAACCCGTGCACACGGAGGCAGTCCAAGGAGCGTGTGCACCCGCCTCACGAAGCCACGACAGAAAAGATTCGTCTTCCACGAGCTTCCGGGTTCCCTTTCCGCCCGGGACGAGGAGGGCGTCGGCCGACTCAATCTGCCCATAAGAGATTGTCGGCACCACTTCCACGCCCTGCGAGCTAGCAACTGGACCACCATCCGGTCCTGCGAAAACAACGGCGACATCAGGCACCGCTTGAAGCAGCTGGACGGGCCCGAAGACGTCGAGAAGCTCAAAGCCTTCAAACAAGACAACAGTGACGCGTTGTGGCTCAAAAGTCATGCAGCAATACTATGTCCGACGATGACCATTCCCCGTAAGGAACAGTAGCTTCGGCGATGATAGCTAACCTGACTGGCATAACCACTGCCGCACACAAATCCGACGACACTCACCAGACCTTGAGTTTTAGCAATTTCCTCCCGAAAGGACATCAGCATGAAGAAGCTCACCATCGCGCTTACCGCACTTGCCATCGCCGTAGCTGGGTGCAACTCCGACACCGAGCCTGCTCCTTCCCCGACGAGCAGCGCAGCTTCATCTTCACCTGAGACGTCTGACTCACCCTCGAGCGCGGAACACACTAGCGTGCCAGAGAACACAGAAGCAGAAAGCACGAAGCCAAAGGCCGACGAACCTGATCCCACCATGGCCTCCCCGCAAGCTGACGCTCCAGTAGCTGAGGCCCCCGCGGTCGAGCAGGCCCCTGTAGAACCCACCGTCGTGGAATGCATCGAGGGCACCCCAGGGCCAGCGCTCTGGTCTGATGGCACCGTCTCCTACTCCCAGTGGTGCTTCGACACCATGGGCGGTGAGCAATACCTCGAAGAAGAGGCAAACGCAGGCGCTCCGCCCACGCCAGAACAGCAACAGCCCCGCAAGCCTAGCCCATGGGTACAGGGGCAAATTGACTGGGCAAACTGCCTCGACTCCGGCAAGACCAAGGAACAGTGCCGAGAAGAACTGAACTAAGGCGGGGCTAAGGCGGGCTCCTTCACCACGTGGCATAAACGAGAAGAAACCCCAGCTAGAATGCTATCTAGCTGGGGTTTTTCGGTGGAGCCGCCGGGAATTGAACCCGGGTCCTTCGTCATCTTGCCAGGGCTTCTCCGTGCGCAGTCTGCACAGGATCTCTACTCGGCCCTCCGGCTCGGGCAAACACGCTCCGGATGATGGGCCCAGTTGCTCTCAAAGTCCCCAACCGGCCGAACAACAAACCAGTCAGGCAAGTTCCTTAGTCGATGCCAGGATCTAGGTCAGGAACCAAACCTAGGCTGACAGACACGCGTCGCTGTAATTAGGCAGCGAGGGCGTAGTCACGCTGAGAGTTCTTCTCTGCGTTTATTGGTTGCTACGACGCTTAACGGTGGTCTCTAGCCTGCACCGGCACGCTTCCCCTGGCTCAATGTACGAAGTCGAAACCAAGTCGACCCCTCAGTAACACATTGCTGTGAAAGCTGCGCAGAACACGTTTTCACGCGCCTACGGTTCGTTCAACGCTACTGCACACACCCCTATTCCCGCAAGCCCCACCCCAGGCCACATGAGGCATAGCTTTCATAAGCACCCCCTTGTGATTAACGTCAATTTCAACGCTGTTAAGGTATGCGAGTCCAGTCCACCTACTTTGTTAAAGGCTGCAAAGTGAGCACACGTACCGAGACCTCCAGCTCCCCGGAATCCACTAAGCGCCCGACGAGCAATACCGAATGGGCTATCTCGCTCTTCGGCACCGCCGTCGGCGCTGGCATTCTGTTTCTTCCTATCAATGCCGGCAGCTTCGGCTTCTGGCCTCTGCTCGTGGCCACGATTTTGATTGGTCCGATGACCTACTTCTCCCACCGTGGACTCGCCCGCATGATTTGCGCATCACCGCGCCAGGGTGAAGACATCACGGCCGTGGTCACCGACTATTTCGGCAAAACCGCAGGCCTCATCATCTCCGTGGTGTATTTCTGCGCAATTTTCCCCATTGTGCTGATCTATGGCGTGTCTATTACGAACACGGTCAACAGTTTCATCGTCAACCAGCTGGGTGGGCCTACGATTCCACGCCCGTTGCTGTCCTTCCTGCTCGTCGGCGTGATGACCGTGGTCTTTGCCTTCGGCCAACGCATCGTGCTCGCGGTGACGCAGTTCCTGGTCTATCCGCTCATTTTCTGCCTCGGCGCGCTGTCTATTTACCTCATCCCGCGGTGGGACATCGCCTCTTTCATGGAGGTGGGCAACAATGACTGGCGCATCGTCGGTTCGGTGGCCCTCATCATTCCGGTGCTGGTGTTCTCCTTTAACCACTCTCCCGCCATTTCCCAGTTCTCCCTGGCCATGGTCGCCGCACACGGACGCGAGAAGAGCTCGGAGAACGCTTCCCGCGCACTAGCCCTGACGGCCATCCTGCTTACCGTGTTCACGATGTTCTTTGTGTGGTCCTGCACGCTGACGCTGGGCGCAGACGGCCTAGCGGAGGCTCGCGAGCAGAACCTGCCGGTGCTGTCTTACTTGGCAAACGTCACCGGCGTGCCGGTCCTGGCCTTCCTCTCCCCCATCGTTGCGATGGTGGCCATTGTGTCCTCCTACTTCGGACACGTGCTGGGTGCTACCGAGGGCGGCAACTTCCTGCTGCGCACCGTGGCACCGGGCGCGACGAAGAAGCTCTCAGAAAAGCAGCTCAATTCTGTCATGCACGGCATCATCTTTGTGTCCGCTTGGGTCGTCGCCATCATTGACCCATCGATTCTCGGCCTCATTGAGGCTATCGGTGGACCGTTCATCGCGTCGATTCTCTACCTGCTGCCGATGTACGCCATCCACCGCATCGATGCTCTGAAGCAGTTCCGCACCCGTGCCAGCAACTACTTCGTCGTTGTCACTGGCCTCATCGCCGTGGGCGCGACCATCTGGGGCCTCTTTGCCTAGACCCGCGCTAGTTCTCCTCTAACCACGCCTTCAGCACGACGGCGTGGTTTATTTTTCGGTCCTTGGCGGCGAAGAGAAGGGTGAGGTCGCCGTCTGCCGCAAACTGGCGCAGCTTCTCCAATTCCTCATTCTCGTTCTCATCTAGCTCAGCGCGGTAACGCCGACCGAACTCCTCAAAACTGTCAGCGTCGTGGCCCCACCATTTCCGGAGCTCCGCGCTGGGAGCCACGTGCTTGAACCAGTGATCATAATCCAGGCGTTCTTTGGCCACGCCGCGGGGCCAGAGCTTATCGACGAGCACCGCTTCCCCACGCAGCTCCTCGTCACCGTGAACAACGTCATGAACCTTAGCCGTGTAAATCATGGTTCCCAGGCTAGACGCTCACTGGCTAGGCGTTGATGCCCTTGACGCGGCGCCCCAGTTCACGGGTGATATCACGGTCTTGGTCGCGGCGCTTAATCGCTTCGCGCTTGTCGTAATCCTGCTTACCCTTGGCCAAGCCCAACTCGCACTTGGCGCGGCCATTTTTCAGATAGACCTTGAGCGGGATCAGGGTCTTGTTGCCATCGCGCACCTGGCCCATGAGCTTGTCAATCTCACGTCGGTGCAGCAGCAGCTTGCGCGTGCGCTTCGGCGAGTGATTCGTCCACGTGCCCTGGGAGTACTCCGGGATGTGGAGGTTGCGGATGTAGACCTCACCATCGTCGATAGTGGCGAAGGAATCCGCTAGGGAAATCTTGCCTTCGCGCATCGACTTAATCTCGGTGCCCACGAGCACCATGCCGCATTCCACGGTATCGAGGATGGTGTAGTCGTGGCGGGCACGTCGGTTGGTGGCCAGGGTCGAATTATTATCGGCCGCTGCCCCTTTTTTCTTCTTTGCCTTCTTCGCCATAGTTCGGACTATGTTACGCCACTGCCAGGCAAAAACCACATCTGGTTCCACCGCGGAGGGAGAAGGCTTTTCGTAGTAGAGCCCCAGCCTTCCACAGACCACGGTCGGGCTTAGGTACGAACGTAAGCGCGCATCGTCACCTGGGCGGTCAGCGCGGCGAAAAGCAGCGCTACGAGGCCAACGATGGGAAGTGCCGTCCACACGTCGCCCGACGTCACCGGAGCCAGCAGTTGCTTCTGATAGAGGTCTTTCAGTGCGGGGTCGAGGACCACGTTCTTCCCCAAGAGAACGCCGGCGCCGCCGAGGATAACCCCGCCAATCGCGCCCAGAACCGCTTCCACGATGAACGGTGCGTGGGTAATCCAGCGCGAGGCGCCCACGATGCGCATAATCGCGGTTTCACGCTGACGCTGGAAGGCTGCAATCTGCACCATGTTGGCGATGAGCATGATGGCGGCCAACGCCACCACCGCAGCCAGAATGAAGGTGGCATTGCGGATGGCGTCGAGGTTGCCGGCAGCGCTGCGCACATCCTCCTGCTGGTCGATGATTTCGCTTACGGCGGGGTCCTCCGCGATGGCGTCGATAGGCGCGGTGTCCGTTGGATCCCTCAGGCGCACGTGGAAGGCGGCCGGCAGCGCATCCGGCGAGGTCTCCTTCACCATGACCGGATCGGTTTCCTTAAACAGCTCCACGAAGCGGTCATAGGATTCTTTTTGGCTGCGGTAGTCAACGGATTCGATATCGTCATCCGCCTCCAGCTTCTTCCTCAATCCGGAACACGCCGCGTCTGTGCACTCAGGGTCGTGTGCGGAGATGTCCTCGTTGAGCTGCACCATAACCTCTACCTGCTCGAGGTAGATGTCTTTAGTGTCATTCGTCATCTGCGTGACAAGAACACCAGCCACCACCAGAGCAACGGAAATAGCCGTGGTGATCACCATGGCGATGGTCATCGTGATGTTGCGGCCCAAGCCTTTAACGGCCTCGCGAAAAACAAAACCCAAATTCATTTAGAGCGCCTCCCCGTACATTGCGTTCTTCTCATCGCGGACGAGCGTTCCATTGTGCAGCTCAAGGACTCGCTGGCGGGCATCGTTGACCGCGCGCGCATTGTGCGTCGACATCACCACGGTGGTGCCGCGGCGGTTGATCTTCGTCAGCAGGGCCATGATTTCCGCGGCGGTGGCGGGATCGAGGTTGCCCGTGGGTTCGTCGGCAAGCAGCAGCTTAGGACGGTTGACAAAGGCACGTGCAATGGCCACGCGCTGCTGTTCACCGCCGGAGAGTTCATGAGGCATGCGGTGCTGCTTAGCCCCCAAGCCCACCATGTCGAGGACCTCGGGAACTTGCTTGGCAATACGCGACTTCTTCTTGCCAATGACCTGCAACGCGAAAGCCACGTTGTCGTAGACATTGAGTTTGGGAAGAAGGCGGAAATCCTGAAAGACGTAACCGATGGACTGGCGCAGCTGGTTGATCTGACCGCCCTTGAGCGCGTTGACGTGGAAGTCCCCAAAGTGAATGTCACCGGAGCTCACGTTAGTTTCGCGCACCATTAACTGCAGAAAGGTGGACTTTCCCGAGCCAGAGGGGCCAATAAGGAAGACGAATTCGCCATCGTCTATCTCGAAGGACACGTTGTCTAGCGCGGGCCTAGTCGACGTCGCATAGACCTTGGACACATTCTCAAAAGTGATCACTCAAGCAACATTAGCAACAAACGTCACTTAAGCCTAGGCCTCATTCTCCGCCATACGCCAGCGAATACCAGCCTCCAGGAAGCCGTCAATGTCACCATCGAGCACCTTGGATGGGTCACCGACCTCGTAATTCGTCCGGAGATCCTTGACCATCTGGTACGGATGCAACACATAAGAGCGCATCTGGTTGCCCCAGGAGGCATTGCCGCCCGCGCCCAGCGCATCGAGCTCCGCGCGCTCTTCCTGACGCTTGCGCTCCAGCAACTTTGCCTGCAGCACGCGCATCGCCGAGGCCTTGTTCTGAATCTGGGACTTCTCGTTCTGACAGGTCACCACGATGCCCGTCGGGATATGGGTAAGGCGAACTGCCGAGTCGGTCGTGTTCACCGACTGACCACCCGGGCCCGAGGAACGGTAAACATCCACGCGCACCTCGGAGTCTGGGACCTCGATGGAGTCCGTCTGCTCCACCACTGGCAGTACCTCTACCTCTGCGAAGGAGGTCTGGCGGCGTCCCTGGTTGTCAAAAGGTGAGATGCGTACGAGGCGGTGCGCACCCTGCTCGACGGAGAGCTGGCCGTACATGTATTCGCCATGCACCACAAAGGTGGCGGACTTGATGCCTGCTTCCTCGGCATAAGAAATGTCATAGACATCCACCTTGTGCCCGTTCTTTTCAGCCCAACGGGTGTACATGCGCATGAGCATCTCCGCCCAGTCCGCGGCATCCACACCTCCGGCGCCGGAGCGGATGTTGATAACCGCCTCACGCTCGTCATATTCGCCCGAGAGCATCGTGGTAACTTCCAGCGACTCGATGGCCGCACCGAGCTCCTCAAGCTCAGCCTCCACCAGCTCCTGGGAGGCCTCGTCGCCCTCTTCTTCCGCTAGCTCAGACATGACGGGCAGGTCCTCGATCCTCCCACGCAGGGAGGAGAGCTTGCGCAGTTTCGCCTGCTCCGCCGAGAGCGACGAGGTCACCTGTTGCGCGTGGTCGGGGTCGTCCCACAGCGACGGGTCCCCCGCTTGGGCCTCAAGCTCGCGCACGCGCTCGGACACCGCTTCCGGGTCCATCACCTTTTCAATGGAGGTCAAGGTGGCGCTGAGTTCCTCAAGTCGTGCTGTTTGTTCCGGACGCATAGCCCCCTACTCTACTTATTCTTGCCCTCTGATTAGCCATCGGCCGCATTTAGCGCGACAATAGGCGGCATGAGTGACCAGCCAAGCCTCACCGAGATGATCGATGCCATCATCAAGACCTTCATCGTTGCCCATGCGGACGATACTGATGCCCACCTTGCCCAGGCGCTCGTCTACAACGCCGGCCGCCTAGCCTGGCGCCTGCGCGAACAGGGTGTGGACGTATCCCAGAAGACAGACCGTGCGGATGTCGTCACTGACGCCGACTTTGCCGCCGAGCGCTTCGTCGCGGGCGTCCTCGAAGCTCTGCGCGGCGAGGACGGCATCGTCGGCGAGGAGGGCGCTAACCGTGAGTCGAAGTCCGGCCGCACCTGGGTCATCGACCCAGTCGACGGCACCTTCAACTTCGCCTCCGGCTTCGACTACTGGTGCTCCGCACTGGCGCTTACCGATTCCTCTGGGGTCATCCTCGGCGCCGTCCACCGCCCCGCCATGGGCTACACGTGGTTCGGCGGCCGAGACCACGCCACGACCCTGGACGGCATGGAGGTGACGCCGCTTGTCGACGTCCCCGCGGAAGACCTCTGCCTCTCCACGTACCTCCACCCTTCAAGCATCACCGACCCGAAGATTTCCGCAGCCTGGGAGAAGGTGGCCCCGCACTTTGCCACCGTGCGCATGTTGGGTGCTGGCTCCGTCGACCTGTCCTCTGTGGCTGACGGCACGTGGGGAGCATGGATGCAGCACTCCGTTAAAGACTGGGATTGGTTCCCCGGTCAGGCGCTTGTGCTTGCTGCTGGCGGCGCGGCGCGCAAGGTTACTGCCGGCGGTGTGGAATGGTGTATCGCGGGTAATAAACAGGTAGTCGATCAGATGGAGGAATGGCTCCGTGGGTAAGTACAAAGAGGACCTCGGCCTGGCCCTAGAGATGGCAGGCCACGCGGATGCTGTCACCATGCACCGCTTTGAAGCCACAGACCTTTCGGTCAAGGACAAGCCGGACATGACCCCAGTCTCAGATGCAGATCTGGCCTGCGAAAAGGCCATTCGTGAGGCATTGAAGCGCTCCCGCCCGCGCGATGAGGTCTTGGGCGAAGAATTTGGCGGCGAAGCCTGCTACGAGGGCCGCCAGTGGGTCATCGACCCCATCGACGGCACCAAGAACTTCGTTCGCGGCGTGCCTGTGTGGGCCACCCTGATCGCATTGCTTGAAGATGGCGAACCAGTCGTCTCCGTCATCTCTGCCCCAGCTCTTCGCCGCCGCTGGTACGCGGCCAAGGGCACTGGCGCCTTCCGTGTCTTCGGCGGTGAGCCCAAGCGCCTGCGCGTCTCCGAGGTCGCTGCTCTGGAGAATGCGTCCCTAGCCATGAGCTCGCTGGCCGGCTGGGGCCTATCCCGCGACGCCTTCGTCTCTCTCACCGACAAGGTCTGGCGCCTGCGCGGCTACGGTGACTTCTGGAACTACTGCCTAGTTGCCGAGGGCGCTGTCGACATTACTGCCGAGCCCGAGGTCTCTCTCTGGGACCTGGCTGCCCCGGCCCTTCTGGTGACTGAGGCCGGCGGCCGCTTCACCAACGTTCGCGGCGAGGACGGCCCCCACGGCGGCTCCGCGCTTGCCTCCAACGGCAAGCTTCACGACGCCGCCCTCACCGCCCTCTCCTAGCCCGCGCGGCGCCCCAGCGTCGCACCCCAGCGAACCGCGCCGCGTAGGTCACTTCGATCAAATAAGGCCCCAGATCTTTAACGATCCGGGGCCTTAAATGTTAGAAACGTACTTCTAGTTCTCCGGAAGCGTGAATCCAGAACCCACACCCTCGCGCCGGTTCAGATCCGCCACAATAGCATCGGTGTTCGCTACAACCGTCGGGTTGTGCAGCGCACCCTGCCACGGGGTGCGGCACGACGGCAGGCCCGGGAACAAACCGCGGGAAATCGAGCCGACGATGCGTCCGTCACGGAAGACTGGAGCGCCGGAATCACCGACCATGGCGCAGACCTGATTGACGGAGATCTGCTTACCGTGCTGGAAGGTCATACCGCAGGTGGTGCCGGTGGCTACGCCGCGCTTACAGGTGATATCCCCCGGCTTCGTCGTGCCACCGACGCCGTAGGCAGTCACGCCGTTGTAGCTGCGGGTGACTTCAGCATCCGAACCGAACTCAATGAGCGAGTAATCCAGGTAGGTGTTCTTGCTCACCAGCGTGCCGGTGGGGCCGACCTGCCAGGAATCCGCCGAAGACACCGGGTCACCAACGTTGCCGCAGTGACCAGCAGTGATGCCAACCTTACGGCCTTCAGCATCGGTTCCCGCCGCAGTCAGCGTGCACATGGTGTCTTCGCTGATGTAGAGCGGAGTTCCAGGTCCGTAGAGGGACTTACCGTTCGTCATCGCGGTGTTGGATTCCTCCGGAATCTGCGGAGCATCGTAGAAAGAACCAGGCACTCGGTGCAGGACATAGTCCGCCTGCGGCTTGCCAGCCGCAATCTTGGAGAACGAGTCATTTTTCCACACGTAGTTCGGGTCAGTGCCCTTTGGCACGAAGTCTGGCTGCGTGGCCTCCTGCAGGAGACCAATCGGCTCCGGATTGGTCAGCGGTTCCCCCGTAATGGCATCGACACCAGCGTAATCCTCCCCCGTCGGGAGGGCTGGCAGTTGTGCCTGGTCCGCAACCTGGCGAGCCACAGGGGAATTTACCGCAGACGCAATCGCGTTGGAGGCGTCCTGTGCCGCTGCCGCAGCGGCGCCGTTGACGGCGGTATCGAGGACGTCGGTAAGCGCAGCGTCTACTGGCTTGGTCTCAATGCCCACGGAATTCAAGTCCGCACGCACCTGGTCCACGACGCCCGCCGAGTCAAGCTCCGGGATGGTGGGGAGTTCCTGGGCGCCGGCCACCGGGTTACCCAGGAAAAACGCACCTGCGAAAGCCGAGCCCACAAGGACTTTCTTAAGGTGCGGGATTTTTCGCATTACGCAATTCCTCTTTCACTTCTTCTCGTATTGGTCTATAAGACTTACCCATGATGCCACGCGAGTATGGTCCCGCGTTTCTAACGTGTGGGACTGTGTCCAACCCGTTACATTACTGACAGCTTTCGGGTGCCCCCTCTTTTCTTTCACCACAGTTCCCTACCCCCGCCCAGACCTACAATGGAGGTATGTCTGAGAACCCCACCTCGCCATCATCTACTGCAGACATTTCAGAAATTGTCGCCATTGTCCTGCGTGATACCCACGGCCGCGTTCTTGTCATTCGCGCTACGTCTACCCCAGAATTCGTCCTGCCTTTCGGCTCCATTGACACCACCATCGATCCCGCCCGCGCGGCCCAGCTCATCGCCCATGAGGCAGTGCGTGCTGTGATTGATATGTCGAAATTGCGTCGCCTCGCCACCTACGTATCGTCGGCTGCCAACGGTGCACCAGAGACCATCCACGCGCACGTCTATGTCTACGAAGAAGAAATCTCCGTCGCGCATCCCGACAAGGAGATTGCTGAGCTCGCGTGGGTCGATCCCGCCGCTCCGGATGTCGAAATCGCCCCGTTACTCAAGGAGAGGGTATTCCCCGCCCTGTAGGAACTCTAAGTCCATAACGTCTAGACTCCCCACCATGATTACGCAGCGACTACTCCCCGTTCTCGCCGCCGATTCCCTTGCCCTTGCACTGGCCGGCTGCATCACCGACGACAGCACTGATGGCACGCTTTCTGCTGTCTCCCCCACCACTCAAGCTGGGTGGAGCGATCCGTCAGCCAGTTGTCTGCGCCCTCCGGGATGCCCACGACCGGCGCGATGGCCGACAGTGTGTCGTAGCGCTCTCGATCGCCCGAGGAACGAACATCAAGGATGAGGAGAAGGTCCGGCTGCACGCCGAGCGAGAGCGCCAGCTCGGCGTCGCCCCAGCCCAGGGCCACGACGCGCCGCGGGGCCTCGTCAATGGTGACGTCGCCGAACTTGGTGGAGATGGTGGCCGGGAATGCCGCGTTGTCCGAGTTGGAGGCGGAGGCCGCGCTCGAGGAGCAGGCGGCCAGGCCGAGGGCGAGCACAGCGACGACGCCGAACACGCGCACGGAGGCAGGACAAGAGTTCACGAGAGGTACTTGTATAGAAAGGAAACGATGTGCCGCGTAGCTGGGCCTTGCCCATCTCCCATGCGCGAATTACCGGCAGGCTAGGACTGCTACACAGGAACGATATCCTCCAGCAGCGGCACCCGCTCGTCCAAGGCGTAGTTGGTGGACTCTGCTGTCGCGAGCGAGAAGGCCTGCGAAAGCTCCTTCGGCATGACGATGGCGCGCCCCTCGCGGACCGCGGGCAGGCCCATCCACGCCGGGTCCGTCTCCACCGTGGAGATGTCCGTGGACACGGCCTGCGCAATGACGACATCCGAGTCCGCGTTGGACAGGGTCTCCCCCGAGAGCGGGACCGAGATATTCTTCGCGGACGCCGACTGCGACTTCACCCAGGGGTTGAGCGAGAAGCCGAGCTCGATGAGCTGATCTGCGCGGTTGGTGCCGTCGTTGTAGGCACCCCACGTCGTGGCCGTGCGGCCGAGAACGGCGAAGGTCGTGCCCGACCACTCCGGATGATCCGCGGCGATGCCCGAGATGCGCTCCTGCAACTGCTCGATCTGCTCCTGCGCCTCCGCAGGCTTGCCCAAAGCGGCGCCGATCATGGTGAGCTGCTCGTCGCGCGACGTCTTATACTTGTCGCCGCCCACCGAGACGCCGATGACCGGCGCGATGGCGGAGAGCATGTCGTAACGCTCCTGGTCACCGGACGAGCGCACGTCGAGGATGAGGTCGGGCTCGAGCGCCGCCACCGCCTCGTAATTCACGTCGGTCGTGCCGAGGATCTCCGGCGACTGCGTGTAGCCGTGTTCTACACAGGGGCCTACGCCGTCGCCACCGAAGGAGAGCCAGTCGGCCGCGGCGATGGGCTCGACGCCCAGCTATAACGCCACCTCCGCATCACCCCACCCCAGGGCCACCACGCGCCGCGGGGCCTCCTCGACGGTGACGTCACCGAACTTGGTGGCCACTGTGACCGGATAGGCCGCGGCGTCGCCGTCAGCCGATGCCTACTGCGCCAACGATGCCGACGATGCCGCCACCGAGTTGTCGGCCGCACCGGAATCGGGGTCCGACGAGCATGCGGCCGCACCCCAGCCGACAAGGGCGAGCGACAGGAATACCGCGGCCGAGCGACGAGTGCGGGAAGTCCGCAGAGGCATAAAAGGCCTGTCGAATTGAGAAAAGATAGCCTAACCAACATTAGGTGAACCTATCTCAAGCCGACGAACCTCCAGCAAGGAGAGACAATTCACGTACATCGTCGAAATAAGGTTATCCTTACCTACATGACATCGACGACTCTGCCGACACCGGCCGCGGGCACCCCGCGCGCCGCGGGCCACAGCAGACGACTCCTCGGCCTAGCCCTCCTCGTGGCCACACTCGTCGCCCTCGTCTTCGCCAGCCTGGCACTGGGCGCCAAGGCGACCTCCATCTCAGAGCTCACCCAGGCCTGGCCCACCGCCTGGGAGATCCTGCGCGGGCACACCGACACCGCCCAGGCCGCCGGCACCGTGGGCAGCAGCGTCGCCGAGATCGCCGGAATCCTTGCCACCATGCGCATCCCGCGCACCGTGCTCGCCATCGTCGTCGGAGCTGCGCTCGGACTAGCCGGCACACTCGTTCAAGGCCTGACCCGCAACCCGCTCGCGGACCCTGGACTACTCGGCATCAATGCGGGCGCCGCACTCTTCGTCTCGGCGGGCATCTTCCTCTTCGGACTGACGTCCATGCAGTCGCACCTTTTCCTCGCCTTCCTCGGCGCGGGCCTGGCGGCGCTGCTCGTCTTCGGGCTCTCCGCCGGCGGCATCGGTCGCGGCGACACCCTGGGCCTCGTCCTCGCGGGTTCCGCCCTGTCCGCCGTCCTCGCGGCGGCCACGTCGGCCATCGTCTACATCGATCCCAACGCGCTCGACACCCTCCGCTTCTGGCAAGCGGGGTCCGTCACCGGACGCGGCTTCGACATCACCACCCCTGCGCTCGTGCCGCTCGCCATCGGCGCGGTACTAGCGCTGGCGCTGGGCCCGACGCTCAACATCCTCAATCTGGGCGCGGAGGCCGCGCAGGCGCTGGGCACCAACGTTGCCCGCGCCAATATCCTGGGCTTCGTGGCCATCACCCTGCTGGCCGGCGCGGCCACGGCAGCCGCGGGCCCCATCGGCTTCATCGGTCTCGTGGTGCCCCACGTCGCCCGCGGCATCACCGGCCCGGACTACAAGTGGGTGACCCCCTACTCCGCGCTGGCGGGCGCCTGCCTGTTGCTCGGCGCCGACATCGTGGGCCGCCTCATCATGCGCCCCGGCGAGCTCCAGGCGGGCATCGTCATCGCGCTGCTCGGCGGGCCGGCGTTTATCTGGCTCGTCCGGCACCGAACGGTGGTGAGCCTGTAATGAAGTACCTCAGCCTCGGAAAGTTCAGCTTCCTCTACCACCCGCGCACGCAAGCCTGGACCGCGGCCATCGTGGTCGCGAGCGCGCTCGTGTGGGTCATCAGCCTCGGCATCGGCGAGTTCCCCCTTAACCCCGCCGAGGTCATCGGCGTGCTGGCGGGCGGCGGAAACAAGCTCGAGCGCACCGTCGTCATCGACTGGCGCCTGGCCCGCTCGCTCGTGGGTCTAGCCGTCGGCGCCGCGCTGGGGCTCTCCGGCGCCATCACGCAGCGCATCGCCCGCAACGGCCTGGCCAGCCCGGACATCCTGGGCATCAACCAGGGCGCCACCGTGGCGGCCGTGGCCATCATGGTCTTCGGAGGATCTGCCGGGGCCGGCGGGGCGTTCGGCGCCTACGTCGGCATCCCGCTCGCCGCCATGGCCGGCGGTCTCGCCACCGGCGCGGCCATCTGGATGCTGTCCCGGCGCGGCAGGGTGGATATGTTCCGCCTCGTCCTCGTGGGCATCGGCGGCAACGCCTTCCTCCACGCCCTGGTCACGTACATGTTGGCCGCCACAGATCTCAACACCGCGGCCGCGGCCAAGGTGTGGATGGTCGGCTCGCTCAACGGCTGCACCTTCGAGCACCTATGGCCCACCCTGGGCATGCTCGTGGTGTGTGGCCTAGTGCTAGCCCGCATCGCCATCGATCTGCCCGCGCTGGAGCTCGGCGAGGATTCCGCCCAAGCCCTCGGCGCCCCCTTGAAGAAGATCAACGCGGCACTGCTCATCGTCTCAGTTCTACTGGCCGCGGTGACCGTCTCCGCCGTGGGCCCGGTGGGCTTCGTGGCCTTCGTCGCCCCGCAGATCTCCGCGCGCCTGGCGCGGGTCGGGGCGCCGCCCCTGGGGACATCGGCGGCCATGGGCGCAATCATCGTGTGCGTGTCCGACCTCATCGCCCGCTGTGCCTTCGGCTGGGAGATCCCGGTGGGCATCATCACCTCGGTCATCGGCGGACCTTTCCTCATCTGGCTGCTCTGGCAGCAAACTCGAACACGAAAGTAGACGACCATGCAACGACGTAACTTCCTCAAGATCACCGCTGGCCTCGGCGTCGCCGCCTTCGCTGCGGCCTGCTCCAAACAGGAGACTGCGCCGAGCGAGCAGGCGGCCACCTCCGCGGCATCGTCCAGCGCCGCCGAGCAGCACCAGCGCGTGATCGCGCTCAACACCGGCCAGCTGGACAACCTCCTCATGCTGCGCATTCTCCCGGTGGGCGCGGCCAAGGCCAAGAACCTGGGCGTCGTCCCGGACTACATCCGCAACCGCTTCGGCTCCGACTTCGATCTGGACTCCATCGCGGACTGCGGCCTACGCGCCAACCCGGATCTGGAGACCATCGCCTCCCTGAAGCCCACCCTCATCTGCGCTAACTCGCGTACGGACGAGGCCATCCTGGAGCAGCTCAAGGCCATCGCGCCCGTCGTCACCGGTAAGGGCGGCGGCGAGAACTGGAAGCAGGACCTCCTCACCATCGCCGAGGCCGTGGGCAAGAAGGACTCCGCCGAGCCCCTCCTGGCCGAGTACGAGTCCAACGCCAAAGCCTGGGGCGAGGGCCTATCCTCCAAGCCCACCGTCTCCTTCCTGCGTTCCAAGGAAGACCAGTTCCAGCTCTACGGGGTCAACTCCATGGCGGGCTCCGTGGCCGCCGATGCCGGCCTGCCCCGCCCCGCCAACCAAAAGCAGATTGAGAAGGCTGGCCAGGACATCTCCGCCGAGCAGCTCTCCGAGGCCGACGCCGACTGGATCTTCTACGGCGTCAACGCCGGCGCCGCCGACCCCTCGCAGGCCGCCACATGGCACTCTCTCAAGGCAGTGCAGGCCAACCAGGCCGTGTCCGTGGACTACGAGTCCTGGTACATGAACGCGTCCCTGCTCTCGGCCACCATCATCCTCCAGGGTCTGAAGGACAACATCAGGTAATGAACGCTCGACTTTCCGCGCACTCCGTCTCCGTCGGTTATGGCGATACCGTCATCAGCCGCGACGTCACACTCGACATCCCCGACGGCCAGGTCACCACGCTCATCGGCGCCAACGGCTGCGGCAAGTCGACCCTCCTGCGCGGCCTGTCCCACTTGCTCCCACTGTCGGCGGGCTCCGTCACCCTCGACGGGAAGAAGCTGGGTGACTACTCCTCCCGGGAGCTAGCCACGCGCTTGTCGATGCTCCCCCAGTCCCCCATCACCCCTGCCGGCGTCACCGTCGCAGACCTCGTGGCCCGCGGCAGGCACCCGCACCAGTCCTGGCTGCAGCAGTGGTCCGCCTCCCACTCCGCCGCCGTGGACGAGGCCATGGCGCTCACCAACGTCTTTCAGCTGCGCGACCGCCCCGTGGACTCCCTGTCCGGCGGCCAGCGCCAGCGCGTGTGGATAGCCATGGTCCTGGCTCAGGACACCGACATCGTCTTCCTCGACGAGCCCACCACCTACCTGGACCTGGCGCACTCCATCGACGTCCTCGAGCTCGTCTCCACGCTCAATAAGGAACAGGGCAAGACCATCGTCATGGTGCTCCACGATCTCAACCTAGCCGCCCGCTACTCGGACAACCTCGTCCTCATGAAGGACGGCTCCGTCACGGCCCTGGGCTCGCCCGAGTCCACCATCACGCCGCAGGCCCTGCGCGACGTCTTCGGACTGGACTCCCGCGTCATCGAGGACCCCGTCACCGGCGGGCCGCTCATCGTGCCGGAGCGCCCATAAGCCCCGTCGTTCCCTGCGTTTTTCGATCATGGGAAAGGCAGCGGGAGTTCATCATGTTCACGCTTTCAGTCACAGGACGGCTACTGCACACTGTGTGACACATTCTGCGAATCGTTGCTCATTGCTAGCAAAGACTTAACAGACTCGTGACCAGTAATCTCTAGTCCCCGTCGTGCTGTGAAACTACCCTGTGGGTATGAAGAATCTGCGCGCACTCCTGTCCCTCAGCCTGCTGCTGCCACTCGCCGCGTGTTCCGCCAGCGAGGAGGACTCTGCGGCACCGTCGGCAGTCACGACCACCGTCGTTCACTCGGCCGACGCCCCTGCGGGTGACGATGCCGCCGACGGCACTGTCGGTGCTGGCGGTACTGGCGGTGCTGACGCCGCCGATACCGCCACGGCCGACGACGTTGCTTCCGGGGCCGCTCCCGGCGCGTCCGGCACCGCACCAGCCCCAGCATCCTCCACTATCCCGCCCTTGCCCGAGGGCGCCTGCGCCACCTCCCAGCTCTCCACCGAGATCACCAACGAACAGGGAGCCGCTGGCTCCCGACTCGTCGACATCGTGCTGACCAATACCTCTGACGAGGAGTGCACCCTCACGGGCTTCCCCGGCGTCTCCGCCGTCACCAGCAACGACGGCACTCAACTAGGCCCCGCCGCGCTGCGTGAGACCGGCACCGAAGCTGCCACCGTGACGCTGGCGCCAGGGGCCCAGGCCCGCACGGGGCTCAAGATCACCAACGTGGGATTGCTCGACGCGGCGGCCTGCCAACCGCAGGACGCCGATGGCCTGCGGATCTATCCGCCCGAAAACACCGACAGCCTCTATGTCGCAGTGCCGGGCCTGCAGGCCTGCGCGGGCGAGGTCGACATCTTGTCTGTCCAGCCCATCACTCAGCTCTCCCCGTAAATCATTTCGATCTCCTAACAATTTCCAGCCGGTGATAGGACTCGGCTTCGCGCTTCGTTAGTCTCGGCCACGAGTTCGCCCCTCGGACGAAGGACATACACCATGACCACTCTCCCTGTCCTCCTGCCCCCAACGCACCGCGCGTGCCGCAGTAGCGGCGGCATCAGCAGCCGCGCTCGTTGCGTCCTGCTCCCCCCGACACTCGGCGCGAGGCAGCCCCGTCGGAATCCGCAGTGGCACCTGACTTGAGCGCGGCGACCGAGTCTGCCTCCAACCCACCAGCGACCTCGAGCACTTCCTCACGCGCGACTCGCAGCAGCACCAGCCCAGCTACGTCGAGCAGGGCGGCATCGACACGCAACTGGCCCGTATCCTTGGCCGAAGAAAGCTGCGACCCGAACGCCGGAGTCGCCGACTCCGGAGTCGGCGAATTCGTTGACAAAGGCGAAGCACCAACGGCCATCGTTCATTTCCTGTTGACGGAGGAGCCTGAACGCGGAGCACCTCTCAAAGACTTCAAAGTCACCCAAGATTCTTTCGATGCGTGCGAGCCCCTGAGCTACATCATTGCCTCCGGCAACTACGAGGGCGAACAAGTGGTCTTCTCCATCGTTTTCAACTGGGGCCACCCGCTCAATGACAGCAATGGGTACTTCTCCGGCGACGGCTTCGACTTCACCATTGGCAGCGACTCCGTAAGTTTCACTACGGGCGATACTCCCGCACATGAGGCAGGCAAGCCAGTGAGCGTGACATTTACCGCGATGGACTTCGGAGCACTCAAGACCGAGCTCAACGCAGAAGACAAACACCACATCGGAATCGACCTCACCCATCTGAACGACGCCGTCGATCCGGCCGACCTCGACGAGTTCTACGAATTCGACACCAATAGCGGCCCCGTCCGCTGCCGCTTCTCCATCAGCGAAAGTGAATGCGACTTCCTCGACGGTGAGTTTTCCCCCGCGGAAGCCATGAACGGACCAAGCAACTACTTCCTCAAAACCCATGGCGAAACGGAAGTCGACCTCGCCACCTTCAGAGACGACTCCAAAGACTTCCTGTCCGACAAGAAATTTGAAAAGGTCGGCGACGGCACTTACGAGGCCGGCACCTTGGGTCACCCCATCCAGGCGGAGCTCAAAGACGGCACTCTGACCCTCTACTTCCCCGACGGCGCCTACGTCTTCGAGGACGGCGTCCTCGACTTCTTCAACGAGGATGACCTGGAGGCGGGTACCATGCGCTCGGCGGCAACGTCCTCTGCCCGCGCGGATTAGCCCTCGATGTCGCGCAAGTAACGGGCCGACACCCCGCCCGCAATAGTGCGCAGCGCGACGTCCTTGGTCACCACCGTGCCCGCGGCCACGACCGCATGCTCCCCTTTGTGGATGCCACCTTGATCCTGGAAACGCGCGCCCGAGTTGATGACAACGTTTTCCCGATGTGCGTGTTGCTGCCAAACAGGCTGGATACCTAGCGCGAGCAAGGTATCGCTGTCTCCTAGGCCAACTGCGGCGATGCGCTCGTTCTCATTGCCCTCAATATTTGACGCCGAGGAATCCTCGCCTCGGGAGCAACCGGAAAGGACGAGAGTGGATGCTGCTAAGACAGCGGCCGTCTTCATTGCCGCGCGACGGGTCAGCGAATTGTTTCGAAACATATAGAAGCCTAACGTGTAGGGAGCTCATTGGGGTGCGGTGAAGGCCATCGGACGCACGGGGTGTTGATCGATCCTCGAGCGCGCGTCAATCACGTCTACCGCGTCTACCCCGCATGGGGCAGCCTAACTAGATAAAGGATAGGCTAAGTTAATTATTTCGGGGGGGTGTGTGGCTGCCGATATGGAGGCAGCTCAGCCGCTAGGGGCCAGCCGACAGGCGCTCCCAGCCGAAGGGGTGGGACCCCAGCCGATAGGAAGGCTCCCAGCGGAAGGGGGGATCCCGGCCGACAGGGGGCACTTTAGAAACGGTTTAGCAAACCACCGAACGTCCGCCGCTCCTCCACACGCTTCGCCCGACCACCGGCAGTTACCTACCTCCCCTCCCCACCTCGAACAGCTGGGCACTCCACCCCACCGGCTGCTTCGAACGCACTACCGCACCCACGGCAGCCAGGTGCTTCGCAATCACACGGGCCGTGGGCAGCTGCGATCCATACAGAACGAGGCGTGATAAATCTTCCTGGTAGTCATGATCCTCGGCCCCACTTTCCTGCAACACTGGGGTCACCAGGAACAGCTGCGCCCCAGAACGTAGTACGGCAGCTACCAGCTGCTGCAACTCTATAGTTGGCCAACGTCGCCACGGATCAACCAGCACCACAGCATCTACCTGCTCGCACAAAGTAGCCACTGTGCCAGCCCAATCCGCCCGGCGCGCATCCCCACCGCTACGCCCAACCGTTGGAGCGTGCAGTGCACTATAGCGAGCACGATCCCGGCGGCGTGGAGCAATATCGCGCAGCATAACCTCCTCTGCGCTGGCCCCAGGCTCCGTCATCGCTGCAGTTGCTGCGCCTACTGAGATCCTTGCGTCATCCTCTGCCTCCGAAAACGACCCCAACACCACGGCGTTTGCCTGCGGTATCTTACGTAGAATCTCATCCGCATACACCGCCGCGGCCGGACCTCCCACCGCGCATCGAAGCGAGCCAGCATCCTGTCGCGCTAGTAGCTTGCTGCTCAGAATCTCCGCTGCGGCCGGGGCCGACCACTGAGCACTGGAGGCCGCCTGTTCGTGTTCCTCCACGGCCAGTTGTGGCTGGGTTTGCACAATGTAGTCCCAGCGGTGCTCGCCGGTATCAGCCGGATTCTGCAGTGCCTGCCCTAGCCGGCCAAGTGCTGCGGTCTTGGCGGCCGCCGGCCCGGTAATCCAATCCCTTACTGGAGAATCCGGGTTTGCCAACTCGCTGCCCAGCGCAGTGAGGCCGATTCGAACCGCCCGTTGGTCCGCCACATCCTCCGATGAGCTATCCAGTGCTACATCCGCCGACAACGTCACTAACCCCACTGCCTCCAGGTAACGCGCAATCCGGAGAGCCAGCTCCTGCTGCACACCAGTTGCTTCGGCCAGTTGATCCACTCGATCCGCGCCCTCATCAATCAGGCCGAAAATCCCCATCCCTACGGCTTGGCGCACAAGAATCGCCGACCCCATTTCGGTGAGTTCATGCAGCTCAACCAGCGCATTACGGTAGCTCGTCACAGCCCCTGTCTCCGCCCCCTCACTGTCGCCCTGCAACGGAGTGCCCGTAACCTGCCCCGCACTCTCAGCCTGCGTAGCCGTCGCCCCTGCTTCCGATTGCGCCGGTGCCATTGCGCGCCAGTACCCCGTAATCTCCACGTTTTCCCGCGGAATCCCCAGAGCTCGAACCCAGCGTCGGATCGCCTTCAATCGCCCGGCCTCTCCCGCAGCCCATACATAGGGCATCGCAGCGGGCTCGGCCGCCCACTCTGGGTGTTCTCCGTACAACTCGGTAGCTTTCGCCACGAAGTCCCCGCCCTCGTCTCGCACCTGCCAGTGAATGTCCACCTGTGCTTCGAACTCCAGTCGCTGGACATGTGCCCGCGTGGCTACCTCAATAATCGCCACTGCCCTATACCCGGCGGGCAAAGACTCTATACAGCGAGCAATCGCCGGCAGCGCCGTCTCGTCGCCCACCATCAGTAGCCACGGAGTGTGGGTGGGCAGCGCTGCGCAAGACTTCGGCCCTGCGATATACAGGGGATCTCCCGGTCGAGCTCGTGCGGACCAGTCCTCGGCCAGGCCTTGGCCATGCCGCGCGAAGTCTACGACGAGACGGCCCTGGGAGGCGTCGAATGAACGGACGGTATATGTCCGAAACAGATCTTTGACTTCCTCTTGCCATAGCACCGTCGCGTCCTCCCGTGTGATGGGGTGAGGGCGCTCCCCGGTGGCCGGGTCTGGGAAGATGATGCGGATATCGTCGTCGAAACCATCGCTGACTAGCGGTGGTGCGTCTACGCCGAACGCACTATGGGCGCGTAGTTGTTCGCCCGTCAGAGTAATGCGACGCATCCCTGGTGTGATGTCCTCGATGTCATCGACCTGCAGTTCGCGGATCGTAATGGGGTAGATTTCCCTGTCTCGGCTATTCCTCGCCATGGTCATTCCTTTCTCGTTTCTGGGTTGGCGGTGTGCGGTGAGTCGGTGTGCGTAGGGTCAGTATGTGGGTTGGTTTAGTGGATTGGGACGGTGTGTAGCGGGTCAGTGCGGTGGATCGGCATGCGGTTGGTCGGCATGCGCAGGGTCGATGCCTCTCGCCTCGGGTGCTGGCCGGTCAGCCGAACTCTTGTCCAGCACCGCGGTGCCCACTGCTGAAAAACGTTCTTCCAGCCATCGACTTTCACCAGCTGCGCATGCGTAAGTTCAAGTTCGCTCACCCGCACCGGATACGCCCCCGGACGGCGCCTCCACGCAGCAGCCGGATCCCACTGCGCAGAAGACAAGCAAAGTTCCTTGCGGGTCGGCGGGCGGCAGCGGGGAGGCGAGTGAGCGAACAAGAAAGGGCATAAGAAAACACCCCACGCTGCCACACCGGGCGACACACTCGCGAGGGGTGCTGGAGAAAAAGAGACTAAGAGAGCTTTTTCAAGGTAGGCTTGACCTGCTCCAATACCCATGCACGGGACAGGGAGGTCGGCGTGTTCAGGCCGGCAACCACAGCCTCGTTACCCGCCAGGGTGGCGCCGGACTTGACCTGCGGCAGGTCTGAGTAGCCCGGGATCTTCTCCACCTCCGCGATGTCACCGGTGCGGTTATAGATCACCATGAAGTCCGCAGCCAGGGCGGAGACGTTTTCTGGCGACAGAGTCACGCGCCCCTGCTTTACCTCAATAGAGCCGTCGGTCAGAGGTTCCGGGAATTTCATACCCAGGTCGTAGATGAAAGAGGCTCCTGGGTCCTTCGGGTCGGCCACAGCTCCAAAGGATCCCTGAGCGAACTGGGAGACCACACCGGTCTTACCCTCGATATTCGGCAGCTCGGACTTCGCATCGGTGAAGACCTTCTCATCCTGGTCGATGACTTCTTGAGCTTTATCTTCCTTGTTGAAGATCTTGCCGAGCTCCTTCAGCTGCGACTTCCAGCCGATCCCCTCACCCTCGGTGCCAATACCACCCAGAGTGGGCGCGATCTCGGAGAGCTGTGTGTAGTTATCCTCGGAGATCGTCCAGTAGTCCCCGACGATGAAATCCGGAGCAGCGGCAGCGATCTCTTCCTTCGGCAGAGTCTTGAAATCGGTCTGCTTGATAATCTCCACGCCGTCCAACTTGCCGTCGCGCCACGGGGCATTCATGTCCTTAGCAGACACCACCACGGCGGAGGGCTTGATGCCCATAGCCAGCAGGTTGTCGATGGCTGGACCAATGGCAACGACGCGCTCGGGGTTTACGGGGTATGTGTCTTCCCCCCTGGCGTGCTTGATGGTGACTTCGGAGGCATTATCACCGGAATTCGCTGCGGAGTTTGCGCCTGAGGAAGTATTTTCCGCCTTGCCATCTGTATCGGAGCTGCAGGCTCCCAACATCAGGGTAGTGGAGAGCACGGCGAGACTGAGCGCACGGACAACGATTGAGTTCTTCATCCTGAATGGGTTTCCATTTCACTAAACGAACAAGGTTAGGTAAGGCTACCATCACCCAGGGTAGGCTAACAAGGGTAATCCGAGACTTTTTAACTTAATTTGGATCGGGGAGGGCACGACGATCCAGCTTCCCATTACTGCTCAGCGGCAATGCCTGCAGAGCTGAAGCCATGTCCGACAACAACACGTCCAAACGGCCCCGGCTGAAACATCAACCCCGATTAAGACACCCGCGAGGTTGACAAAATATATCGGAACGCCTCCAAAAATGAAGCCTCGTATATTCCATTACACAGGCCTACAATCGCGGCCATGGAATCGAAGACGCTGACGTCACTGGTATTTGGAAATGTTGTGCTGGAATCGCAGATGACGAAGACGATTATCGTCGTCTACGCCGACGACATGCGGTCATGGTACTTTCGTCCGAACCCGTATACGGAGCTCAAGGTGCCCCTCGATGAGCTGCAGGGGAAGCTGAGCAGAGAGCGCGCGGAACTCATCTCAGAGCGCATTTTTGATGGCGTCAAGCTGGAGCTCGAGGAAAGCTACTCCGGAGGCGTCGACCGCGCCCAAAAGGAGCTCTGCAGTTGGCTCCTGTGTGAGGAAGCAGCCGCTTAGACCAACATCAGGCCGACCCGAGAGCCGACTTAGGCTCAATACGACACGTTGGGCCGTACGCCAGCCGGCGATGCGCCCACTCGAACGGGCCAGGTTTGCCCCAAGCCTCAAGCAGAGCAGCGAGCAGCAGCGTAAGGACAAAGACCAGCAGACCGATTCCAAGCTTGCCGCTCACCGAAGCATCCGCACCTAGTCCGAAGCCGGCTGGGGTGACAAGAACAATAAACAAAACCGATTGCGCAATGTAGCCCGACATAGAGCGCTTGCCCAACGCCACGAAAGCAAAGGCCCACCCAGGAACGCGATTGTTGAGTTTCTCCGTGAGCAGTGCCAAAACCGCCAGAATGCCAGGACCCGTAAGAAAGCCAAAAGCTTGGTTCAGCATCAAGAACACCGGTTCCAATTCGGTTGACACAACACCAGCGGCCGCAAGCCCCCACGGAAGACCAACAAAGACAATGACCATACCTGCAATAACAACCCAGGTGACCAAGGTTCGGCGGTGCGCAGAAACGTTTGCAAGCACGCCCTCCCGCGCCCAGATATATCCGATGAGTAAAACGCCTACCAGCCCCACAAATGTGATGGGGATCTGCCCCAGAGCAGCAACCTCACCGCGCAGGTTGCGGGCGAAATAGTCACCGAATGTGACAAGATCACCGGTCATCGGACGCGAGTTGGGCAGAGGATTGAAGTAACCAAAATAGGCTCCCACCGCGCCCGAGCCGGCGAAAACCGCATAGCCGCCAAAGAACCAGTAGGCAATGCGCCGCAGCGTGCGCGTCGAAAGCGTAAAGCACCAAGCCAAAGCGATGCCGATGAGGCCATAGACCAGCATGATGTCACCGTCGAAAAGCGCGAAGCCATGCGCCAGACCGAAAACTGCCAGCAGCCCGTAGCGGCGGATGAGTACGCGCCGCGATTCTTTAATGGTGTAGCCCTTACGCTGCAGGCTCGCAGCAATGAGACCAATGCCGAATCCCAACAGCATGCAGAACATGGGCAGGCCTCGCACACGTACAAACATGCCGGTGAACACCGCGGCCACGGTGTCCAGGGCGCTATCGGGGCGCACACCGCCCAGGGTGGAGCTGGGACCTATCGACCAATCATTGACTACCCAGCTCTGCACGGCGTTCGCCATGGCGATCCCCAAAAGCGCCGTGCCGCGCGCTAAGTCAGGAACGATAAGTCGTTGTCGTTTCTCCTGCATACACCCTATTTTACTCTTCTCAAGCATCATCTAAGGGCGGTTTGACTAGGCTAAGCCCCATGCCTGAGCCACTGTCGTACTCCTCCACCGAAGGCTTCCCGCAGCTGCACATGTCCCGCGTCATCGACGCTGAATTCGATGATGCCGCGGACAAACTCTTCCGCTGGGGCCTGCAGCGTAGCGGTCTTTTCCGGGTACGGCCCAGTCACGCCACGGTGGAGGAAGGCGCTGAGGTCGGCCTCGGGATGGGGCCGTGGGAGTTTCGCTGCCGGGTGGTGGATGTCTTCCGCGAGGAGGGCCGGTGTGGCTTTACCTACGGCACCCTTCCCGGCCATATTGAGCGCGGCGAGGAGACCTTTACCCTGGAGCGCCTACGGGATGGGCGCACGCTGCTGCTTGTCGACGCCTCCTCCCAACCCGCCCACCTCCCCTTCCTGCGCCCGCTGCTCGATATTCCCCGGCGCGCGCTGATTCGCTTCTTTTACCTCAGGGCGCTGGACTGATCCCCCGCAGCGCCCGCCGGCGGATGGTGGCTAGGCGGTGAATCCGTCCTTAGGATTCCAGGCCTTGCTCACCGCCAGCGCTACCGAAGCATCTTCAGCTTCAACATCAGACACGCGGTAGTAGTGCATGTCCACGTGATCGGCAAAGAGGTGCGCGACGGCATAGCCGTGGGAGTCATAGTCCAAGTGCTTTACCCACGGATTGGCGTCCTTGATTGCGTCCTCAATGAGCAACGAAGTCGAGTTGTCCTCCCCGTGGTAGGTGCCTGTGTAGGTGGTGAGGATTTCGTCGACATTGGGCGCCGTAATTGAGGTAGTCACCAGCTCACAGGCCACGCGCTTATCGTGCAGGTAGATGTCGTTGGCCCATTCCGAGTGAATATCACCGGTAATGAAGAAGGAGTTACCCTCGCGAGCATCAAGAGCCTCAAGCACACGGTCACGGTCGGCGGCGTATCCATCCCACTGATCCGAATTCACGGCAAAGCCAGAAGTATTGCCCTTGACAAAGCGCAAGCCCTCATTGGCCGCGTCATTACCGGGAATGGTCAACAGGCGCATGGGAGCCATCATCACGGAATTGCCCATCACCATCCACGTGGCGTCCGACATCGAAATAGTGTCCCGCAGCCACTGCAACTGCTCGTTGCCCACGATGGTTCGATTCGGGTCCCCGAAGTTAGCGGCGGTGGTTTCCTGATCGCGGTAGGTACGCAGGTCCATCATGGTGAGCTCCATGAGGGAGCCGAAGCGCAGGTTGCGGTAAAGCTTACCGCCCTCGCTCAGCTGCTTTTGACGCAGCGGCATCCATTCGTAATAAGCCTGCAAGGCGTCGTTCCAGCGGCGGGACCACTCGCCCTCTGCAAACCCAGGTGTGTGGTTTTCGGCGCCCTCGCGCCAGGAGTTGTTGGCTGTCTCGTGGTCGTCCCACACCACGACCCACGGGGCCGCAGCATGCGCAGCCTGCAGGTGCTCGTCGGTGCGGTAGCGGCCGTAGCGAATGCGGTAGTCCTCCAGCGTGACGATCTCCCATACGGGGTGGTGCTCACGTGCCACGCCACTCTTGCCCACGTACTCCCCCGTGGGATATTCGTAGATGTAATCCCCAAGGAAGACCACGAAGTCAAGCTCCCCGGAGCGTCCACGCTCCGCCATGTCTTTGTAGGCGTTAAAGAAGCCCGATTCGTAGTTGGCGCACGAGGCCACGGCGAATTTCAGGTTGTCTACCTGGGCGTCGACAGCCGGCGCAGTTTTCGTCCTGCCCACGGGCGAATACGCCCCGCTATGCTCACCCGAGGTCACCTGGAAGCGGTAGTAGTACACGGTGTCCGGGTTCAGGCCAAAGGGATCTACGTGAACGGTATGGTCGTGCTCCGCGGAGGCAACCTCTTGACCGTGTGCCACCACGGAAGCCATCGCCTCATCTGTAGCAATCTCCCATGCCACGTGAACGTCGTCTCCCATGCCAGAACCAGGCAGGGCATCCCGGTCCGGGGTGACGCGGGTCCACAGCACCACCGAGGTGGGCAGCGGATCACCAGACGCAACGCCGTGGAGGAAAGGCAGCTGGGCGCCGGTGTACTGGTTATACGCTTCCAACGGGGCCTGGCGCGGGGTGCCGTGCTGGGCAGTTGCTGCCGACAGCCCATAGCCAGCGGCCGCGGTGGATGCACCAACGGCGCCCCAACGCAGCGCGGTGCGTCGATTAAAGCGGATAGCGCGAGAGTTTCTTAAAGATTCTGAAGAGTCTGGGGTATCTGTGGACCCGAATTCGTGGGACATGGGGCTAAACATAAGCTCACCAAAACTGCTATTTCAACGCGAAACAGCGCGTGATATCCCCTATACCGGGGGCATGTTCCACAGATTTCTATTCTGCTTAACCGAAGGTTCACCTTGAGATGTTTCTGTGACTAGGTCATGTCTGTTTCTCTGTTTTCTCAGCAGAGAAACACTCTCACATTCAACTTCCGATATTCATCGCAAAAGGCACACAAAGCAATAATGAAGCGTTTTAGTTTTTCTCCCGCCTCCGCTGGCGTAGCCACCATGACCGCGGCCGCTCTTGTCTTCACCTCACAGGTAAGCGTTCCCGTTCTGGCTACCGCTCAAACTAGCCCCATTTCCCGGATGGTGCTCCAACCGGGAAGCAAGGAAAGCTCCGTCATTGTCTCGTGGCGCACCCAGGGCCCGGCAGACAAGGAAGTCCTCGAGGTCACCGGCCCAGGCGGCTCCCAGACCTTTGAAGCAGAGGAAAAGGACGGTGGCGCTATTGCCTACGTGTCCAACTACGCCACCGCTACGGGTCTAAAGGAAAACACCGAGTACACCTACCGCGTCGGCTCCGAGGAGGGCGGCTGGTCCGAGCCTGAAACCTTTAACACCGGCAGCTTTGGCCAGGACTGGAGCTTCGTCACGGTTTCTGACGCGCAGATTGGAGTCGATGCCGACATCAAGGGTCAGACCGAGCAGTGGAACAAGACCATCGGCAACGCGGTTGCCGACGCCCCTCAAGCCAGCATGATCTGGTCCCTCGGTGACCAGGTTGAGGGCTGGGGCGCGACGATCGCGCAGTACGACGGCTACTTCTCCTCACCGGAGATTCGAAACATTCCCACCAACGCACTGCCGGGCAATCACGAGACGTACCCGTCAGACCTGGCAATGAAGCACTACGATGAGCACTTCATCAACCCGAATCAGGAGCCAGACCTGCGGGATTTCTACTTTGAGCGCAACAACGTTCTCTTCCTTGGGCTCGACACCAACGCCAGCAGTGACGCGGACATTGAGCGCCATGCGGAGTTCATGCGTAAGACCATTGAAAACCGCGGAGCTTTCAATGACTGGATCATCGTGGGCATGCACCACGCCTTCTTCTCTCAAGGCACCCACTACACCGATGGCGATGTAACCAAGCTCCGTGAAAAGCTCGCTCCGGTCATGTCCGAACTGGACGTCGATGCCGTACTCAGCGGCCACGATCACATCTACACCCGTACCCATCTCATGAACGGCCTTGAGCCGGTGAAGGCTCCTGCGAAGCGTGGCGACGTCCTCGCCCCCAATGACGGTGAGGTCCTCTACATCACCACCACCTCGGCGGGCGGCGGCAAGTTCTATGACTTCCAGGGTGAGGACGGGAAGAAGTACCCCAATGCCCGCATGGAAAACATGGACCCTGCTCTGCCGCACGAGTCCACGGCGATCTGGCGCCAGGACTACGACGAGGACTACATGGTCGTCGATGTGACCGGTGATGAGCTCACCTTCCGCACCTACAACGCCAACAACCCGAACTTGGTGGACAAGGTCACGCTGAAGAACAACGACCACGCCATTGCGGACCCGCGCGAAGAGAAGCCGACGACCCCGGCACCGGCGACCACAACTGAGGTCGTCACCACGGAGGTACCGACCACCGTGACCACCACGGAAACCAAAGAGGTCCCCACCACGGTGACCACCACGCTCCCAGCGGAGAAGACCACCAAGACAGTGACCTCGATGGTGCCCACCACTGAGGAAAAGACCATCACCACCAAGGTGCCGACGACCATTACCACTACCAAAACTGCCGAGCCCTCCGAGCCTTCGGATCCCTCCAAGCCAGCCAAGCCAGGTGAGCCAGCCAAGCCGGATGAGAACTGTGACGAGGGCTCTGCGGGGGCGTCGGCAAGCTCGGCAGGCTCCTCCGATGGGTCCTCGGATGATTCGTGCTCGTCCTCTCGCGGCGGCATGATTGGCTTCCTGTTGGGGGCCATCAGCGCGCTGATTGTCGCCGGCGGTGTGGCGGCGCTGGACCCGAACAGCCCGGTCCGCAACAACATTCAGAGCATGCTCGACTCGCTTTACCGGATGTATACCCGGTTGTTCTAAGGCCCCCTAAAACACGCAAACGGAAACGGAATGCACGGGGGTTAATCCCCCTGTATTCCCCGTTCCCAAGCGCAGATCGCCTCCTGTGTGTAATTTAACTCACATGCACACAAAGTCACGTTTCATACCAAAACCATTGCTCACGGCGATTCTTTTCCTCGCAGCAGTCGCTCTCTCCGTCGTAAGCGTTCTCTTTCCCCTCACCGCCACCGCCGAAGATTCACGCTCAACCTCCACTAGTAGCTCCGTGCCGAGCTCCCCACTGCTTCTAGTGACATGGCCCCGACCATGGTGGTCTTCGATTCCTCCGGTTCCATGATCACCAACGATGCCGGCGGCCAGACCCGCATCGACGCCGCCAAAGATGCCGCCCGCACCTTCATCACCGAAGCCGGGGACGACGCCCCTCTGGGACTTGTCACCTACGGTGGGAACACCGGCGAGGCTCCTGAAGATGAAGCTGCCGGTTGCCAGGACATCACCGTGGTAACGCCACCCGAGGCCGGCAATTCTGAGAAGATGATTGGCCACATGGATGGCCTCCAACCGCGCGG
The DNA here is from genome assembly GCF_024586525.1 of Corynebacterium sp. BF-R-2. Lineage (NCBI taxonomy): Bacteria > Bacillati > Actinomycetota > Actinomycetes > Mycobacteriales > Corynebacteriaceae > Corynebacterium > Corynebacterium sp. BF-R-2. Next base: position 112,538 of record NZ_JAMFTP010000011.1, on the reverse strand, counting down.
CTTTACGCCCATCGGTGAATCTCTGCGCAAGGCCGCGGCTGAGCTTCCAAAGGAAGGCCAGCGCAGCATCATCTTGGTCTCGGATGGCGTTGCGACATGTACCCCGCCACCGGTCTGCGATGTGGCGAAGGAACTCAAGGAACAGGGTATCGACCTGGTCATCAACACCGTCGGCTTCAACGTTGAGCCCGAGGCTCAGCAGGAACTGCAGTGCATTGCCGACGCCACCGGCGGCACCTATGCCGACGCCTCCGACGCCGATAGCTTGGCCAAGGAGCTTAGCCGCGCAGCACCGCGCACCTTCAACGCCTACGAGTCAGACTTAGAGGAGATCGAAGGCGGCGAAACCGAAGGTTCCCCGGCCACGGTAGACCGTGACGTAGAGGCCTTCTCCACCACTCTTCTTCCGACGGAGGGCAAAGGGCACTCAGCTGAATCCACTACCTTCTTCACTACCCCATTGCTGAAGGCGAGCGCGTGGTGATTGGGCCTGACCCCTTTTTGGTGGACACCTTTCATTCCAGCCCAGTCGGGCTGGGAAGAAAGGTAATCTACCACCATGTCCAGGTACTCCGAACAGTTCAAACGCGATGCTGTGGCCCTCTATGAAAACAATGAGGACCTCTCGCTGAACGCAGCATCAGCAGAGCTCGGTATCAACCGTGCCTCGCTGCATTCTTGGGTCACCAAGTACGGCACCGGAAAGCGTGCCCGCATTAGAGCCGTGCATGATAAAGCCCAAGCGGCGACTGATTCTGAGCGAATCCGCCAGCTGGAAAAAGAAAACGCGAAGCTGCGCGAAGAACGCGATATTCTACGTAAAGCTGCTAAATATTTTGCCGAAGAGACACGCTGGTGATCCGCTTCCAGTTTGTCTATGACCACCGAACCGAATACTCGGTCAAGCGGATGTGCCACGTTTTAAAGCTCAATCGCTCCTCGTTCTATAAATGGGTCCAAACCCGTGAAAAGCGCAGGTTAAAGATGTGTTCCGATGCCCTTATTGGTGCGAGAATTACAACCATCTTCGATGATGAGCACGGGCTTTATGGTGCTAAACGCATCGCTGCAAGCCTCAACGACGATACGGACTTTCCTCCGATCAACCACAAGAAGGTCGCACGCATCATGAAATCCATGGGACTTAAAGGCTTTACCAAGCGCCGCCGATGTGTCACTACCAGGCGCAAGCCTGGCCACCGTGTCATGCCGGACTTAGTAGGCCGTACATTCACAGCCAACGAGCCGAACCGCGTTTATCTTGGCGAATTTACCTACCCGCCCTGTAAGGGTGGCAAGAACATGTATTTGGCCACAGTCATTGACACGTATTCACGGAAACTTGCAGGTTATGCGATCGCAGACCACATGCGAGTGTCACTGGTCGTCGATGCACTAGCCCACGCGCACGGTGTGCGTGGCAGTCTTGACGGGGCTGTATTCCATTCCGATCACGGCAGTATGTACACCTCACAAGCCTTTAGGGACCACTGCACCCAGCTTGGTGTTCGCCAATCCATGGGAGCGGTGGGAACGAGTGCTGATAATGCCCTGGCAGAATCATTTAACGCCACCTTAAAGCGTGAAGTCCTGCGTGATCGGAAAGTCTTTGACAATCCCATCGTCTGCCGCCAAGAAGTCTTTCGATGGTGCATGCGCTACAACACGCGCAGACGGCATTCCTGGTGCAACCTTCTAGCCCCCGATGACTTCGAAGCACTCACATCAGCTACACTGACCCAAGCAGCATAGCTAACCCCCGACGTGTCCACTGTCCGGGGGTCAGGCCCGTCTCCACCTCGTACGCCTCAATCCCATCATCACGCGCAGCGAGCTCGTGGAGGCCACCGGACTGTCCCAGCCCACCATCACCCGCGCCACCGCCGCTCTCCTCAAGGCCGGCCTCATCCAAGAGCGCACGGACCTCACCCGCTCCCAAGGTCGCGGCCGCCCCACGGTTCCGCTCGAGGCCTCCGATAACGGCTGGCTCCTTTCCGGCATCGCGGTCGGCACCACCTCGACGTATATCGGCCTCTACGACACCCGCGGCCGCATTATCCGCGAAGACAACGTTCCCACCCCGGTCTCGAAGCTCAGCCCCGATGACTTCGTCGAGCACGTCATCGCTGGCGTCAACCGGCTCACCACCGGTGTCGACCGCACACTCGTTTCCGTCGGCGTGACCACCTCCGGCTCCGTCGACGAAGAAGGCAAGGTCCACGCGGCCAACCTCGGCTGGGACGGCATGGATATCGCAGGACGCCTCGACTTCCAGTTCGGCGTCCCCGTCACTGTCACCCCGGCCGTGCCCGCCATCCTCGCTTCGGAGACGCAGGCCGCTCCTCTCGGCGACGAAGCCCGCACGCTCGTCCTCTTCGCGGATGACTCGATTGGCGCCGCCCTGTCCGATGAGGACGGCGTTGCCTCCATCGAGCTCCCACAGTTCGACGGCGCCGACCCACGCGACACCCTCGTCAACGCCGCGCTTGCGCCCCGTCTCGCTGAGGCTGCCGATGCCCCCTCGGTCCTTGCCCAGCGCGCCTCCGACCTCGGCCGCCTTACGGCCCAGCTTATCGATGCCCACCGCCCCGACACCGTGGTCATCGCCGGCTCCGCCTTCTACGACGTGCCCACCGCGCCGAAGCTCTTTGCCTCGGCCGCACGCGGCGAGCTCGACCCCGATCTCGCGTCCGCGACGGAGCTGCGCATGATCCCCAACCACAAGGAGATCGTCCGCTCCATCGCCCGCGCCGTCGCGCTCGACCCGCTCCTGCGCACGCCGCTTGAGCTGAACACCGCGAAGGTGCGCGCCGCCTAGGCCAGCCCGCACTCCGCACGCAGTTCGGCAAGGTTGCCGTCGTAGAGATACCCGCGCAGCCCTGCCGCCCGTGCTGCGTCGACGTTGCCCTGGGTGTCATCAATAAAGAGTGTGTCTTTCGCACTCGCACCCAACGCGTCCATCGCCACGTCGAAGGCCCGCTTGTCGGGCTTGACCACGCCAATCTCGCCACTGAGCACCACGGCGGTGAATTCCTTGAGTCACGAGTCGTTGCGCTCGCGCACCATACGACCGAGTCCCACCGGAATATTGGACAGCACGCCCACCGCATTGCCCGCGCCAAGCAACTCCTGGGCGACCCCACGACGTCGAGGTCCGGCGCCGTACACGGCTCGAAGTCCTGAGCGACGGCCTCAGAGATATCGAAGTCCGGAAGGCCTAGGCGCACCTGCATCTGGCGCCACCAGCGTTCGTCGCTCACCACGCCCGCGTCATAGGCCGGGCGCAATTCGTTATACGCCGTCCAAAAAGCGGCCGGATCCTCGGCACCGACGAGACGTAGCAGCGCCTCCTTCGGCTCCGGTGGGCGATGACGGAGCAAGACTCCGTAGAAATCGAAAAGATACGTCGACATACATCCAGACTACGGAAAGCCGCGCAGACTCGTCCCAAAACGACAGAGTTCTAGAAACGGAACAAGCGTCCGGGCAGCCCCGTGGGCACGAGCAGCACCGCCACGGCACCCAGCGCCGCGCCTCCTGCATACAGCGGCACAATGGCGTCCGGAATGATGCCGAGCGGCGTGAAGATCACCAAGCCCACGGCGGCAAGCACGAGCGCGCCGCCGACTGACGCAATGGACTTCTGCGGCAGGCTCACCGCGATGAGCGCAGCAAAAAGAAAGAGACCCGCCCCCGCGAAGGGCCCCAGCATGAGTGCCGCACCAAGCAGAAAAGTGCCGAGCGCAACGTGCGTACTGCTCAACGCCATGCCGACGCCCAAGGCGACGGCGAGCGCGAGGAGCACGACCACGGTCCAGGTTTTCTGCTTCATAGACATATAAAACGCAGTCTCCCACCAACCATGGGGTTGGTGGGAGATATTAGGACAATCTTGATGGGTTTGTTACCGCATGGTCACTGTCCCTTGACCTTTGTGTATTAGCTAGGCCTTGATGGCCACGCGTGACTACTTTGCGCGGGAGCCCAGAGTGGCGTCGATGCGCAGGAGGCCGGAGCCATCGTTGCCCACGAGCTTGATCTGGTCAATAATCTCGGTGACGGTGTCCTCTTCCTCAATCTGCTCGTCGAGGAACCAGTTCACGATCTGGCGGGACTCAAGGTCCTTCACCTCATCAGCGGTACGAGCGATCTCGCGGATCTGCTCGGAGACCTTCTGCTCGTGTGCGTAGGCAGCCTCGAAAGCGTCGAGCGGGGTCGCGGCCTTCACAGACGGAACCGGGACATCGGTGAGCTCCACGCGGTAACCGCGTGCGAGGAGGTGGTTGGCAAACTTCTGAGCGTGCTCGCGCTCCTCCGCAGCCTGAGCGTAGAACCAGTCACGCATGCCCGGGAAGGAAAGATCATCCATCTCGTAGGCCAGCTGGGTGTAGATGAGGGCGGCGCCGTGCTCGTTAATAACCTGTGCGTTCAGCAGGCTCTGCAGCTTCTCGTTCATTGAATATCCTTGCCTTTCGGTACCTGTTCAATAGGTAAATTTCTGTCTTTTCCGACGGCTATCCAACGGGTTTCCGGCGGTATAGTCTCCCATAATACAGATATTCAAAAATGCCGCTAGCTAGGTTAGGGTTCCCAAACATGCAGGCCAAAGACAATTTTGGTCACGGTAACCTAAGTTACCGCAACCTGATCAACGCCCGAATCCACACAAACGGAAGCAATCGAACTAGAGTCGGATGCCCGCCCGCTTGAGCGCATCAAGCACCAAAGGCATCCCTGCCACCGCGGTACCCACGAGCGCCACAACGCCCGCAATCACCCCCACGAGGATGCCGATACCCTCGCTCGACGGTTCCTCCGAGCTCAGCGTTCCCAACTGCGCGGAAGCCCGGGCAAGTCCCGTCGACTTATGCCCCTCGACTACCCCGGCATCCTTGCCATCAGCGAAGTCCAGCACGAGATCAACGTCGCCGCCCTCAAGTATCTGACCTTCCTTATAGCGCAGTAGCGAGCCCTCCAGGCCTGCACCCGCGGTGGCCTGGCGATCCTGCGCGCTCACATCGGTCCCAACCGCGATGGGGGCATCGAGGGTGAACGTGACCAGCACGTCATCATCGCCATCCCTGTCGACCTGCGCGCCCTTATCGCCCGGATCCCCGGACAAAACGTAGTCTCCAACGAGCTCGACCTTCGTGCCTTGCACCTGCAGCTTGAGATCTGAGTAGGTGAGATCGAGGCCGGCCGAGCCGCCCGCGCCCAGGCCTTTGTAGGCCACGATATGCGCCGAACCGTCAAGGACGATGGTGCCGTTGCCGTCCGCATCTAACGTCGTCTCAGCGACGTTGACCGGAAAGAGCAGCTGATTGTCCTTATACGTCGCCCCATCCGTGGTCGTCCAACGGCCAGCTGCCATTGGGCCAGCAAGATGCTCCATAAATGAGGTCTTGATGGGCCAGGCGAATGTACCCGCCGTCAGGTCCTGCGTTGCAGCAGTAGCCGGAACAGCCATTGCAGAGACGATAAGAGCAGATGCGAGAGAAGCAGAAGAGATTTTCTTCACGCGACAGACCTCCAGGTCACTTTAGAAATACAGATAAAACAAGAAGGGGGAAGAGAGGAAATAGTGAACCCGGCGCTACGCTGCGCCCGGATACAGCTTCGCTAGCTCGGCGAAGACTGCCGAGTTACACGCGAAGGCGGCCTGTGCCTCGGCGATGAGAGCGGCACGCTGGGCATCAGAAAGCGCGAGCTCGTCGAGCGCCTTGCGGTACGCGCTGCGGTAGGGCGGAATCTTGCCAATCGCCGCGAAGTTATAGAAATTGAGCGCATCCGGGTCGATACCGTAGAGAGCCCCCAGGCGCGCGGCAATAACCTGCCCACCCGAGATATCGCCAAGGTAGCGCACGTAGTGGTGAGCAACGACCCGGGGCTCCGATCCCGGCGTATCGAGCGATTCCAGGCGCGCGACGTAGCGTGCGGTGGCGGGAAGGATACGCACCTCGTCGCGCCACTGCGGGCCGTACATTTCCGCGAGGTCGAGTTCCAGCGCATCGCGGCGTTCCAACCGGGGGTCGGCCACCGCTCCGGCGATGCGAGTATCCGCTACCGTGCGGACCGCGCGCTCAAGCGCCTCATAGATAAACCACAACTGCCCAGTAAAGGTGGCGAGTGCCTCTGCGCTGAGCTCACCCGCCATCAAGCGGGTCATAAAATCTGAGCCCTCTGCGCTGGCGTGCGCTCGCGCGGTTTCCTCACGCAGCATCTGCGAAAGCGGCGTCGTGGTCATGGCAACGGTCATGGCCAAATTCCTCCTGATTAAGTAACGCTTGCCTAACCTTAATGTGGATAGTCTAAACAAGGCAAGCCTTACATATCAAGACCTATGCCATACTTCATGCCCACAGTGACGCATATTCGACCGAAAGTATGACTAATCGTCGCACCCCCATGCTCAGCGCACATCTCTCCCCCAGGTTTTAGTCCCCCAAATTGCCCGAGAGCCGGTCGAGGCGCTGCTGACTGACCGGATCAAGACCCCGAATATCCACGGTCACGCCGCGCTGCGCGTATTTCTCACGCACCGCATCCAGCGTCGCCACAGTCGAGGCATCCCATACCTGCGCAGCCGACATGTCGATATCGACCTCAGAGACTCCCAGCGTGTAGTCAAAGGAATAGACAAGGTCGTTGGACGAAGCAAAGAAAAGCTGGCCGGTGACGCGGTACGCGGCGCGGGTGGCATCGGAAGCAACGAGCTCGACCTGGGTGAGGTGCGCGACGCGACGCGCGAACGCAATCATGGCCGTGAGCACGCCGGCGATGACGCCGACCGCCAGGTTGTGAGTAACCAATGTCCCCACAACCGTCACGAGCATGACCAGCGTTTCCGACAGCGGCATGCGGTGGATGGTGCGCACCGAGTGCCAATCCACCGTGTCCGCGGCGACGAGGATCATGACGGCGACAAGCGCAGTCATGGGAATCGCACCCACGGTATCGCCCAACACAAGGATGAGAATGAGGAGGAAGATGCCAGCGAGCAGGCTCGACAGGCGCGTGCGAGCACCAGAAGCTTTGACGCCAATCATCGTCTGGCCAATCATCGCACACACGCCCATGCCGCCGATGCTCGCCGCAAGGACGTTGCCAATACCCTGACCGAGGGACTCGCGCGTTTTATCCGAGTGGCTGTCCGTAATGTCGTCGACAAGTTTGGCTGTGAGCAGCGACTCCATGAGGCCGACGAGGGCCACGCCTACCGCGTACGGGCCGATGAGCGTGAGCGTGTCGAGCGTGAGCGGCACGTCAGGGAAAACGAAGCCCGGCAGGCTCGTGGGTAGCTCGCCTTGGTCCGCGACGTCCGGAATGTCCCAGCGGAAGACGACGACGAGCACTGTGATGACGAGGATCGTGATGAGCGGGGCGGGGACGACCTCCGTGAGCCTCGGCCACAGAAGCATGATGACCACACCGAGCGCCACGAGGGGATAGACAATCCACGGGACGTGCATGAGGTGCGGCAGCTGCGCGGTAAACATCATGATGCCCAACGCGTTGACGAAGCCAGTCATAACGGAGCGCGGGATAAAACGCATGAGCTTGGCGACCCCGAGGAAAGCGAGAACGATCTGCAGGACTCCCGCCAGCAGCACCGCCGCGAGGACGTACTGCAGACCGTGGGAGGCAGACAAGGGAGCAATGACCAACGCGACCGAGCCGGCCGCGGCGGAGATCATGGCAGGACGACCACCAGTAAAGGAGATGGAGATTGCCATGATGACGGACGCGAAGAGTCCAACGCGTGGATCCAGCCCCGCCAGGATCGAAAAGCTTAAGACCTCGGGGATAAGCGCGAGGGCGACGGCGAGGCCGCCGAAGACTTCCATGCGCAGGCGCGCGGGGGAAGAAAAGACGTAGCGAAAGCTCGCGAGCACGCCGGTAGGCGCAGGAATTTGGGCTCGTCCCCCAACTACCACTTCCAGAGATAAACGAAGGCCCGTCAGCTGCGCGCTGACGGGCCTTCTCCCCATGACTAATCTTTCGGCACTTACCGTGAGAAGGAAGTGGAGCGCGACCTTCCTAGTAAGCAACCGCCCGTGATTAGGCAAGGCTTAGTTTATAAACCTTTAGTTGGATGGTCAAGGGGGAACGAGAACTTTCTCCCGCGATCCCGCGAAATATCACCGTTACCACTAATAATTCCGAAAAATTAATGTATCGCGGCACGAAATAGGATGAGAGTTATGGCAACAGATTCGTTCAAAGAACCGCTCAAAGAACTCGAAACCCTCATCTCCGAGGGACTCGGGCGGTTCTGGCGTTCAGACCCGACTCCCCCTTCCGTCAGCTACGACGCCACCGAAGGCCTGCCGGAGACACCGGCGGCGGAACAAGTTTCAGACTCTCCGCGCCACGGCATTACCACCCCTGCGCCCGCTAACGCCTTGCGCGAGGAAGTGGCCGACGAAATCGCCGAGCTATTGCGTGCCGAGCGCCGCAGCTTCTTCGACCTCGACTTTCGCCATCCACGCGGGTCCGCAGGCGACGACCACGAGGCAGAGACCGCGGCACGCCTGGCATCGCTACCGCTCGGCGCACGCCTGAAGCCACGCGGCGTTTTCGAAGACGACTGGGCAGCGCGCCCGGATGAAGACCACCCATGGCCCATCATTCTCATCCACGGGACGACGGATACGAAAGGCGTATGGCAGCTGCTCGGCTCCGAGCTGCGCGAGGACGGCTGGACCGTGTTCGCACCGGACTATGGCGCCCGCGCCACCGGCCCCATCGCCGCCTCCGCCGATCAGGTCGGCGCGTATATCGACGCGGTCCAAGCCGTCACCGGCGCGGAACAGGTCGTGCTCATCGGACACTCTCAAGTCGGTATCGTCGCCCGCTACTGGATGCATAACCACGATGCGGTGGACCGCGTGCGCCACATCATCTGCCTGTCGGCGCCCAACCACGGCACCACCCAAGGTGGAATCGTCAGCTCGTTGATTTCCAGCCGCCGCCAAGAACACGTCATGCGCTCCATCATCGACGCTTACTTCGGCCCAGCCGGCATGGAACAAATCGTGGGCAGCGCGACGCTGGAGGAGCTCAACCGCAACGGTGACCTGGCCCCCGGTGTGAGCTACACGTGCGTGGCCACTAAGCAAGACTCCATCGTCGTGCCGCCGGAAACCTGTTTCTTGGATCCCGGCGACACTCCCGACGGAACGGTGCGCAATGTCTATGTGCAAGACGTCGACAAACGCGCCGTCGTCTCACACATGGATATGCCCATGGACAAGCGCGTGCGCGCCATCGTGCGCACGGTGCTCAAACAGCTCTCCCCCACCCTGGACAATCCTCACGACGCCCAAAGCCACGCCCTTGCCAACGCGGGTCACGCCGACTCGGAATAGACCCGTGCAGGTTCGCTAACGCAGGCGCGCCAGCAGGGGATTAAGAACGCCGGACTGCACGATGGCGCCGCCGATGACCGCAAACATGCCGCCCAGAGCGGTCAGCGCCAACACGATATTCCACACGTTGGAAAAAGAAGAGCCTTCTTCGCCCTTGTTATCCGTGCCGCCTTGGTTCTGATCCCGCCCCTTTTCCGGCTTCTTCTCTGGGTCCTTCTCAGGAGTCTTTCCTTGGTCTCCTGCCTGGTCCTTGCCCTGCTCGTCGCGGCCCGGCTCGTCCTGCTCCCCTGGGGTGGTCTCGGTGCCCTCATCGGCAGGACCCACACACTCGGACGCGGTCTTCAAGGTCACCTGTGCATCATCAAGTTCCGGCTTGTAGCTCTCGTTGTACATGCCCATGAAGATCACGTCGATACCCTCGATGTGCTGGATCTTCGACTCGCGATCGTAGTAGGTACCCGCCTTCGGCTTGTACGTCACGTCGGTCGCATTCAGCGTGAGCATATCGCCGTCCTTCGACCATGCGGCATTGCCCTCAGCGAAGGTATCCGTGCCCGACTTCTTGTTTTCTTCCGTGCGGTCCTCCGGGGTGTATTCCGTCATGCCCTTGCCCGGCACGTAGTAGCCCTCGTAGGACGTGCCCGCCTTTGCCTGCCCTGCCTCCGTGAGGACATAAGGCGAGAGCATCTTGGTGTACAGCGCACCGTGGTGGCCCTCAAACTCCAGCGTCGAATCCTTGGTTCGAATATCGGCTTTCGTGACGGTGCCGTCTTCGCCCAGGCTCACCGAGGACGCAGAAGGATCCACCTCGAAGTGGAACTGAAAGTCTGCTCCGCCTTTGTTACCCTCGTCCTGCGTTACCGCGCCGGACGTGGTCCACCCACCCCTCGCGATGGGGCCGGTGATGTAGTTGCGGAAAGATTCCTTGATGCCCCAATTCACAGTTCCGGAGACAATGCGGGTCTCCAGGGTCTGGCCAGGGGCGCAGGTGGGGGCATCGGCAGCAAAGGCTGCCGGAACGGTCAGCGCCGAGGCGGTCAGCGCCAGCGCGAGAGAAGAAGAGACAATACGCATGAGTTAAGACTCCTTAAGTAGATCGACAAAAGACTGCTCGGGATCGGCGACCTGACATCGCGCGGGATGGACTGAGATGTGGCCGTCTGCCTTGCTCACCTGGATGGGCCAGCGATAGACCTGCGACAAAATCTCGTCGGTGTAGACCTCGCGCACCGGGCCGGCGGCGGCAACTGCCCCGTCTGCTAGGCACACGATGTGATCGCAATAGGCCGCAGCGGCGCCCAAATCGTGGAGTACCACCAGCACCGCCACTCCAGCCTGCGCCGCGATCGAGCGCACCAATCCCAAGACTTGTTCTTGGTGGCGGATGTCCAGCGCCGCAGTCGGCTCATCGAGAAGAATCACCGGGGTCTGCTGCGCCAGTACACGGGCCAACGCCACACGCGCACGCTCCCCGCCAGAGAGCGTGGCAATATCGCGGCCGGCCAAGTGCGTCGCATCCACCGCCGCAAGCGCTGCGTCGATGATCGCGGCGTCCTCGGCCTGCCTGGCGGTGCCCTCCCAAGGGCGCCGGCCCATGGCCACTACATCACGCACGAGAAACTGGAAGGACACAGTAACGTCCTGCAGCATCACCGCACGCGCACGGGCCAACGCCCCTGGGGAGGACACCGCCGGATCCTGCCCCACGAGGGAAACGGAACCGGTGTAATCAATATCGCCGGCGATGGCCGCCAGCAGCGTGGACTTGCCCGCACCATTCGGGCCGATGAGGCCGGTGACCTCCCCTGGGCGGGCGACAAAGGAGACATCGGAAAGCAGGTTCCGCTCGCCGATCGAAACGGAAAGATTCGCAACGTTAATCATCAATGCATTCCCTTCTTCATCATCCGGCGCAACAGCACGAAGAAGGTGGGGCCACCCACGAGCGCGGTAAAGATACCGATGGGAAGGTCGGCGAAAGGAATGAGCGTGCGCGCAGCGACGTCGGCAAAGCCAATGAGTACGGCGCCCGCCACCGCAGAGGCCGGCAGCAAGACCCTGTTTTCTGGGCCGATGATCGTACGCAGCAGGTGCGGCACGATAAGGCCGACGAACCCAATAAGTCCGGCGAAAGCAACTGCGCCGGCGGTAAGGATCGCCGAGGCAGCGATGGCGATAATGCGCAGTCGCTTGACGTCGACGCCAGTGTGTTCCGCGGCGCGCTCGCCCAGCGCGAGCACATCTAGCTGGCGGCCAAGACGCAGCGCAATGGCCATCCCGAGGAGGGCGATGGGGAGGCCCACCCACACGTGTTTCCACTGGGAACCGTTGAGCGAACCCATTTGCCAAAAGATGATTTGCTCGCGGTTCGCGGTAGGCGCCAGGTACATCATGAAGGAGATGATGGCGTTGCACACCGCGTTGATAGCAATGCCGGTCAGGATCAGATTGACCACCGCCACACGCCCTCGTGAGCGCGCCAACTGGTAGATCAGCGCGGTAACCAGCAGCGCCGTAGCAAACGCCGCGAGCGGCACCGTGAAGGTACCCAGGACGGAGATATTAAAGACGATTACCACGGCCGCGCCTACACCGGCACCGGAGGTCACGCCCACGATGGAGGGCTCAGCCAGCGGGTTGGCGAACACGGCCTGCATGAGCGTGCCCGCCACTCCCAAGCACGCGCCGACCAAGAAACCGAGCAGAATGCGCGGCAGGCGGATCTGCCACACGACGTTGGCCGTCAAGCCACCGCCAGGGCCCGCGGCCATAATCTGCACCAAGTCACCCAGCGCGACGTAGTACTGCCCCAGCGCAAGCGACAGGATGAAGGCGACACCAAGCAGCACCCCAAGCGATACGAATACACCAACCCGCAGGCGGGAGCGCCGAGCGAAAACCTCCGTGGGGGCCGCCGGTTTAAGCATTGTCTGGGTCATAGATTGCCTGCGCAAGTTTGAGAAGGGTCTGTCCGGTCAAGGGCCCGAAGGCGAGCGATTGCCCGTCTGGGATGGTCACGATCCGCTGCTTTTGGCCCGCGGTGGTTTGTGCAATGCCGGGGCGCTCGAGGAGGCCTTCGACGCCGCCGGTCGACTCCAGGCCGCCCGTCATCATGATGATGACCTCAGGGTTAATCTTTGCCAAAGATTCGGCGTTGGCAGGTTCGGCGTAAGAGAGGTGGTATTCGGTGCCGAGGTCTACGCCGCCCACACCCTCAATGAGGTCCTTGGCACCCGTGCCTTCTCCCATGATGAAGAAGATGCCGCCGTTGCCGCGCGCGTAGAGGAACGCCATGCGCATTGGCTCCTCCGGCACGATGTCTGCGATGGCCGCCTTATCTTTTTCGATTTCTTCGACGGAGCGGTTGGCCAGCGTTTCGCCTTCGTCTGGCAGACCCACGACCGCGGCCAGGTTTGTGATGTCCTCGGCCACCGAGTCAATGGTGCGTTTCGGCTCCATGACCACGGTGGTCACCCCTGCGGCGCGAATCTGGTCGATGGCGTCGCGTGGGCCGATCGAATGATCGACGATGACCAGCGTGGGCCGGAGTTCGAGCACGGCTTCCACGTTGATGTTGTGTCCGCCCTGGGTCACGACGGGGCGATCGGCGATAGCGTTTTCCGTCGACGACACCGTGCGACCCACGATATTGTCCGTAAGCCCTAGGCCCTCGAGGGTTTTCGTATACGTACCGTAGAGATCCAATGCCACGATTCGGGACACATCCGTAACGGAGACGTCGTAGCCGTCAGCATCCGTGAGCTCTACCGGCAGCGCGGGAGTAGGCGACTCCGCCACCGCGACGACATCCTCGAAGTCCGTCACATTCGACACACCCGTAAACGAGCGCGGGTCTTTGGCCGACTGCGCGTCTGGGAGGGCGTCGCGCAGCTGCGCGTCTTGGGATTCATAGGCGCCTTGGACGCCGCACCCTGTGAGGGCGAAGACACACGCCAACGCCACCAAAAGTCGTTTCATGCGAAACGTATCCTTTCTCAAGTCTTGGGTAACAAGGGGTGCGCTACGCCGGGTTGCGCAGGACGACGGAGCCCATGGAACCGCCGGCGATGGCGAGGCCTGCGATAAGCAGCAGGAGCCACGTGCTCGCCTCCGGCGAGGAGCCCGCGGCCGCGGCCTTCTTGATCTGGAAGTTGCCGCTGCCGTCTTCATAACCAGACGTGCTCGTGCCGGCCGCGGCCTGCGGGCCGTCTCCCGCAGAGCTTTCCGATGCCGCCCGCTTTGCCGCCGCAGCGCTCTGACCGCCGGAGGTCGTCGCCGCACCAGTGTGTGCCGTAGTTCCGCTCGCCCCGGCGCAGTCCCCGGATCCGCCAAGTTGTGCATGCAACGAAAGCGGATCAAGGGTCGTGCCCGGCTCATAGAAATTCGCGAACGCATCATTGCCCGCTGCGGTCAGCGTGACGGTGGCTTCGCCGTCGACGGCGGAGTCACTCACGTCGAGCAGGCTAAACGACACGTCTCCGAGCACCGTGCGTCCAAAGTCCTTGCGCTCGCCCTCCATGTTGGAGGAACGCACGTCGGCGATGAGTTGACCGCTCGTCCCGTTGAACCGGACTTCCAGGTTCGCGATATTGAGATCGAGGACTCCGTTGTGGCCGGTAAAATGCATAGCGCCGCCGTAGCGGATGGAACCTGACTGCGCCGCAGTATCCACATCTCCGCCGGTGCCCGTGAACTGGAAACGCGAGTTGTCGTACCCTACGCCGTCGAGCGTCCAGGCGCCCTTGGCGATGGAGCCGGTGATATACGACTGGAAGGACTTCTTGACACCCCACTCGGCGGTCGCAGCCTGCACGCCCGTGGCTACGCAGGTTTCTGACTGCCCATCACTAGCCGCGGACCCGGGGTCCTGTGGCCGCGCGGTTCTTGTGGTTCCAGTAGCACCAGTAGTGCCGGAAGTACCCGAAGTACTGCCCGAAGTACTACCCGAAGTGCTCGAAGTACTACCCGAAGCACCCGAAGGGCTCGCGGTGCCCGAAGTGTTGGCTCCCGACGCGCCTGAACCACTCGTGGTGCTAGTGGTAGTGCTGGTGGTCGTGCCCGTGGCGGCTTCCGTGCGAGAACGGAAGGATTCTAGCTGGTCTAGGAAGGACTCCGTGTTGCCCATGAAGGTGGTCAGGCCATTCATGGTGTCGTTCGTTTCCTTCAGAATCGCCATGGCTTCTGCATTGCGACCAGTAAACGTGCCCGAGATTGTCCCCAAGGACTTCGAACCGCTGCCTGAACCGCCAGAGGACCCGCCGCAGCTGCCATCCGTGGCCACGGTCCCTGACGAGGGGTCCATCGACTGTCCCGACTCATAGGCAATGAAGAGTTTGTGTCCTTCGTCGGTGAGCGTGACGTCGCCGGAAAGGTCGAGCGTGTGCGCGGACGCGTCGACGGGTTGATCTAGATCGATCCCCGCGATGACCACGTTATCGCCGGTAATCTGCGGGCCGCGTGCGGACTTATCCACCATGTCAGATTCATAAGAGACGTAATCCACCACGATCGCCGCCCGGTTGCCGGAGGCCTGAATCTGCCAGTCTGTCAGCGTCATATCCAACAGATCGTCGCCGCCGTAGTTGTGTCCAGTGAAGTGGATGACGCCGCCGAAGGGGACGGTGACGGTATCGCCGTTTACGGAAGCCTTGCCCGGAGTGAAGGTAAAAGCACCGTCTGCGCCGGTTTCGGAACCGGTAAAACCAATGCCGTCCGTTTCCCACTGGCCCTTGGCGACTTGGCCTTGGATATAGCTTCGGTAGGACTGCTTAATGCCCCAATTCCAGGAGCAAGTGCCGGCAGCCGAGGCGACAGGAGCGTTGAGCGCGACCGAAGGGAGTGCGATGAGAGTACTGGCAGCAAGAGTGCCCAATATTCGACGGAGAATCACGGAGAGAGTCCTCATGAAGTATTGATGCGATGAACAAAAAGAATCAGAAGTTAGGCTACACATACCTAAGCAGTTTTGTATAGGCTATACTAACCTAGATTAGGTAAGCAACCCCCAACAAAGGACACCCTCATTCGGTCATGACATCGTCGTCTACCAGCGCCTTCAAAAATCTGTATCCCGACGTAGACCCCACGCGTGGGCTACCTCTCAGCGTCTCCGAGCGCCTTGCGCTGTCTCTCGCGCTCGCGATTGCAGCTTATGGAGCCGTCACCGCAGACATGCTCGTTGCAGGCGCCGGCGTGGCCTTCACCCTCATCGCCTCGGTGCTGCAACAGCACAAGACCGCGCGTCGGATTCGCTCCGAAGCGCGCACTCGCTTCCCCGGCGAAGACTGGGCCGAATACCGCGCCACGCGGCGGCTCAACCTCGGCGTCCTAGTCCCCTTGTGGGTCTGCATCATCATCGCCTTGTGCGCGGCCGGATACTGGTTCGTGCCGCTCGAATATGCAACTCCCGCCGCCATCGTCATCGCGGTTCTCGTTGCCCTGCTCGCCTGGTTCATGCCAGGCATCAGCCCCCTGTGGCGAGGCAAGCAGACCGATCCCCCGGCACCAGAGAAAAACACCGACACCGCAGTCATGTACTTCGAGAAGCTTTAGGCCTGCCGTACCCCAGCCTTACACATCAAGCAGATCCAGTAGCTCATCAAAAGCCGGCGCTACCTGCGTGCGCCACAGCGTCGTCGCCTTCGGGTCGCCGCGTCCGGGGCCGCCGTTCACCACAGAGACCTCTTTGCCCTGCTTGAGCGCGTCGAGCATGAAGCGATAGCCACTCATCACGGCGAGCGACGAACCGGCGACAAGCAGCGAGCGCGAGTCCGCAAGCAGCGCACGCGCGGCGTCCCGCCGCTCCACCGGAACCGGCTCGCCGAAGTAGACGACGTCCGGCTTGAGCAGCTCCGAACCGCAGCGGACGCACGGCGCCATCACGAACTCGTCGACCGCCTGCTGCGACAGCGCGACGTCGCCGTCCGGGTTAACTTCATCCGCGCGCACGACCCAGCGCTCCAGATAGCCCGGATTCGCGGCTCGTTGTTGAAGTCTGCCCAGTGGAAGAAGTAGTCCGGGTTGAACTTGCCTGCGCCCGGGTTGGCGAAGTAGATCG
Source organism: Corynebacterium sp. BF-R-2 (assembly GCF_024586525.1). Taxonomy (NCBI): domain Bacteria; kingdom Bacillati; phylum Actinomycetota; class Actinomycetes; order Mycobacteriales; family Corynebacteriaceae; genus Corynebacterium; species Corynebacterium sp. BF-R-2. The sequence continues at coordinate 96,113 of NZ_JAMFTP010000011.1, read as the reverse complement.
TCTCTTCTGGGGTCATGGCGACGAAGATTTGCACCAGTGAGAAGATTCCCTGGTAGACGCCCTCGTGGGCGTACTTGGCTATCTGGTTCGCACCTTGGGAGACCGGCACGCCGGAGCGCTTCAGCTCGATGTGGAAGACCGGCATACCGTTAATGAGCAGCATCAAGTCGCCACGTCGGGTGGGCAGCAGCTCATTGGCGGTCTGGAAGCGCGGCTGGACGGCAATCTGGTAGCGCGACTGGCCACCGGCAATCTCTAGGCGATCGTAGATTTTCAGGCTAACCTCAGAGCCGAAGTTGGCGGCCTGCGGTGCATCTCGGGTAATGGTCACGGTGCTACCGTTGATGAACTCGTTGAGCGCCAGCGGCGTACGCAGGTTGTTGACCTGCTCGATGATTTGCGCCATCTCGCCCTCGGTGAGCGGCACGTCGCCAAGCAGGTTACGGCCCCGGTTGTTGGCGTAAAGAATGTTCGCCCAGTTGTCGATGAGCTGCTGCTCTGTCGGGAAGCGCAGCAACTCCTTGCTCCAGCCGTGGCGGGTTAGCAGGTCGATGAGTACCGCCTCGAACTCAGCCTCAGAACGAAATGGTGTGGTCATAGCTGCTCCTTAGATGAACATCCGTTGCAGCAGCGCCGCCTTGGCCTGCTTAAGGGACTCGATGTACTTGGCCTCGGTAGCAATGAGCGTGTCCAGCCGTGTGAACACTGCACCGATGGCCTGTTGTTCTTCAAGGGTGGGTGGAATGGTAGCCGCCGCCTCTGCCAAGTGACGGGCGTTCAGTGACGGCAAAGCACCGCTCTGAGTGAATCGGGTCAGGTCCACCGTCTTGAGGTAGGTATCGGCAAACTGAACATCCCAAGATTTGGTGTCCAAGGAAAACGCCATGAGATTGTTGTCGAGGAGGAATGTATCGGTAGCGAGTCTTTTGCGCCCTAGGAAGACAGCAGCACCAACCTTGGCGAACAGAATCGCAGGTACAGCTGTTACAGGCACCCAGTGATTACGAACAATCTGTTCCTCCGTCACATAGTGGTTGGCGGAGCGCAGTTGCAGCTCATTCCCTGGTGCGGAGAGGTCCGATACCTTGTAGAAAGGTAGGCCTGCTTCCCCGCCTTGTTCACGTTCCGGGAATCCGACGCCTGACTTGAACGAGCCGAGTTCACCCAGTGTTGTCGTCTTCCACTCACCGTCGAAGCCCTCCAGCCGCAACTCCGGCACCGTCTGCCCCTCCTCCTGCGGGAACATCCGTTGCATGAGAGCAGTTTTGGCCTGCTGCAGGGCCTGGTGCTTCTTGGTGTGCTGGTTGATGGCATCGTCGAGGTTGGTGAAGATAGCGCCGATGGCCTACTGTTCTTCGAGAGCGGGCGGGAAATAAACAGCCTGATTGAACAGCTCAGTCTTCGTGATACCTTTGATGGTGCTACCCTGCAGCTGGTCAGCGAGTCCCTCCATACGCCGCTTAACAGTAAGAGCGATGTATTCAGGGTCACCGGAAAGGTCTGATAGCGATACAAAGTCCTGGCTGGTGGCGTAAGGGAACGGCATAAAAGAGACCTTGCCAACGCCAACACGAGTGACGACTGCAACAGAGTCGGCAGGAATCTGCATAGCAGCAGAGCGTGAAATAGCTTCCTCGGTGATGTGCTTACGAGGGGCGACCGGGGCGACCCCCTGCTCCGCAACATCAGAGGATTGAATCCAAGGGATGTCCCCGGACCAGTAGCCCGGTTCATCGCTAGATGGCGTACCGCCACCGTAAGTCCTTTCGCTGAGGTCTCCAATGGCTTTCAATTCCCACTCACCATCGAAGCCCTCCAGGCGCAGTGCGGGCACGTTGTGACTATGCATCGCGACCACCGCCCAGCAGCTCCTGGAGTGCAGCCACGGCCTGCATGTCGGCGGCGTTGCCGGTAAGCCCGCTCAGTAGGCCAGCGAGTTCTTGCTCCGTCTCGCGAATCTTCACGTCGAGGTCGGTCAGCGCGACGGCGTACTTGTCGTGCAGCGCCTGGACGCGGCCGGCCAGGCCTGCAAGCACGTGACCAGGGATTTCGCGCAGGTCATCCATAAGTGAAGTAATCCACTTGGCGGTGAGCACCTCATCGACCTGCGCTTCGGTAAGCGCTTCAATGGTCGCGTAGGTGTCTTTCTCCAACTGCTCTTGCGCAGCCTTGAGGTTCTTCTTGAGCTTGTCCCGCTGGGCGATAAGTGCCTTGGCGCTGAGCATGGCAGCCTCAGTGCTGTCCTCCGGCCAGGTCTCGCCCTTGGCCAGCTTCGGCAGGTCCTTGATGGCCTTGTTCAGCTCGGTCTTCTTGAAGGCGTCCTGCTTGTCGTTAAGTATCTCGGTCAGGTCGGTCTTGTCGACTTCGCTTAAGCCCTCGACAAGCTGTGTTAGCTCAGATACAGCTGTGTCCACGTCGCGACTTAGCTGCGTTACCTGGTCCTTCTGTTGCGCCAGGTAGAAGGTCTGCACCAACTCGTTGGGAGCAACGCGCCCGTCCCATCCGATTTGGACATAGACCTTTTTCTTTTCCTTGGTCTTCCACTCCATCACGGGGTGGTTGACCCGCAGGGCATCGAAGCCTTCGGTCTGGATGACTTCTAGGTCACCGGCGGTTTTGACCCAGCTGTCATGCAGTACCTGGTAGCCCTCGTAGGCATCAACCAACGGTACAGGGTCGAGTCGGTCGAACAGGTCTGCCTTAAGCTGGTCCTCGGTGGTGGTAATGGGCACGGTGGCCGCGCCGTCCACCAGCAGCGCGTGCAGCTTCTCCGGGAGGTCGGATAGTGCAGCGTCAACCTGGTTACGCAGTGCCTGGGCTGCAGGGTGCTTGTCGATGGTCTCGCGCAGGTTGGCGGTCTTCAGCTCCGCGTAGCCTTCTACCTTCTCGGTGAACAGCGCCTCACGCAGTCCCGGTAGGGCGGTCCAGTAGTGCTCCAAGGCGGCAATCTCACTGGTGGGGATGCCGCCGTGCATGGTGGCGTACAGGTCTACAGACTCTGGCGGCAGGGTGGCGGACACGTAGCGCGGGATGTTGAGGTTGTGGTCGTTGGCACGAATCTCGTCGCGGGTCACGACCTTAGCGAAGTGTGGCACGTCAACGCGGTTGCGGACGGCATCGACGATGCGCTGGATGTCGCGGGCACGCAGGTGGTTGTACTTACCCTGCTTGATGAAGCCCTGCGAGGCGTCGATGAACAGCACGTCATCGCGGTCACGTTCTTGCTTGAGCACCATGATGATGGTCGCGATACCGGTGCCGTAGAAGATGTTGGAAGGCAGGCCGATAATGGCATCGATGTGGTTGGCCTCGATGAGATTGCGGCGGATGTCGGCCTCCGAGCTGCCACGGAACAGCACGCCGTGCGGCAGGACGATGGTGAGGATACCGTCGGGTTTGACGTGGAACAGCTCATGCAGCAAGAAGGCGTAGTCGGCCTTGGTCTTCGGAGCTAGACCAAACCGTGCGAATCGCGGGTCAGCCTCGTTGCCTTCGGGTTCCCACTTCTGGGAGTAGGGCGGGTCGGAGACTACGGCGTCCACATAGAGCGGCTGGTAGGTCTGTACCGGGTCGAACTCGTCGAACATCGGCCAGTCATGGGCCAAGCTGTCACCGTTGCGGGCGACGATGTTGTCCGCCTTCACGCCGCGCATGACCAGGTTCATGCGGGTGAGGTTGTAGGTGTTCTCGCGCAGCTCCTGGGCGAAGTACTTAATACGGTCTGGGTCCCCCATGCGCTTGGCGACGGCATGGCCGATGTTAAGCAGCAGGGAGCCAGAGCCGGAGGTCGGGTCGTAAATCTGAATCTCGTCGCGGTCCTTGAGGTGGTCAGCGACGATGTTGCTCATGATGAGCGAGACCTCATGCGGGGTGTAGAACTCGCCTGCCTTCTTGCCCGCGTTAGCCGCGAACTTCTCGATGAGGTACTCGTAGATGTATCCCAGCACGTCATAGCCCTGCTTGCCATCAGTGGGGATGTCATCGATAAGGTCCAGTAGCTTCTTGATGGCTGAGGTACGGGCAGCGTCGGTTGTGCCCAGCTTCGACAGGCTGGTGTCCAGGGTGTTAAGGATGCCCTCGAAGACGTGCTTGTGCTCCGGGGCGATGTTGCGCTTGAAGGTAGCCAGGCCGTCGCGCACGTGAGCGATGGAAAAGTCGTTACCCATGTCCCGCCACGTCGAGTACAGGTTCTCGTAAGTGAGGAAGTAGCCCAAGTTGTTACGCACCAGGGCCACGGTGTCAGTGTCGGTCTCAACGAGCGCATCGGGCAGGTCTTCCGGTTCAGCGTCGTTATTGAGCATGAACTGCTCTACTTGGTCGGACAGGAACTTATAGAAGATGAAGCCGAGAATGTAGTCCTTGTAATCCTGCGCTTCGATCTTTGAGCGTACCGACGATACCGTACAGCGAGAAGATTTTACTTTCTAAGTGCATGGCTTGGGGGGAGCGGCGAAGTCCTACGTGGTGCAGGATTCAAAGCCCCAAATGGCGATTCCAGCACAAAACAGAAAAGGCCCCTACCGGTGTTTCCACTGGTAGGGGCGGGAAGTTGGTAGCGGGGGCAGGATTCGAACCTACGACCTCTGGGTTATGAGCCCAGCGAGCTACCGAGCTGCTCCACCCCGCGTCGAGATGTACTTCCGAACATCAAGCGCTTCAGCACACTGTGGTTAATCACTAGGATTTTTACCCCGTGTGCCGGCGACTCATGTAACTATACAGACGCCATGGCGCCTACCCAAATCCCCTGGGCAGGCGCCATTTCTCTGGACTACGTGGAGCTACTACTGAGACTGCAGCGAGCGGTACTCCTCCACTGCCTTGTCCAGCTCGTCCAAGGCCTTGCCGTACTCCTCAAAGGAACCGTTCTTAGCCTTGTCCACGCCATCGAGAGCCTTGTTGATGGCGTCGATAGCCTCGCCTTCACTCGATGCCTTCGGAGCGGAGGCCGGTGCGGAAGCGTCGGAGTCCTTGGAGTCAGCCGCGTCCTTCTTGTCACCGCCAGTGTTTCCAGCCTGGTCACCGTCCTTGCCGGTATCGCCTTCGATCTCCGTGATGTCCTGGGCGGCCTTCGGATCGATGCCGACCTGTTCCAGGGCCTCACCAATCGTCGGGGCGTAGCCTACTCGGCCCTTGTAGGACACAAGCACGCGCAGCAGCTTCGGGAAGGCCGACTCTTGGCCCTTTCGCTGAGAGTAGATGGGCTCGAGGTAAAGGATTTCACCGTCGCCCACCGGCAGCGCCAACAAGTTACCGTTCTTCAGGTCATTCGAGCCCTGCCACAGCGTGCGGTCACGCGCGACCTGGTCGGAGGACATCATGGCATCCTGGGCCTGCTTCGGACCCTGAGTCTGGGTATTCGTCGGCAGCACGCGCACGGTGATATCGCCGTAAGTCTCCGGGTCGGAGGACACGGCCATGTGTGCGGACAGGAACTGACGGTTCAGGCCACGGTAGGAGGTGATGAGCTGGAAGCTCGGCTTATTGGTCTCCGGGTCAGAGGCCAGCACATAGTACGGCGGTTGGTTCAGGCCTTGCGACTCTCCGGCGGTCGGATCCTCCGGGACAGACCAGAAGGCATCGTTGTTGAAGAACACTCCTGGGTCATCAACGTGGTACTTGGCCAGAAGGTTGCGCTGGACCTTAAACATGTCCTCCGGGTAGCGCAAGTGCTGACGCAGCTCGTCGGAGATCTCCGACTCCGGCTTCACCACGCCCGGGAAGACGCCTTCCCACGCCTTGAGGACAGGGTCTTCGGTGTCGAACTCATAGAGATCAACGGTGCCATCATAGGCGTCGACAGTAGCCTTCACCGAGTTACGGATGTAGCCCACCTGGTCGTTGACCAGACGCTGCGTCGTGCCGTTCGGGTTCTGCGCATCCTGCGTAGTCTCCGTCAGGGAGGTTCGCTGCGAGTACGGCAGCGAGTCCAGGGTGGTGTAGCCATCGACAACCCACTTGATGCGGCCATCAATGACCGCCGGGTAGGTGGAAGAATCCGTGGTCAGCCACGGAGCAACCTTCTCCACGCGCTCACGCGGATCGCGGTCATAAAGCAACTTGGACTCCGAACCAACACGGTCCGACAGCAGGAAGTTCAGCTCCTGGTACTTCAGGGCAAAGGCTGTGCGGTCCACAAGGTTTCCGATGTCCACGCCACCTTTCCCCTCGTAGGTGTAGGTGGAGGTATCGGTGTCGTACTCCACCGACTGCTCACCAGTCTTGCCCACGATGGCGTAATCCATGCCATCGCGTGCGCTAGCGATTACCGGGCCAAAGTAAATGCGCGGCTCGTCCACTTTAATGCCCAAGGATTCCTCGGCGTTCTTGGTCTCTCCTTCGCCCTCGGCATCCTTGCCAGACTGCGTCTGCAGATCAGCCACGGTGAAGATGGGGAAGCCACCGCGGGCAGAACCTGCATCACGGGCGACCTCATCAACCGTATTGGCCTGAGCGGCGATGAAGCCATTGCCGTGGGTATACACGGTGTGACGGTTGATCCAGTTCTGCTGGTTCTCCTGCAGCTCGTTGGGATCCAACTCGCGGGCAGCGACAACAAAATCACGGATCTCGCCGTCGATCTCGTAGCGGTCCATCGCCAGCGTCTCCGGGAAACCGTAGAAGTTCTTGAGCTGCTGCATCTGGGTAAAGGTTGGCGCCAGAATATCCGGGTCCAGCAGGCGCAGGTTGGAGATTGTCGAATCATCGGAGGCAACCTTGTCATCGGCAACGTCACCGGCGCCCCAGTTTTCCTCGTACGTCACCTTGTCTTCGGTCAGACCATAAGCAAAACGCGTGGACTCGATGTTGCGGGAAATGGACTCGGCTTCCTTGGCCTGACGGTTCGGGTTCACGGAGAAGCGCTCCATGATGAGCGGCCAGCCCTGGCCAATGACCAGTGCCGAGAGCACCATGAGCACCACAGCAAGACCCGGGATGCGCAGGTCCTTAATCACCACTGCGGAGAAAATGGCCACGGCGACGAATACGCCGATGATCATGAGGATAATCTTCGCCGGTAGGTAGGCGTTGATGTCGGTGTAAGAACCACCGGTGAACAGCGAGTGCTTCGTGTAGAGCAACTGATAGCGCTCCAGCCAGTAGCTGGCCACCTGCAGCAGCATCCAGATACCAGCCGTCACGGCCAGCTGGGTGCGCGCGGACTTCGACAACGAGCCGCGCACACCGGCCGCGCGGTTACCAATGCGGATGCCACCGAGAATGTAGTGTCCCACCAGCGCGATGAGGAAGCACACGGCAAACAGCAACGAAAGAGCATTGACCAGCATCGACCACACCGGCAGGCGGAAAGCATAGAAACCCAGATCGTGGTTGAACTGCGGGTCACTCACGCCGAAATCATGCGAGTTGAGGAAAAGCATGACTGGGCGCCAGTTAGCCTGGCCCAGCAGGCCGGAAACAATACCAACAAGCACAGGGATGGCCTTGAGGAAGACCCCCATAGTGCTTTCAATGGACTTGCGGTACTGGTAGACGGGCGAATTGAGGTCCGCCATGTCCATGGATGCCCCGCGCCCGCGCCAGACCAGAAGGCCAGCAACGTAAGTGATGGCGGCGGCGACCAGACCAAAAATAAGGAAGAGCACGAAGCGCGTGATCAGGGTCTTGGTGAAGACCCCGCGGTACTCAATTGCGCCGAACCACTTCCAGTCTGTGTAGAAGCCCACGAACATGGGGCCGATGAACAAGAGGATAGCGATGACGGCGACTACCCAGGACAGCACCCTGGGTGGACGTTTCATCGGGGCGGTGGGTCGGTTGAGTCCGGAAGCCAACTCCAGCTCCAATCAAGTGTCGTGCGAATATAGAGGTATCAAGCTTCTAGTCTAGAGAAGCACTACCACCGTCAACGAACAAGGACGCTTATGAGTTCCCAACCCAACTCCCAGCCAGCTGCTAACCGCGCGCTCAACAAGGCCATGCGCGAGGCCGTGGATTTCATTCACGCCGAAGGCTGGGACGCCCCTCCTACGCTGTTTGCCCTTGTCCCCACCGACTTGGTGGCAGCGCAGCTGGGGGATGTCGACGAGGATTCCCCTCTCACACTCGTGGTCCAGGATCTCCCCGAAGGTATCGAGCCGGGTTCGGAGCACCTAGCCGAGTACGTTGCACGTTTGGCATGGCCGCGTGAGGTCGCCGGAGTCATCTTGGCACAGGAGATCACGTTCAAAGACACCGCAGACGCCGCGCTTGCCGACGCCCACCCCGCTCGCCTTTTCTCCGGTGTCCTCCGCGAAGGCGTGGGAGAGGATGGGACGGAAGGTGCAGAGCTCACTTTGCTCCAGCTGCGCCCCACTGAGGAGGAGCTAGAGGCCGCTGGCCCATTCGCGGAGGATGATATCCAGTTGCGTGGCGGGCCCAACGTCGCCCCCGGAGTCATCGCCGCCCTGCGCTATGGCCTCGAGCAGGATCCAGACGACGTCCTTTAATCGACTAAACTGGGCAGATAGTATTACCAACGTGTACCGCAGTACCGCAATTTAGAGGAGTATCTCGTGCGCTTGACCACCCGCCTCACCGCCGCTGCCTCAGTCGTGCTCGCCACCGGCTCACTCCTTGCCGCATGCGGCCACAAGGAAACCCCTGAGCCAGCACCGGCCTCTACAGCTGCCGCCACCGAGGAGAAGGGCCCAGAGTCTCCCACCTCTGCATCGAAGCAGGCCACTGAAACAAGCTCGGTTGTCTCGACGAGCTCCGCTGAAGAATCCGAGTCCGCGGACGCATCTGCCGGTAAGAGTGGTTCACGCAGCTCTGCCTCCACCGCTGACGGGGAGGATGGCGAGGGCTCTGACTCTGCCGAGCCAAGCTCGGCATCGGGAGGGACATTCGACGCTTCCGTAAACGAGGCCTACGAGATTTTCGGTGGCCTCGTTCCGGAAGAGATTTTCGAGCAGTTCGATCGCTGCGATCCCAATGGTGTGACGGACTCCTTCAACTGTTCTGGCGCTGAGGTGGGCCAGTTCCAGTTCTTCAAATCCAAGGCCAAAGCCTCCCAGACCACCCAGGTGCTCACGGAGCTTCGCAGTTCTCGCGTCATCGAGGACAGCGGCAACCGCGTAGTGGGCTGGTCCATGCTGGGTAACACCGCAATCCTGACCGTCGTCGATAACGACGAAGGCCTCATCATGCAGCAGATGATCTCCACCGACCAGGATGATCCGGAAGAGCGGCTCAAGGAGCTGGGGCTGGTCTAGCTAGCCGCGGTGCGGCGGGGTCCCGCAGGTCTCGACTTCTGCCCCATCGGCGAAGTTTCGCATTGCCGTTATTGCGTCATCGAGGGTGTGCACCTTTGCCACCACCATGTCACCGGTGTCTCGGCTGGTGGCTTCCGCACAATTCTCCGCTGGGGACAGGAAAAGCTCCGCGCCCGCATCCCGGGAAGCGCGAACTTTGTGGGCGATGCCTCCGATGGGCCCCACCTGTCCGTCCTCACCGATGGTGCCAGTACCAGCCACGGTCACACCACCCGTGAGATCCTCAGTGGACAGTTTGTCAATGACCGCGAGCGTGAACATCATGCCTGCTGACGGGCCTCCGATGTCCTGCAGATTGTAATCCACACTAATGTCCTCAGTCGGCACCGACATCATAAGAATGCCCAGCAGCGGGGTGTCCTCATCCTCCGGATGCGCACCGAGGGTCACTGTCACCGTACTGTCCTTGCCCTCGCGAACGATGTCCAGTGTCACCTCATCGCCTGGAGCGAGCTCACGAACCTTCTCCTGAACCTCGCCGGGTTCACTGACGGGTTCTGCGTTAACGGCGGTGATGATATCGCCTTCATGGAGCGTGTCGGCCGCGGGGGCGTCACCAAGCACCTGCGCTACCTCAATACGCACCGGCTTATTGAGGTAATCCATGGCAGCCACCGTGGCGGCAGACTCCGACTGCGTAAAAGCCTGCTGGTTAGCCTCCTGGACTTCCTCATCCGTCTTACCTTGGGGAATGATGTTCTCGATCGGCACGAGGGTGTCATCAGTAAACATCCACCGGCCAAGCGCCTGCGCCATCGTCATGTTGGTACGCACCGACACCGTAGTCATATTGAGCTGACCAGAAGGTTCAAAGGTTTCGGGCGCCTTAACCTCAACGACCTGCATGCCCTCGACCTCACCCAAGGTATCCACGACGGGCCCCGGACCTTCAGAAGCATAGGGAACAGTCAGCGTGATGTCCGTGCCCGGGATGCGGTCGATGCTCAGCAAGGCTCCCGTCAGCGCCACCGGGATCGCTCCCCAGGTCAGGGTACGAAGGCGGCGGGTTCGGGGGTTCTGCTGTCGATTCACGGAGAAACAGCCTACAACGTTTGTCGGCCTGTTCGCTCTCAGCGTTGCCGTGAACCTAGAATCCTTAGCTCAGAAACCGGTAGATTGGGGCGCATGAACAACGGATTCGGTTTCTCTTTTCCCAACAACGATGATGACGACGACAAGGATCGTCGCGACCAGAACCCGTTTGGCGCCTTCGGCTTCAGCGCGGGTGGCGCTGGCGGTGGCGGTGGCCTAGGCGATCTCCTCAACCAGTTTGGCCAGATGCTCTCGGGCATGGGTTCTTCCATGAGCTCACCGGAAGGCTCCGGACCGGTCAACTATGACTTGGCCAAGCGCATCGCCCAGCAACAGATCTCCGGAGACAAGGAAGTCAACGAGAAGGACCGCACTGCGGTTCAGGAGTCCGTGCGCTTGGCGGAGCTGTGGCTTGATGATGCCACCCTGCTCCCCACCGCCTCCGGTTCTGTTACGGCGTGGAATTCCACAGAGTGGCTGGAGCACACCCTGCCCATGTGGCAGCGCATGGTGACCCCGGTGGCTGAGCACATGAACAATGCGCAGCTCGAGTCCCTGCCAGAGGAGGCCCGCGAGATGATGGGGCCGATGACCTCGATGATGAACTCGATGTCCAGCATGAATTTCGGCATGAAGCTCGGCCACGCGCTCGGTGATTTGGCCTCCCAGGCGCTCACCGGTTCCGATTTCGGACTGCCGGTCTCCCCTGCTGGCACCACAGCGTTGCTGCCTCACAACATCCAGGCCATCGCCCGAAACCTCAACGTTCCGGGCCAAGAGGTGCTGGTCTACATCGGCGCCCGTGAGGCCGCCCGCCAGCGCCTGTTCAAGCACGTCCCGTGGCTGGTAGAACGCCTTGTATCCTCCGTGGAGGAATACGCCATGGGCCTCGTCATCGACACCTCCCACATTGAGGAGGCCACCCGCGAGCTCAACCTCGAGTCCGGTGACCCGCAGGCAATCCAGGATGCGATGGGCAAACTACAGGGCATGGACCTCTCCCCCCGCATTACCTCCCGTAATGCGGGCGCAGCTTCCCGCCTAGAGACCTTGCTCGCGCTCGTTGAGGGCTGGGTCGAGCATGTTGTCACCGAAGCCTTAGGCGAGCGCATTCCATCGACGAAGGCTATGAATGAGGCGTGGTCGCACCGCCGCTCCACCGGTGGCTCTGCCGAGAAGGCTTTCTCCCAGGTCGTCGGCATTGAGCTCAACGCCCCGAAGGTGGAGGCTGCCGCTGAGCTCTGGCGCCGCGCCACCGTGGCCGTCGGTGTGGACAAGCGTGATTCCGCGTGGGATCACCCAGACCTGCTTCCTACGGCCGAACACATCGAGAACCCTGCCTCCTTCATCGACGGTTTGCTCGATGACAGCACTGACGAGGGCTTCGAAGAGGAGTTCTCCAAGCTGGAGGAAATGCTCAAGCAGCAGTCCAGTGGCCAAACTGATGCCGCGGAAGAAGACGGCACTCCCGACCAAGACTCCGCGTCTAACGAGGACGTCCACGATTCGGACGACGGCACGGGTAAGGATGAGGGCGAAGGCAAAGAATCCCGCGAAAACTAGTGCGCGCGGCAGGACTACTGTGCTGCGCGGTTAGCGGAAGCGCTGATAGGCCTCCAAATAGCCTTTGGCCCGTTCCGCTTTCGGTGCCCGGTCAGCCCACTCCCAAAACTCCGGGCCATGCCCGGAAATGAAGGTATGGGTTAACTCGTGAATGATCACGGCGTCAAGAACGTACTCAGGGACGTCCTGCAGACGGTCAGAAATGCGGATATCTCCCGTTGAGGTAGTACAGCTGCCCCAACGGGATTTTTGGTTGCTCACCCAACGAATAGACCCCAGCTTCGCGCGGCCTTCCAGGTAGCGCGTGTTGAGAGAGTGGGCGCGGGTGGTGAGGGAGGCGTCGGAAAGCTGCGTCGATGTGTGCTTTTTCTGCACCTTCGCCACGATGTCCGCCACGGCCTTCTCCTCCTCCGCGGAGGACATCCACGCGGGAATGCGTACCTCCAGAATGCCGTCGACAGTGCGGGCTTGAACGGTACGCCGGCGCCGGGCGGAACGGATGACACGCACTTCGGGATTACTCGACATGACAGGGCATTCTACCTGTGGTGCAATGGAAGCCAACCGCGGCTGGGAGGGATGCCGCGACACGGGGAGGAACACATGGCGGCACAGGCCTACACATTGGCGCCCGACGTGGCGGTACTGGAACGCGAGCCAGGCATCTTACAGTGCGGTATGGATGCCACACGGGTCGGTGTGCTGGAAGCGCACCCACAGTTGGCAAGTCTGCTCAACCGCCTTCGCACGCCGCTGACAAGGCAAACCATTGAAAAATCAATTGAAAACACCGGGCTAACCCCAGCGGCCGCACGCAGTGTGGTGGATGATCTCATCAGCTACAACGTCCTGTGGCCGGAACCCGCACCGCAACGCGTGGCGGTGCTGGGAACGTCGGTGTTGGCCGATGAGCTTCGAGATGCCCTCCTCACCGACCATTTCCAACCTCGCTCACCACTGCACACAGAACCGCCCGCGAAGTATATCGAAGGAGTCTCCGGGCATCTGCCCATCGTGGCGGTCGACATGCTCAGTGGAGCGGTGGAATGGGCGCATGCTCTCCACAAAAGTCCGGCGACGTGGCTTCCGGTTTCCATGCTGGACGCTCGGGGCATCATCGGGCCAGTGCGTGTCAAAGGCACAGGACCTTGTCCGATGTGCGCACACCTGCACCGCATCGATGCCGATGAACAGTGGCACGAGGTAGCCCAACGCGCTAGTGAAGCATCACGGCCGGGAGACCCCGTGACACGCACCGCGGTGGTCATGCATGCAGTGGTCACAATCCGGCGGCTGATGGGACGTCCAGCTCCGCCTGGAGCGCCACGCACACGACCACTGGCGGGAGAGCTCAAGGAGGTTGACCTATACGGAGTTGAACAGCACCGCCTCGTACTGGAGCATCCACGCTGCCCTTATTGCAGGGGGTAATCTGTGCGGCCCTAGTGGGTAGAGGCAATGATCTGCAGGACTTCCGCCCCATAGCGCTCCAGTTTGGCAGGCCCCACGCCAGATACGTCGAGCAGCTCAGCTTCCGTGGAGGGCAGCGCCTCTGAGATGGCCTGCAGGGTGGCATCGGAAAAGACGACGTAGGCCGGAACTTTGGAATCCTTCGCCACTGAGGCACGCCAGGAACGCAATGCTGTGAATACGTCCTCATCTCCCTCGTACTCACACCATTCGTGCCGGCCGAGGACTTTTTCTGCCGGGCTGGTGAGTTCAGCAGAGCACACCCGACAGCGGCGTGGGCGGTAACGGCGGTTGCTGGATTGGCTTTCTTCGAGTCCAGGAACAAGGCCATCGAGAAAACGTGTGCGTTCACGCGAGGCCCGCGAGCCAGTTGTTTTTGCCAATGCCCACGACAAGGCTAGATGCTCCCTGGCACGGGTAATGCCCACGTAGAACAGGCGGCGTTCCTCTTCCACCTGCTCGTCACCTGCCTTGATGGCGTGGTTGATGGGCAGCAGCTTCTCGGTGAGCCCCACGAGGAACACCGCATCCCACTCCAAACCCTTGGCCGCGTGAATGGTGGCCAAGGTGACGCCCTCCATGGTGGGGTTGTGCTTGTTGTCCGAACGGCGGTGTAGCTCTCCCAGCACACCGTTGAGGTCAATGTCCTCGTGGTCTTCCACAATCTGAGCCATGAGATCCACGAGCGCGCTGAGGGACTGCCAACGCTCACGAGCCTGTGCACCCTGCGGCTCAGTAGCCGTTAACCCCAGCTCCACAAAGGCGGCACGGGCAATAGCCACCGGGTCCTCCGGAAGATCATCGCGGCGCGTAGCCGCAATGAGCACGCGGATGGCCTCCAGAATTTCTGGGCGGCGGAAGAAACCTTCGCCACCGCGAACTTGGTAGACAATTCCGGCATCCGCCAAGGCCTGCTCAAAGTGCTCCGATTGCGCGTTGATGCGGTAAAGAATGGCAATCTCTGAGGCCTTCACGCCCTGGTTCAGCAGGGTGAGCACCTGACCAGCGACCTCTTTGGCCTCGATCTCCTCGGATTCATAGGCCTTAAATGTGGGCTCTGGCCCCGGCTCACGCATGCCCTGCAGCTCCAGACGAGTGCCAGCGGCGCGTCCAGTAGCTTTACCAATGACCGCATTCGCCAGATCTGTGACCTGCGGGGTGGAACGGTAATCTCGCTGCAACTTAATCATCGTGGCCTGTGGATACGTGCGGGAAAAGTCCAGCAGGTATTCCGGGGAGGCTCCGTTAAAGGAGTAAATGGTCTGGTTGGCGTCACCCACCACAGTCAGGTCATCGCGCTCCCCTAGCCAGGCTTCAAGTACGCGCTGCTGCAGCGGTGTGACGTCCTGATACTCGTCCACGACGAAGGTGCGATATTGCTCACGGAATACTTCCGCCACGGACGGCACATTTTCAATGGCCCCGGCGATATGCATGAGCAAGTCATCGAAGTCCAAGTACATGAGGTCAGGGGTAGACTTCATATCCTCATAGCGGCGAAAAACTTCCGCCACGGCGTTCGGATCCCCAGGCGCTTCGCGGTCCGTGCTCTCGATGATGCCTGGGTAGCCCTCGGGGCTAATGAGTGAGGACTTAGCCCACTCAATTTCCCCAAGGAAGTCCCTAATGGTGTCCTTGGTGTTCTCTAGGCCCAATGACCGGACTGCGCGGCCAACGAGGCTGAATTTGTTATCGATGAGCTGCCATGGCAGGTCTCCAGCCACCTGCGGCCAGAAGAACTTCAGTTGGCGGCGAGCCGCCGCATGGAAGGTTTGGGCCTGCACTCCCCCGACGCCCATCTGGTGGAGGCGCTCGCGCATCTCACTCGCCGCACGTGTGGTGAATGTGACGGCGAGCACGCGCTGCGGGTTGACGAATCCTTGGTCCACCATGTGGGCGATGCGGTAGGTAATCGTGCGGGTTTTACCCGTGCCCGCGCCCGCGAGGATGCAGACCGGGCCGCGCGGTGCCGTCGCAGCGGCGCGCTGATCTTCATCGAGCAGGGACAGATCCGGTCTCATCACCGTGGAACCACTCCATAATCATCGTGTGTGCAATTGAGCCCGAACGGGCAATGGTCAAACTCGGCACATCGGCACGGGACACCCACCGAACCTCTGCGAGTTCTTCGTCAGTATCGCACACGGGTTGGACATCCTGTGCCACCGCGGAAAAGCCCACCATAAGGGACCCACTGGGCGGCCACGGTTGGGAACCCCAATACGTCACTGAATGGATACGGCGGCCGGTTTCTTCGAGGGCCTCCCGTGCCATCGCGTCCTCCAACGTCTCCCCCGGATCAACATAACCCGCGATGAGGGAAAAGAATCCCGGGCGGTGCCGGTTCCGGGCTAACAGGATGTGATCCAGCTCAGGATGATGAATGATACCGATAACCGCGGGATCTACTCGCGGAAAGACCATTCGCTCCCCTATGCGCCCCACGGCTCCAGGTGCTGGGTAGTCCAACTCCTGACCTGTGCGCGGATCGAAGCGTGCTTCGCGACGGTTACGGATAAGATGCAGCGCTTTAAGCACAGCGTGCTGACCAGTAAAGAACGTGGCATCCCGCAAATCACCAAGTTTCTCAGCGGCAGAAGTCTCAAGTACAAAGGCACGGACCTCGCCGACCTCCACAAGAATGTCACCTGCCGGTTCGGCAACAAGGACCGGCCGGCCCTCTGTATCAACAGGGATCCGGCCGGTTTCGGTGACAGGCAGGAACATTACTTGTCGTCGTCCTCGTCCTCATCGGAGTCTTCAATGGCCTGCTGCATCTCATGCTTGATGTAGAGCAGGCGGTCACCCGGTTTCAGGGCATACGCATCCGCGGTGTCCACGCGGTGCAGCTCATTGTTGCGGAGGACGGCTAGCACGATGTCTGCCAAGTGGCGTGGGTTAGAGCCGACTTCAAACTCACGTACCGCGCGCTCCGCGACGGAGAAGCCCTCATTCGGGGACAGAAGATCCTCCATCATCTCCACCACGGTTGGGGTAACGGTGGCCAAGCCGAGGAGGCGTCCAGCGGTCTCTGCAGAGGTCACCACTGAGTCAGCGCCTGACTGCAGAAGGAGGTGGCGGTTCTCGGATTCACGAACAGAAGCCACCACCTTGGCCTTAGGGTTGAGCTCGCGCACGGATAGCGTACACAGCACCGCAGTATCGTCGGTGGACGGCGTCACGACGACTGACGACGCATGTTGTGCACCGGCGATG
Organism: Corynebacterium sp. BF-R-2; assembly: GCF_024586525.1. Lineage (NCBI taxonomy): Bacteria > Bacillati > Actinomycetota > Actinomycetes > Mycobacteriales > Corynebacteriaceae > Corynebacterium > Corynebacterium sp. BF-R-2. The sequence goes on along the minus strand of NZ_JAMFTP010000011.1, from coordinate 79,557 downwards.
CGCAGGACGTCCTGCTTCGATCCCGAACCGTAGATGGTGACGAGTCCATGGTGTTCTGCATTGGCAAGTGCAGCACGGTTCGTATCAACGACGACGATTTGCGAAGGCGGGACATCATCCGCAATGAGTGCGGCCACCGCACCAGCGCCCTTTGTGCCATAGCCGATAACGACAGTGTGGTTACGCAATTGTTTTCTCCAATTCTGGATTTCAAATGTGCGGCGCGCGCGATCCGTGAGCACTGACAACGTGGCGCCGACCAACAGCACAAGGAAGAGCAGTCGGGCAGGTGTAACGATGACGAGGTTCAGAAACCGTGCTTGTGGGGTAACCGGAACGATGTCACCATAACCCACGGTGGTGAGTGACACTGCCGAATAATACGCCGCATCGAGGAAGGACAGATCCTCGCTGTAGCCATCGCCGTCGAAGTAAACGACGATGGTGACGAAAACGAGCAATCCCATGGCCCACAAAACGCGGCGTGCGAGCTGCTTCCACGGGTTGGTGCTTTCCGTACGCGGGAGAGTGATGACGTCAATCAGCGCATGGTCAGGCTGCGACGTCAACTCGATCTGCGGTAAGAAACGCGACTTAAGACGTTTACCTATGCGTTTGGCCACGAGGTGCCAACCTCCCTTGGACGGAGCGAATGTACCGTGAGACTACCTTAGACTCAACCCCGGCGGGGTTGAAACTGCAGAGTCTAAAAGCTCTGCGAGACGAGCGCCTGTGGGCAAGTCCTCCGGCTCCAAAAGGAAGTTCTCATGGACGTAGAAAAATGCTGCTCGGACAGAATCAACACCGTGGATTCGGCGCCACGCTTCGGCATATACAGCGAGCTGAATCTGTGCTGACTTTAGCGCAGCTCCCTGCGGGCGTCTGCCCGTCTTCCAGTCCACAATGAGCCACGATCCGTCTGGCTGCTGAAATACGGCATCCATGCGGCCGCGCACTACGGAATCCCCGATGGTGATTTCAAACGGCGCCTCGACGTGTGCCGGGGTCCGCTGTGCCCAATCAGAGGCAAGGAAAGCCTCTTTGAGTGATTCCAAATCGTGGTCCGGTTCGTCATGGGAGCCAGGCAGCTCATCCTCCCCCAACAATGCCGGTGCTCCAAAGCGTTCCTCCAACCACGCATGGAAGGCAGTACCGCGCTTGGCATAGGAATTAGGTTTAAAGGGAATGGGGCGACGTTGGCGGCGGGCGAACTGGATGGGATCGGCTGACATGGCCACCATGTCAGATGCCGTCAGTTCGCTCGGCAGCTCCACATCAACGACGGGAGCCTGTAGGGCCTTATGCTCTTCAATAAGTGCGCTGGCTTCTTGCTCCCACAAATCAAAGGTCTCGCCAGCGCGCAACGGCGGAAGCTCCTCCAGTGCAGTGCGCACCGCTGCTGCCGCATCCACCGCCTCCGGTTGCGGGGTCAGCGACGGGAAGTGAGCTTTGAGCTCTGCGCCTTCTTCAGCTTCAACTGGGAGGTCTGGGACTTCCCAATGGATGATGAGCTCAGGATGCTTGGCGGCGAGCAGTTGCAGGTAGGAGTACGGCCCCTTCTTATTCTTTCCTTTTTGCTTAGTGGTACCTGATCCCGTCACCGTGAGCGTGGACTCTGTGCGCGTCATCGCTACATAGAAAAGGCGAGCTGCTTCCTCTGCTTGGAATTCTCGGTCAAGGTCCTTGAATGCCACACAGGCTTTGCCGAAATCCGACCGACTTGTAGCGTCTTCGGGAAGCTCGATGTAGTCATCATCGCCGGGAGCCTTCTCAATCTTGGTGAGGAATGTTTCAGCCTGAGCCTTATAGCTCGATGAGTCTGCGTGCGCTACGCACACGTGCTCCCACTCCAAGCCTTTGGCCTTGTGCACGGTCATGATCTGGACCCGGTTGCGCACTACTGGAACCTCACCCAAGGCGAGTCCATCCTCTTTCTCCTTGGCAAGCTCAAGATAGTCCAACAATGCAGCCAAGCTATCCCCGTGGAAACCGGCGACTAGGTCAGCGAAGGCATCGAGGTGCGTTGTTCCTCCGAGAGTGCCGGCAGCGAGAACCTCAGTACGCACACCAAAGACGAGCTCGATATCAGCGAAAATGTCATTCAGTGATTTACCCAACGAGTACGTGCGCAGGTAGCGCAATTTGGCCGCGACATCCTCCATCCGCTCGAGCCCTTCTGGACTGTAGCGGTCACGTTCACCAAGATCGGCGAGGGCATCTGCAAGGCCTAGCACTTGGTCAGGGCCTTCAGTTGTGATGGCATCTACCTGTGCGGTCAGGTACTCCACAGGGTCGCCATCCTCCCACCGCAAACGGCCTTCAGTGGCGCCAGCTAGGTTGCGCTGACGCGAGTGAAGGGCCTGGATATCAGCAATGCCCAATCCACACATCGGTCCTGTCAACACACGCAACGCTGCCGTTGTGTTCTGCGGACGAACCAGCAACGTAGCTACTGCAACGAGGTCCTGGATTTCAGGACGCCACAGCAGTCCTCCCACACCGAAGATTTCATTAGGCACACCTACCTCGTCGAGAGCCGCAGCGATCAATGGGGATTGCCGGTTAGTGCGTACCAAAACTGCAGCACTAAAATCCTCGCCCTCAGGCGTGGCCTCATACAATTCACGAAGGTGTTCCGCAATGAAGGCTCGCTCCTCTGCTTCCGTGGCGAAGTAGCCCAATTCAACGGTTCCTGCCGGGGCCGTTGGTTTCGCTGAGAGCTCATCAACGGGACGTTGCCCTGGGCTTCCAGAAAAGAGCTTCGCAGCAACATCGTTGGCCAGCTCTAGAACCGTGGAGGGGTTTCGCCACGACGTGGTGAGCTGGTCTTTCGGCGCATCGGATCCGTCTTGTTGTGGGAAGTCCGTCACGAACGCGGCAAGGTTTTCGGATGTAGCACCACGCCAGCCATAGATGGACTGCATGGGGTCACCAACGGCGGTCACCGACAATCCCTCACGCAGACCACCGAAGAGGGAGCGCAGCAAGATGCGTTGTGCGTGGGACGTGTCTTGGTACTCGTCGAGCATGACAACGCGATAGCGCGCGCTTTGCTGTTCTCCCAAGAGCGGAAAGTTCTTGGCCAAGGTAGCTGCGATGGACATCTGTTCGCCGAAGGTGATAACACCGCGCTCAGCCTGCTCCTTCTTGAGGGCTTCCACGAGAGGCAAGTACTCCACACGGAGGCGCTGCGTGTCAAGATAGCGCTGAACATCCTGGCTGAACTCGCCCTTGGTCCTTTTGTCTTTTGGAAGGTCCTCGGCAGTTTTGCGAAAAATCTCCGCATGCTCGCGCAACGTGTCTGGATCCGTGAGTTCACCGTCCATAGTCTGTGCGAGGTTCAACAAGGTGGCAGTCACGGAGGCAACTGAGTTATCGGTACTCAGGGAGCCGGAATAGTTACTCACTACCTCATGAGCAATGGCGTAGCGCTCAGCCTCCGTAATAATGCGTGCGCTCGGTTCCACCGGCATGAGAAGCCCATATTCACGAACGAGGTCACCTGCGTAAGAGTCGTAGGTAGACACCTTGGGCACAATGTTTTCGACGGACTCTGCAGCAGCGCTGCCGGGAGTAAGGATTCCCGACGAGCGCAAGGTCATAAGCTGACGCCGGATACGCTGCTCAAGCTGCTGCGCTGCCTTGCGGGTAAAAGTCAGGCCAAGGACCTGTTCGGGACGCACAAGGCCGTTAGCAACGAGGGAGACAACGCGAGAAGCCATCGTCTCGGTTTTGCCTGCGCCAGCACCAGCAACGACGAGTTTGGGCCCGAGCGGACTTTCGATGACGGCAGCCTGCTCTTCCGTAGGAGGGAATGGCTTGCCCAGGGCAGCCGCCAATTCTTCAGGACTGAAGTGGTTATTGGGATTCTGAGATTGATTAGGCATTGGTCACCAGACCTCCTTCGTTCATGATGGGACAGATGGAGCGGATAGCGCATCGATCGCAGCCGTCATTCTCACGGGCAGTGAGCCTGGGTCCGCGCAGCTCTGCGACGAGGGCCGGTAACTGTGCTGCGAATTCCTCGAGTTCCTCGGGCGGCTTCGCTGTTTGTTCACGTTCCGTCACGGAGGCAGCCGAGGAGCGAGGGAATATCAACCGGCTTGTAGCACGGGGGACACCGCCACCAGTGCGGATTTCCTTGACCCATTCCCCATCAGCTGTGTCCTCCCTGACCAATTCTCCGTGAGCAAGGGCCAGCTGGTAAGTCATCAGCTGCGTGTTGTCCCGAACGCTGTTTTGCGTTGCTACCTGCCCCCCAGTCTTGAGATCGACCACGGCGTACTCCTCACCGTCTTTCATGAGCCGGTCGATGTATCCACGTATGGTCACCCCAGCCGCGACGTCAACGGCCACGGGAACCTCGACTCCAACGGACTCCAATTTGTTGCTCAGAGTCCAGCTATAGGTGCGATCAATGAGCCGCTCAAAATCGGCAAGCTCGGCATCACGATGCCACAAAGGACCGTCAAGCAGGGACGCGAAGGCGTCGACCACGAGTTGCTTCGCAGCTCCAGGTTCAACTCCACGCCCCAGTGCTTCAAGGAAAGCATGGGCAAGGTTGCCGCGAATAAGATTGATATTCGTCGTCTCTTCTTCAGCAAGGCTTCCCAACACGGCGTTGAGAGGGCACGCCATGAGTGCCTCCACCCGAGACGGCGACACGCTTGTGGAGCCACGCAGCTGCTGCTCCGAGGCCACGGAACGTGCGGCCCACCACTGATCCGGGTGAGCGCCCGGGACACCAGCCTCAGCAAGTCGGGCTAGTTGGCGTACTGCCTGAGAACGTTCGGCCTCCCCTGACTCTGGGTCGGTGGCGCACCGGCGCAATTGTGCAACAAAGGATGGCACAGAAAGCACCGAGATTTCCAGAGGATCCAGTTCCTCATCGTTGTCGCCACCGCGACGCACCGTTACCGGACTTGGCTCCGGAAGCTCCAGGCCTAACTCGCGCGGCAGGGCCTGGCGCGACAGCCTCTGACCTGCTTCCCGGCGCGCCCGGGCTCCGGGAACATCCACGCCGCCAGCTGACAGGAACTCCACGATAAAGCGGGAAGGTTCTTCCACCTCATCACTTTCGGGGGAATCCACCGACACAATGAGCAGTCGATGCAGATGACGAGTCGTGGCCACGTGGAAAAGACGCCGCTCTTCTGCCAAGCGCCCGGAAACATGGCTGACCGGAGTACCCGGTGCGATGCCACGATCGAGCAGATCGATGAGGTCCTCCTGTCCGAACAGCGAACCAGTCTCTCCCACCGAGGGCCAGGTTCCTTCCTGTACGCCAGCGACAACGACGGTGTCCCATTCGCGTCCCACCGCGCCATGAGCAGTGAGAATCTCCACCGCATCTGGCAGCGCAGAACGGCGGTCACGCACACCGGTGGGCAGCTCTTGTTCCGTAATGTGGAGAATGAAAGACTCCAACGAGGCTGAGGGGCGGCGTTCGGCGTAGTCACCCGCAGCATCAAAGAGCGCCATCATGGCATCAAGGTCACGGTCTGCTTGCGAGCCGGCCGCACCACCGCGTAATGCTGCGGCTTGCAGGCGGGTATCAAGGCCGGTAGCTTGCCACACTTCCCACAGGACTTCTTCCACAGCGGCCCCGGTGCGCAGGGCTTCACGCCCGGCAGAGAGGACGCCACGAATACGCACCAAGATGGCTTCTTCGCGCTCGGTAAGGAGGTTATTGAAATCCGGCAGCTCACCCTCGAGCAGCTCGCGCAGCGTATCCATGCCGCGCTGCTCCGGCTTCCAACGGCGCAAGCCGCGAATAAGACGACGCAACGTGACCGGATCGGCACCGCCTACTGGCCCGGTGATGAGTTCCTCAAGGTCTGCTGGGTCAAGCTCGGACTCTAGCGCACGCAGCGCCAGCATGACGGCCTTCACCAAACGCTGTTCTGCCAGCACAACATCCGTAGGGTTGATGTGCACAGGAACGCCCGCCGCTAACAGGGTGCGGCGAACCGGTCCGATGTCTCCCGTCGAGCGCACGATGACTGCAATATCGCGCCAGCCCACGTTGTCTTCTAGATGACGGCGGCGGACCGTATTGGCCACAACGTCGCGCAACGTGCGGCGAGAATCCACGACGCTGACACAGGCCGGGGCGGGCTTGCGTTGCGGAGCTTCGAGGCGCAGTTCGTTGCCCGCCTCCCACGTGGTCAAGAACTCCGAGTTGGCGCCGCGAAAAGCAAACACGGCCTGATCGGGGTCACCGCCAATGACGGCGAGGCGGGCAGTTTTTGCTAGTTCCGCAATGAGCTGTCCGGAGGTGGGGTCCAACAGCTGAGCATCATCCACCACAATGGTGTGCCATGGATGCTCCTGGAGCAGCTCTGGGCGCAAAAGTACCTGACTGACAAGCTCCGCCGCGGAGTACGAGTGCGAACCTGCAAGCGCCTGGATGCGCTCGTATTCGCGGAGAAAATCTCCGGCTGCGGACCACATGGGGCGCTCGTACTGAGCACCGAGTTCCTCTAGATCGCTGGGGCCCAACCCGCGTTCGATGGCGCGCAACAGGAGGTCACGCAATTGACGAGCAAAGCCTACGTAGTCCAAAGCTGGGCGGATGTCTGCCGGCCAAGCGCCACGGCCTTCAGCCGCGTGGCCCGCAAGCAGCTCACGGATGACCGCATCCTGTTCGGCACCGGTAATTAGCCGTAGCTCCTCATCACTTCCACGGCGCAGGAGTGCGAAAGCCAAGGAGTGCACGGAGCGCACCATGGAAGCTTGTGCGGCATAGTCATCAAGATGTTCGGCTAGCTCACGGCGAAGTAAGGAACCAGACTCTTTCGATGGTGCGACAACGAGGATGCCGGAAGCATCGGCGCCGCTGGTGAGTTGTTCCACGACAACGTCGATAAGCAAGCTCGACACGCCCGACCCCGCTGTGCCTAGTACTCGCCAGGTTCCCTCCTTCGGTAGCGGAACATCCCATGTACGCCGGGAAACACGACGAGTGCGGGGAACGAGGCGGACATCCGGCGATGGAGGAAGCGTGACGCCGGCGCGGGTGGCGGACTGACTGCTGTAATTCACGCCTTATAGTCTGTCAGATACCGCGGACACGAGGGCCTCTTCCACCTTCTCAATATTCGAACGCACCGTCGACTTCGAGGAAGGATGCAGGGTGTTGACGTAGCGACGGTACGCCACGGCACGCAGCAACAGCTGGCGCAGGCCCGGCACTGCAGCAAAGCGGCTACAGATATCCGCGTCGACGGCGTCCGCGATAAGTCCATCCACCATGACCAACGCTGCAGACCAACCCTGCGGGCGAGGAGCCGCCGAAGGCACGATATCGGTCACCGCAGGGGGATGTGCCCCAGAGAAAATCGTCGTCCCCACGACATCGACATGTGCGGTCATTAGCGGAAGCTGGGCAAGCTCGGCGTCCGAATAAGCCTCACCTGTCTCCTCCCACGCTGCACGCTCTGCCCGGGCGAAGATGTCGTCGCGCTGGCCGAAGGTAGGAAGCGGTGCGGTAGCCAGGACGGCTTCTAAACGCAGTGCCACGTGCACTGTCTCATCAATACGCCCGCGCAGCTGACCGGGGACAAATTGCGTGGCCTTCCAGCCAGCAGCAGTGTAGCGGCCATCTGTAGTGAGTACAGGACGGGCGATACGCATACCGGGAACACTAAGCTTGTCACGGACTTTGGCAGACCAGCCGGACCAGTCGCGCGCTTCAGCAAACACGACATCGCCAACGAGGATGCCGTTATCCCAGGCAGGCCCCAGCACCTCACCGCCCGCTCGACGGGAGCGGACCTCAGCGTTGAACGTGGCCAGGACAGGTTCGGGCGGCAGCGGCATGGTTCTTCAGTCCTTCTTGTTGGGCTATTCCGGCTTGCTGTGGTCGTGGTTAGCCGGATTCGGATAGGGCCACGGGTTTGACTCGCAGGTCACGTCCTCATCCGGGTACACCTCGTTCGGATCCTTCATGAAGAGCTCAGCGTTATTCAGGCTGAGCGTTTGCTGCATCATGACCGGAGCTAGCTTGCCCTTACCGCCGCACGGCTGGTGAGCAGCGTAGCCAATGGCATGGCCGAATTCGTGGTTAATGAGGTACTGCCGGTAATTACCTAGGTCGCCCTCGAAGGGCCCAGCACCGCGCACCCAGCGCGATTCATTGAGGTAAACCGCCGATTCTCCGGTAATCGTTGTGTGACATGAGGTCTCAGTGTGCAGCTGCGCGCCACACATCTTTGCCGTTGTGCCCAACGAGGTTAAGCGGATATGGGTATCGGGATTATCGTCCGCTTTAACGTGGATGAACTCATACTCACCAGCGGCGGTCCAACCGCGGGGGTCGGACAAGGTGGCGTCGACAAGCGCTACCACTGCGCTATCACCACCGTAGGCAGACGTGTCCACACCGTTCTCAATTTCAACCGAAAACCGAACGGTGTTCTTGCCGCCTTTGCCAACGTGCATCGTGGACGGGCCAGCGTCACGGTAGGTTTCTTCTCCCTGTTCCGTAAACTTACCACCAGCGGGAAGGCCATCCTTTGCCGCTGCAACAGCGCTGGCATTGGCAGGATCCGGCCCCCGGCGCGCAGAGGTCGTTTCAACAACGCTTGTCGTTGTGTCGGCCTCCCCTGCCGTCGGCTCCAGTGGGTCGTCCGACGGAGATCGGAGGATATCAACCATAATCCACACCGTGATGACCACCATGACGGGGATCGCCACCACGCGCCACCAGCCGTAGTCACGGGCAAATCGCGTCAGCGCTGAGGTGCGCTGGACGGGCTGCTGGGGGCGCTGATCAGTGTGCGCGGGATTGTCCATGGCCATTTAGGCTACCCGCTGTTGCGGCTGGTGCGTACTTAACCCGCGAAGCCCACGGTGTGAGCTCGTGCGGTGCCGATTTCTACGTACACCACGCGGTCGGTGCGAACGATGAACTTGCGGCCCTTCGCATCCTCCAGTTCCAGCGTGGAGTTTTCCGCCAGGGCGCCATTGATGGTCTTAGCCAGCTCGTCCTGCGATCCTTCAGCGTGAATAACCAGCTCGCGGGCAGTATCAGCGAATCCAAACTTAATATCCATACTGTGTGTACTCCTTTGATCGTTCGCACATCTCTCGCTGGATAGCGCGAGCAGGCACCCGCGCTCCAGCGCTCTAATGGCCCCACTATAGCCACGTCCTCTACTATCAAGGTGTGCATGCCCCGAAAACCTCGAACGCTTCCCGCGATCAGCGCGGGAGTACCAGTGAATCCCCCACCTTTGCCGAGCTCGGCGTCGCTGCCGAGATCTGCGATGCTTTGGCCACACGTGGGATCACGCACACCTTCGCAATCCAGGAGCTCACGCTACCTATCGCTCTCAGCGGTCAAGACCTCATTGGCCAGGCCCGCACCGGTATGGGCAAGACCTATGGCTTCGGGGTCCCTCTGCTGGACCGGGTTTTCGATGACGCCGACATTCCCGAACTGGATGGGACTCCCCGCGCGCTCGTCATCGCACCGACGCGTGAGCTGGCTATTCAGGTTAGCGGGGATCTCAGCGTCGCTGCAGAGAACCTACCGCTCAGCGTCATCACCTTGTGCGGAGGCCGCCCGTACGAAGAACAGATTAAGCAGATAAATGCCGGCGCCGACGTCGTTGTGGGCACTCCGGGGCGCCTGCTCGACCTGTGTCAGAAGAAGCATCTGTCCTTCGACAAGGTCAGCGTCCTCGTTCTCGATGAGGCTGACGAGATGCTGGACTTGGGATTCCTGCCGGACATCGAGAAGATTCTCACTCTTCTCCACGGCAACCCGCACCAAACCATGCTGTTCTCCGCCACCATGCCTGGGCCCATCGTTACCTTGGCCCGCACGTTCCTTAACAAACCAGTCCACATTCGGGCTGAGTCCGGCGATGACCAGCAGACCCACTCCTCCACTCGCAAGGTCACTTTCCAAGCTCACCGCATGGACAAGGTCGCCGTGCTGAGTCGAATCTTGCAGGCCGAGGGACGCGGACGAACAATCATCTTCACCCGCACTAAGCGCGCAGCCGCGGTGGTAGCAGATGAGCTAGCGCAGCGAGGCTTTAGCGTGGGCGCGGTCCATGGCGATATGGACCAGACTGCACGTGAACGCTCCCTGTCCGCTTTCCGCGAGGGAACCGTGGAGATTCTCGTCGCCACGGACGTCGCTGCACGCGGTATCGATGTCGATGATGTCACGCACGTCATCAATCATCAGGTCCCCGATGACCCCATGACGTTTGTTCACCGCATTGGTCGCACCGGCCGTGCGGGGCATACCGGGACCGCTGTAACACTGGTGGGCTACGATGAACTGAGCAAATGGCGCATCATCAATGATGAACTCGATTTGGGTCAGCCGGAGCCGCCCCAGTGGTTCAGTACATCCCCGGAACTCGCTGAGGCTCTCGCTATTCCGGCAGATGCCGAGGACACTGTCGGCCCAGCAACCAAGGTGTTAGGGGCGCCGCGCAGGTCACCCTCACCGCGCCGCTCTGCCACTGATTCCGCGCGTGCTTCTCGCCGCACCCGCTCCCGCAAACGCAATTCCCGTCAAGGAGGACGCCGATGATCCCAGAGGCGCAGGACGATAACCTCGTGCAGCCACAGGATGATAACTCCGGGCAGACGCAGGACACGCCCTCAACTATGCCCCCAAGGAAGGCCCCGATTCTGCGCTCAACCAAGTCAGATTGGACGGCCGTCGGCATCATCAGTGCGGTGTGCGCCATTGCCATCGGCGGTGCAGTGATCGCTGCCCCCATTCACAAAGCGGAGCTCACCCCGGCCGTTAACGTCTCTACCGACGCGGAGCCGGAGCTTCTCGACGCCATCCCAGACTCCCTCACCGAGTCTTTCTCCATGCCCAACACCCTGATGCCAGGCCAGTCTCGGGCAGTGTCCTCGAAGGGACTCCTGATTAGCCACGAAGGTGACACTCTTTCCGCCACCGATTCCGCTGGCAATACAGTCTGGTCTTACGAGCGCCGCGATGCTGATCTTTGCTCACTGGGCACGGCGTGGAACAAGGTTGTGGCGACCTATCGGACAGGCGTGGGCTGTGGTGATGTCGTGGCCCTGCACGCCGCCAACGGCGAGTACGCGGATACGCGCAGCGCGCGCAGCGCCGATGAGGTCGTCCCCATTACGTCCAATGACCGCGTGGGAACCGTGTCCACTGGTCGCGTCGAATTGTGGCGTTCAGATCTCGTGCGCACCGTTGAATACGGTGATGTCGATGCCAAACAGGAGCCAAATATGCAGCCCCACGAGGACTGCTCCATTACATCAGCACTGACACGTACTGAGTCTTTAGCTGTTACCGAGTCCTGCCCCGATTCCCCAGATTCCACGTGGTTGCGCATTCAAGAAGCCACCCCGGAAGATTCCCGAAAGCCAGAAATTACCAAGGACATCGAGATTTCTGACCCTGGCGCACGTCTTGTCGCCTTTGGCCAAGAAGCCGCCGCCGTGTACCTCCCCGCCGACACGCCGCGCATTATCTCCTACAACTTCGACGGCGAAGTCGTGTCCACCACGGAGGTTGAACCCTCCACCGCGATTACGGACTCTGCCTCGCCGTTTGCGCCGGCGATTGCAGATCTCCCCCACCACATGTCCTGGTTCGATGGCGAGCGTCTCTACCTCTTCACCCCTACCGCGCTGGAGGTTGATCACGTTCTCGACAATGCTCTTGGAACGGGCATTACCCTGGGTGAGCGCCTGTTAGTCCCCACCGAGGAGGGCATTGACGTAGTGAACTGGTCCAGCGGTAGAACTGAGCGAACTATCCCCGTTGACCGCGACGGCTACACGGGGCCAATCTCGCTCACGCTCGCGGGAAAGGCCATTATCGAACAGCGCGGCGATACCGCTGTGGGCCTTGTAGCGTCGTAGCTTCGGCACAGGCAGGCAGAGGTGGGCAGAAAGCGCTCTAAAAGTTGCGCTCTGCCCAGTGAGCTGTTTCTGGCACCGCCATGAGCAGGTAGAGCACAATGGCCGCGCTGGCCAAGGTGACGGCACCCAAAAGCGGTGATCCTCCACTAAACATTTGGAAGGCGATGGCCGCCAGGATGAATTCCACGAGCACGATGGCCCCGCGTCCCCAGCGTTTGCCCTTCACAAAGGCCCATGAGCCAACGATGACGAAGCCAAACACGATAAAGAGGAAGATGGCTGTCCCCAGTCCCACAAACCCCGTCGCACCAGAGTCAGACACCATCGAGGAATTCTCCGCACCGGTTACCTCGCGGACAATAAGGAAGATGCCGAAAATGATGACCACGATGGATTGCACTATCGCGATGCCTGCCGAGAACACAACGGAGCGCGGCGCGCCTGCAGTATGCCCGCTTTTCCCTTGAGCCTTCCCCTGCGGCTGCGCCTCCGTCCGAGACTTCTTCGAGCTACCAGTATTTTTCTTCTTCTTAGTCACGTTGTGTAAGTCTACTTCGCTTACTCCACCCCAGGGTTCACCGAACCAGTGGGCAATGTCGGGGGCAGTCCTTCAGGAATGGATTTGACGCGATCCAGGTCACCACACTCACCACACAGAAGGAGTTGTTGCTGGTAGATAGATTATTGGCAGGCTTCTTTCAGCAAGCCGACGGAGGCGTAAGCGCGACAAGCGTTCTATTTTTTAGTGACTTTGGCCACTTTTTAGCCTTTACCCCTAGCGCACTTTGAGTAAACATGTCATTATTCTCAGGTAGCAAAAACAACGAGCCGTTAAACCGGTTCGTAACTCGGAGCAAAATCCGAGTAAACAGAAAGTGAACCAAGGCGGCGTCGACGCTGGCCCTAACTCGAGACAGGGCCCCACTGACCGCAGACCAGTCCACTTCCACCCCACTAACACTCGGGACAGTTTACGGCTGTGAGCTGTTCTTAGTGCGCCCACTGCTGTCACAATTTTGTTAGGAGATTTCAATCATGGATTGGCGCCACGAAGCCGTTTGCCGCGACGAGGACCCGGAGCTGTTCTTCCCGGTCGGTAACTCCGGCCCTGCACTTACCCAGATCGCTAAGGCCAAGCTGGTCTGCAACCGCTGCCCGGTTGCGTCCTCGTGCCTCAAGTGGGCCCTCGAGTCCGGTCAGGATGCCGGCGTGTGGGGCGGCCTCTCTGAGGAGGAGCGCCGCGCAATCAAGCGTCGCAACCGCAGCCGCGCCCGTGCCCGCGTGTCTGCCTAACCAGACCCCGATTAGCACTCCGGCATACCCTGCCGCTACAGTTGAATAAGTTCATTTACCCTTAAAAGAAGGAGTACGCGATGAGCAAGCGTGGCCGTAAGCGCAAGGATCGCCGTAAGAAGTCCGCTAACCGCGGCAAGCGTCCTAACGCATAACGTCAGCATTGAAGGCCCGTTCCCCACTACCGTGCACACACGGCGGGAACGGGCCTTTGCTGGATCCTGCGCACCTAACGCCAAGTGATCTCAGTGCGCGTGATCTGCACCGAAATCCGCTGGCGCAAGGACTGCGGTGCTTCTTGTCCACCACAGCACTTACGCACGAGGGCTCTCACTACCTCTTCGCTGTCGAGGCGTTCCTGGCAGGCATCGCACTGAGCAATGTGCTCGCGAATGGCCAGTGCCCGTGCATAACTCGTCGATTCGTCGAGCAGCTCCCGAAAGAGTGCGTTGACCTCCGGAGAGTTGCACGCACCGCAGTTGCGTCCGGTTGCGCGTTCCATTACTTCTCCTCCGTATCTGACATCATTTCTGGGTGGTCACGGCCAATACCTTTTTCTCGTGCCACGTCCTTCAACGCCGCCCTTAGCAATTTTCTTCCACGGTGCAGCCGGCTCATCACGGTTCCTAACGGAGTTCCCATGACCTCGGCGATTTCCTTGTAGGCCAAGCCCTCCACATCCGCGTAGTACACGACCATGCGATAGTCCTCCGGGAGGTCATTCATCGCCTCGGAAATCTGCGAGTCAGGCATCTGCTTCAATGCCGCCACCTCGGCTGATTCCAAGCCGGTCGCATCGTGTCCTGACGTGGTGTAGAGCTGAAAATCACTGAGCTCATCCGCAGAAGACTCAGTAGGCCGGCGCTGGGCCTTGCGGTAAGAGTTGATGTACGTATTCGTCATGATGCGGTAGAGCCAGGCCTTGAGATTGGTGCCCTGTTTGAAGGAACTAAAGTTCTTGTACGCCTTCAAATAGGTCTCTTGGATCAAGTCCTCCGCGTCCTGGGGATTGCGGGTCAGGCGCATTGCACCACCGTAGAGCTGGTCCAGCAATGGCAGGGCTTGCTCCTCAAACAGCCGCTGCTGTTCTCGCTGCTCCTCGGCAGTCTCGGTCGCACTCGTTGTGTCTGTGGCCATGGATTCCATCCTAGCGCTGACAGGCTAGGGTGGTTTTCATGGCTAAGAAGACCCCGCACGCAGCTACCCCCGCCCTCAAGATTCTTGAAGAAGCCGGAATCGAGCACCGCGTCACCACGTTTGATGGTGGCAGCGATCACTTCGGGGAAGCAGCCGTAGCGGCTCTCGACGTCGAGCCTGAGCGCATCTTCAAAACCCTCGTTATCGATCTCACCGCAGGAAAAGGTCCTAAGCGCCGCCTTGCCGTATGCGTGTTGCCCGTGAGCCACCAGCTCAGCCTCAAGAAAGCTGCTGCTGCCTTCGGCGCCTCCAAGGCATCCATGGCCGAACCTGCCGATGCGTCGAAATCATCTGGCTACATCCCCGGCGGCATCTCCCCGCTCGGCCACAAGCATGTACTCCCCACCGCCATCGATGAAACTGCGTTGCTGTGGGACACCATCTTTGTCTCCGGCGGCAAGCGCGGGCTCGATATCGAGATGAACGCTGAGGATTTCTCCCCCGTCCTCGAGGTCACCTTCACCGATCTTCTCGCCGAATAGGTCCCCAGCTCCACGCAGTAATCACACATGCGTGAGCACCACTGCGCTTGAATCAGAAGAGGGTGCTGGACGGCTGTTCGTCGATAAGCTCGGCGTAATCGTTGCGGACGTTACCCACCGCAGGGTCTGCCGGGCGAGCATTGAAGCCGTGCACAGAGCTCGGCTCCAACAAAGCCTCCCCCGCCAACCATGGCGCAATCTCATCCTGTGTCAGAAATTTAGGCAACCGGCCATGCAGCCATGCCATCTCCTCAGTAGCTTCCGTGGTCACCATCGTGGCGGACAATCTATCCATTCCCGTGGCCCACAGGCCCGCTGCCCACAACAGCCCATGTGGACCAGTGACGTAATAGGGCTGTTTCTTGGCTTTTGGTTCGTCTCCAGCCTTCCATTCGTAGTAGCCATCAAGAGGAATCACACAGCGCTGGGCTTTAAAGGCATCACGGAAAGAGGGCTTTGTCGCCACGGTCTCAGCACGCGCGTTGAACAGCGGCGGACCATCCATGTCCTTCTTCCAATGCGGTAGGAGGCCCCAGCGCGCCGGATCGACCCGCGCCGTGTTGTCCTCCACCCGCACGATGGCCACGGGCTGCGTCGGCGCGATGTTGTAGCGCGCTGGCGGCAGGCCTTCGGGGGCATGGACCTCAGTAATGGATTCCCACTCCCCGACCTCCTCAAGGAGGGACTCAGTGAACAGTACAAATCTTCCGCACATGCCCTTTATTATGGACTACATGTCTGCTTTCTGGAGTGCACCCCAACCCACCGGCCCTTTGTCGTGGACTCAGGAGATCCCGGGCTCGAAGTCGATGACCAATCGCGCCCTCGTCCTCGCTGCCTTGGCTGACTCCGCGTCAAT
Source organism: Corynebacterium sp. BF-R-2 (assembly GCF_024586525.1). NCBI lineage: Bacteria > Bacillati > Actinomycetota > Actinomycetes > Mycobacteriales > Corynebacteriaceae > Corynebacterium > Corynebacterium sp. BF-R-2. Next base: position 63,846 of record NZ_JAMFTP010000011.1, on the reverse strand, counting down.
CATTTACAACCCGCTGGTCTCGCGCGATACCGAACTCATGAAAGACGGGTTGCACGCCATGGGAGCGGGATTCGTCCCGTGGGGTCCCCATCTTCGCGTTTACCCAGCTGAAACGCTTCGCGGCGCAGAGATTGACTGTGGCCTCGCAGGTACCGTCATGCGTTTTCTACCACCGGTAGCAGCGCTGGCGGATGGTCCGGTGCTCCTGGACGGTGACCCCTACGCCCGCAAGCGCCCTATGTCCACCATGACTGCCGCATTGAGAGAACTTGGTGTGGACGTGGACGGCGATAGCCTGCCGCTGCGCATCACACCGCGGGGAATCCCGGACACATACGAGGTCACGATCGACGCCTCCTCGTCCTCCCAGTTCATCTCCGGCCTTCTCCTGGCTGCGGCGCGCTACCGCAATGGTCTCGTCGTGCGTCACCAGGGAGAACCTGTGCCTTCCCAGCCGCATATTGCGATGACCATTTCTATGCTGCGAGAGGCCCGTGTTGAAGCTTTCGCGGCAGACAACACGTGGGTCGTGCATCCGGGACCGATTCAGGGCCGCGAGTGGCACATTGAGCCGGACCTGTCCAACGCCACTCCTTTCCTCGCCGCTGCGGCCGTCGCGGGCGGCAGCGTGAGTATTCCTCACTGGCCCGAAGAGACGTGCCAACCGGGCGATGCATTCCGCAGCATCCTCGAGCAGATGGGCGCCACCGTGGAATATGTGCCGCAGAGACCACGGAAGGACCCGCACCTTACGGTCACCGGCCCGGCGGAGGGATTGTCTGGGCTGCGCGGCATTGACCTAGACATGTCAGCTATAGGTGAGCTCGCCCCCACCGTTGCTGCTTTGTGCGCGCTGGCCTCAACGCCGTCGACGCTCACGGGCATTGCTCACCTGCGTGGTCACGAGACGGACCGACTGGCAGCGCTCGCTGCGGAGATCAACGGTCTGGGAGGCAACGTCACTGAGCTTGACGACGGCCTCCGCATCACCCCCGCCCCACTCCACGGCGGTCAGTGGCATGCTTATGCGGATCATCGCATGGCCACCGCCGGCGCCATCATTGGCCTGGCCGTCGAGGGCGTGGACATCGATGACATCGAATGCACCTCAAAGACCTTGCCTGGCTTCGCCGACATGTGGGAGGCCATGGTTCATGGCTAGACGAGCACGCAGTTATGACGAATCCGATGTCCGCATCCGCCCTGGCAAGGGCTCACGTCCGCGCACGAAGGACCGTCCGAAACACAAGGACGCCAAGTTCGGCATGGTCATCACCAAGGACCGCGGGCGCTGGGGAGTGGCGCTGGATGATAATGGCCCCGTAGTTACTGCTATGCGCGCCCGGGAAATGGGCCGCACCCCGGTGGAGGTCGGCGACCGCGTTGGTGTCGTGGGCGACACCTCGGGCAAGAAAGATACGCTGGCGCGCATCGTCAAACTCGAAGACCGCACCTCCGTCCTGCGCCGCACTGCCGACGATACGGACCCTTATGAACGCATCGTCGTGGCGAATGCCGACCGTCTCCTCATCGTCACCGCCGTGGCGGATCCTCCGCCGCGCTCTGGGTTTGTTGAGCGCGCGCTCATTGCCGCCTTTGCCGGCAATATTCGGCCCGTGCTCTGCCTGACCAAAACTGATCTCACCGATCCCACGCCGTTTGCCAAGGAATTCGAAGATCTGAATGTCACGGTGGTCGAGGCCGGCGTGGACGATGACCTCACGGAGGTCTGCGCGGCTATCGACGGCCACGTTACCGCCCTCATCGGCCATTCCGGCGTAGGTAAGTCCACCTTGGTCAACCGCCTCGTTCCGGACGCTCACCGGGAAACCGGTGAGGTTTCTGCCGTGGGCAAGGGCCGTCACACCTCGACGCAGTCGGTAGCTTTGCGCCTTCCTGCCACTGGTGACACTCCACGGGGCGGATGGATCATCGATACCCCTGGCATCCGCTCTTTCGGGCTAGCCCACATCGATGCGGAGAACGTCATCGACGTCTTCGAGGATCTTGCCGAGGCCATCGAGGACTGCCCCCGCGGCTGTACCCATGCTGGTCCCCCAGCTGACCCTGAGTGCGGCTTGGATCTCAACATCGACGATGGCACCGCCTCTGCCCGCCGCCGCGATGCTGTCCGCAGCCTGCTTGCAGCCCTGCGCACCAACGTGGACTGGGCGTAACGCACAAGGCCCGAGGCTCCTCTTTCCGTACTGGGGAGGTGCCTCGGGCCGGACATCTCAACGCCACACGCTAGGGGCTAAACGCTGAGGGCGTAACGCTAAGAATTATGTGCTTAAGCCGGGATCATGTTCGCAAGCTGCGGCGGCAGAATCGTCTTGAGGAACGGGCCGGCCGCACGGAGAGCCATCAGAATGATGGTCAGGCCACCGGTCACACCGAAGAGGATAGCTCCGCCGGTATCAATATTGGACGAGGTGTTGTCGCTGTCCGAGTCCTTCTTCTTGTTGAACTCCTTGTTATTTGCGCACGCGTTGAGCGCCTTCACGTACTCCGGAGCGATGTCGCGGAAGGTCTCAACGACCTTGACGTTGTTCTTGGCGCGCTTGGCAGATTCTTCATCGCCGATTTCTGCTTCAGTCTCATACGCAGCCAAGTCGCGGTACAGCTCATCCGATTGTGTCTCAACAGCGCGAGCGCGTGCTGCGGCATCCTTCGGCAGAATCTCGTAGTCATCCTTCAGGAGGCCCGAGTCAACGTCATTGTCCTTGGACTCAGCATTGGACAGGTCGCTCGACTCCTTATCACTCAAGGTGATGGTGCACTTCGCGTTCTTGATAGAGGTGGTCACCGCACCTGCGGTCGGGGCAACAACGCCGCCAGCAATGAGCGCGACGGACAGCGTAGAGGTAGCTACGACGCGGCGCAGACGAGAGGATGACATGATAGGGAGCCTTTCGATCGAGCTGAGATTTTACTCAAGCAGACTATCAGTAATTAGCCCAGCTTGGGCAGATATTCCCCAAACTGCTGGTAAGCAGCCATCCCCAGGCTGATGATGCCGAACAGAATCGTGATAATGACGCCCACTGGCCCAGCGGAGGATCCCTCGAGGATGCGCAGCCACGGTGTTGTGGGCTGCTCAGCAATGTTCGGATCCGGCTCAGTCAGCTCGTCAGCGTCAATCAGCTTGTCAGCGTTAGTCGTGGTCTCTGCGGTAGCTCCTGCAGTGGTGGCAACAGCTTCTGCAGTGGTGTCAACTGCGGTTTCGACGGGAGTGGGAGCCTCCTGGGCGCTGGCAGTCGGAACAGCGACAGCAGCGACAGACAGGGCAGCAGCGGTGACGAGGGTGGTCAGGCGGGATGCCTTCATGGTGGTGGTACTCCTTAAAGCACTCGAACAAGAGAGCCCTGCTGGGAGGCATGGCTCAGGGAAAAATAGGTGAGGACAGGGCCGGTCCTACAGCAGCTCAACGAGGAAGGGCAGCTCCGTCGGGTCATAGAAAGCCATGAAATTATCCAGGGCATCACCAACGGCAAGCTCTGCGTCTTCGTCACCGAGGTCAGCGTTATCGATAGCTTCGATCGCTTTCGCTGTGGCTGCTTCAGATTCTTCGATGTCGACGTGGATAGCCTGCAGGTTGTCCTTGGTAATGACGGCCGGATTCAGCGCGACAACCGGCTCACCCATGTCAGGCTTCGGCGTCACCACGGATTCATCAACGTCCACGGAGATAACAACTCGGCGATGCGGGAATTTCTCCTCGTCTCCGATAGCTAAAAGACGCAGCGAGGCCATGGAAGCTTCTAGGAAGGCTGAGTATGCAATCTCTTCTTCGTCGCCACCCTCGGTGTAAAACTCGCGGAGCGCCGGGGTGACCATGAACCCCCACCCGCTGCGGGCAGCAAGCTGCCCGGTTTCTTCTAGCTCAGCGAGCATGGCAAAGGTGGCAGGCAGGAAGACACGCACGTCCGAGGACATTTAGAACTCACCCTCAATATCGAAGACAGCTTGAACCTCAACGCTGGTGCGGTCGAAGACCGTGTAGAGCATGCCCACCATGCCGTTCTCAACGGCAGCGCGCACGTTGACGATGGAATCATCCACCATGACGCAGTCATTAATTGGCAAATCGATGGCATCCGCCGCGGCCTGGAACGCAGCACGGTCCGGCTTCTCTGCACCGACTTCTCCGGAAAGGATGACCGCATCCACGATTCCACGGTATTCCCACTCGCGGATGTGCTCCGCGCCTGGGCCGCCCGGATCGTTGGAGAGAATAGCGGTGGCCACGCCATTGGCCTTGGCGGCAGCAAACAGCGCACGCCAGCGCTTGACGTCTTCCTCGGTGCCATCCAGCACACCTACAAAATCGACGATGAGTCCACGCATAGTCTCTATCTTCACCCTTCGCGTTGAGCTGTGTATATCGTCCGAAAGTATAGCGAACATACAGCTCCACTGCTCCCACCGCCTACTGCAACTCCCAGTGCGTCGTCACCCCTTCACTCACCGCATACATCAGTGGCCAGCCACCGCACCAGCATGGCACAATGAAGGGGCGTCCAGCTTGCTCCCCTTCTCTCCCTGCGCTGCTCACCGCTGGGAAGGTCAGAGAAACTGTGTATGTCCCCATCCCCGGCATGAGCCACCTACAGCTTTATGTCGCTCCTCAGCGTATCCGCTATGACCGCCAGCCAACTGCTGGTGATCTCGCCACACGCGAAGAGGTTCGTGGACTCGTCGTTATTGTGTTGGAGGTCGCCGCGTCACTGCGCCCGCTCAGTCACCTCAACAACAGCCGCTTCGCTCCGGAGATTTCAACTCATATCCGTGCGTGGAAAAAGGCGCTGCCCGCCGATGAAAGCCGAGGGCGCATAGCGCTCAGCAGTTTACATGCGCGCGAGAACGGAGAATACTTCGGCTCCGCCGTGATTGGTGGTCAGCAGCGCGCGTTTACAGGCGCTGCTGCGGGCAGGCAGCTGCAATCATTCCGGATGCTCTCCGTCGGCCCGCGAACCCAGCTCTGATGCGCTCTCCTCCCCACGCGGCACCAGCATAGGGCTCTATCCCCTAGAGACCCTAGGCCTTAGAACCAGGACCCCAGCTTGATGAGGATCGGCGTCCAGTCGATGCCGGCGAAGGCTGCGGATGCACTGATGAGCGCCAAGCTGATGCCACCGAACATGGTGGCCTGGGTGGCAGCACCCGTGGCCGGAGCTGCAGCGGAAGAGCCAGCCTCAACTGGCGCATCAGCGGCAGTGCCGCACTGAGAAGCGGCCGCCGCGGAGGAGCTCATACCCTCCAGAACGGAAGAGCCTTCGGCCTCGGCACTGCCCTCCGAGCCCAGAACGGAGGACAGATGGCACTGCTCCTCCGGAGCTGCCTCAAAGGCAGAAGCAACCGCGCCGCCGCCCAGAAGGGTGGCGGAGGCAAAGACGGACAAACCTACTCGCAGAGACAAGCGGCGCATGGTGAAACGAACCTCCGAGGCACGAAATGAATAAGATTCTGACAGTATATAACTAAGTGCTTCCAATGAAAAGGCGCCACGGGGAGGTAACCCCGCAGCGCCCTCACAGGGTACTGTATGCCCCTTCTTAAGCCTCGGCCTGACCAGCGTTTTCTGCGCTGGCTGCCTCGCCTGCTTCAGCAGCGTTGGCTTCTTCCTGAGCCTTGAACTGCTTGCGCAACATGAACAGCTGGCGCACGGTTTCTTCCTTCACGCCGTCGTTCATCGCATTGAACATGTCGCCGCCCTCCTTCTGGTACTCAACCAGTGGATCGCGCTGCGCCATGGCACGCAGACCAATGCCTTCCTTGAGGTAATCCATCTCGTAGAGGTGCTCACGCCACTTCTGATCGATGATCGGGAGGATGATCATGCGCTCAGTGTTACGCATCTGGCTCTCTCCACCGATGGCAGTGACGGCTTCTTCAAGCTTGTCGTACTCCGCGTTAGCGTCAGAAAGCAAGGCGTCACGCAGCTGCTCTGCAGACAGCTCGCCCGCGGAACCGTACTCGGTGCCCTCCACGAGGGACTCGTGCGTCATGGTCGGACCGTACAGGGATTCCAACGCATTCCACAGCTCATCCAGGTTCCAGTCCTCGACGTAGCCGGTTGCGGTGGCACCCGAGACGTAGGCGGACACGGTGTCATCGATCATGGTCCGGATGTTGTCCTTGATGTCACCAGCATCGAGGATGTCGTGACGGGTAGCGTAGACAACCTTGCGCTGCTCATTAAGAACCTCATCGTACTTGAGCACGTTCTTACGCATCTCAAAGTTCTGGTTCTCCACCTGCGCCTGGGCGCCCTTGATGGAGTTGGAGACCATCTTGGCCTCAATCGGAACATCGTCCGGCACATTGAGGCGGTTCATCATGTTTTCCATGGACTGACCCACAAAACGCACCATGAGCTCATCACGCATGGACAGGTAGAAGCGGGTTTCACCCGGGTCACCCTGACGGCCAGAACGACCACGCAGCTGGTTATCAATACGGCGCGACTCGTGACGCTCAGTACCCAGCACATAGAGACCACCGGCTTCGCGGACCTGGTCACCCAGCTTCTTAGAGTGCTCCTTCTCCGCGTCAATCTCGGCGTCCCAAGCCTCTTGGTACTTTTCTTCATCCTCGAAAGGATCGAGGCCACGTTCGCGCAGCTTCTCATCCAGGATGACTTCCGGGTTGCCACCCAGCACGATATCGGTACCACGGCCGGCCATGTTGGTGGCCACGGTGACGGCGCCAGGGCGACCAGCACGAGCAACGATCTGGCCTTCTTCCTCGTGGTGCTTTGCGTTCAGCACAGAGTGCTTGATGCCACGCTTGCTCAGAAGCTGCGACAAGTACTCCGAACGCTCCACCGAGGTGGTACCCACCAGGACCGGCTGACCAGACTCAACGTGCTCAGCAATGTCATCCACCACTGCGGCGAACTTAGCTTCCTGAGTCTTGTAAATGCGGTCAGCGCGGTCAGCACGCTGGTTCGGCTTGTTGGTCGGAATCGGCACAACATCCAGGCCGTAGATCGAGTGCAGCTCGGCTGCTTCGGTCTCGGCGGTACCGGTCATGCCGGAAATCTTGTTGTACAGACGGAAGTAGTTCTGGAGGGTAACGGTGGCCAGAGTCTGGTTCTCGTTCTTGATCTCCACCTGCTCCTTGGCCTCGATAGCCTGGTGCATTCCCTCGTTGTAGCGGCGGCCAGCCAGCACACGGCCAGTGAAGCCATCGACGATCATGACCTCGCCGTTGCGGACAATGTAGTCCTTATCGCGGGTGAAAAGTTCTTTAGCCTTGAGAGCATTATTGAGGTAGGACACCAACTGGGAGTGCTCCGGGGCATACAGGTTGTCGATGCCAAGCTGATCCTCGACGAACTCAACACCGTCCTCCAGCACACCAATGGTGCGCTTCTTGTGGTCCACCTCGTAGTGGATGCCTTCACGCATCTTCGGAGCGAGCTGGGAGAAGACGCTGTAGAACTGGGAAGAGCCATCAACCGGGCCGGAAATAATGAGCGGGGTACGGGCCTCATCGATCAGGATGGAGTCCACCTCATCGACGATGCAGTAGTTGTGGCCGCGCTGCACGGTGTCATCGAGCGAGCGGACCATGTTGTCGCGCAGGTAGTCAAAGCCCAGCTCGTTGTTGGTGCCGTAAGTGATATCGCAGTTGTAGGCTTCCTTACGCTCCGCTGGGCGCATCTCAGAAAGGATGACGCCAACGGAGAGACCGAGCCAGCGGTGCACACGACCCATCATTTCGGCGTCACGCTTAGCCAGGTAGTCGTTGACGGTCACGATGTGCACGCCCTTGCCCTCAAGCGCGTTGAGGTAAGCCGGCAGCAGCGAGGTGAGGGTCTTACCCTCACCGGTGCGCATCTCAGCAACGTTGCCGAAGTGCAGAGCAGCACCACCCATGATCTGAACCTTGTAGTGCTTCTGGTCCAGCACACGCCATGCAGCCTCACGCACGGTGGCGAAGGCCTCAAGCAGTATGTCGTTGAGCTTCTCGCCCTTATCCAGGCGCTCCTTAAACTCGTCAGTCTTCGCCTTCAGCTCATCATCCGTGAGCTTGCCAAAGTCCTCTTCGAGGGCAATAACATCATCAGCCATCTTGGCTAGGCGCTTCACGGTGCGTCCCTCACCGGCGCGGAGCAGCTTGGAAAGTCCAAACACGTCTAGATAGTCCTTCTTGTCGCGACAATATAGTTAACTCGTCGCCATTGTACTCACTAGCTTTTAAGCCTCGCTGCAGGGCTAGCCCAAAGTCTCTCTACACTGCCTCACTCCACCGCGAGTTCGACGTTCACTCAGTTCTCCCTGTTAACGATTCCGTGGAGGACAACGATTTCCTTAACAAAGGTGAACGATGTTCATCTTGCTCCTCTCGCTTCGTCCCGAGGAATGTCCACTCCACGCCCTACACGAAAAGGACTAAACCATGAAGCTTTCCAGGTTTGCCGTAGCCGCAGCCACCTCCACCGCCCTGGCGGTCAGCACGCTCACCGCCCCTGCCGCCTTTGCTGCCGAAAACGATGCCCCACAAGGCGGAAGCGCCATGTGGCTCTATAGCACCATTATGACCGGAGCATTAGAAATCGCTACAAGCTCTCACGCCCCTAACACGCATCCAACCGAAAACTTCGGCACGGATTTGCTCATCGTCGCCCCGCTAGCTATCGCGCTGATTCCACTCCAATTCGTGGCCGAGCAAGAAGTCCGCCTATCGAGCCAATTCTCCCTCTAGGAATCCGCCTATCAGTACAGAGTAAGAAGGCCCTCGCCGCACAGTCCACAGTGCAGCGAGGGCCTTTGGCTCTTCGGCGACCAGTATGCGCTTGACTTACGCAACTAGACGGGAAGGCACGAGAGCTTAGCTCTCTTCGTTCTCCTCAGTCAGGGAGATGAGGCCGTAGTCAAAGGCGTGGCGACGGTACACCACGGACGGCTTGTTGTTCTCCTCGTTAACGAAGAGGTAGAAGTCGTGTCCCACCAGCTCCATCTCGCTGAGGGCATCATCGACGGACATCGGGGTGGCCGGGTGCTCCTTGAAGCGCACGATCTGGCCTGGGCGAACATCCTCAACGGTCTCTGCGTAGGGATCGATGTAGCGATCTTCCTTGGCAGCCTTGGAGGCTTCAGCTTCCGCCACCATCTCGGCGGCGAGCTGGCCGGTGCTCTTCGGTGCGCGGTGGCCGGATTTCACGTTCTCACGGCGTACCTTCACCTTGCGCAGGGAGCGCTCCATCTTACCCAACGCCGTCTCGAGGGCGGCGTAGAAGGAATCTTCCTTGGCCTCAGCGCGGGCGATGTGACCCTTGCCGGTAGCGGTGATCTGTAGACGGTTAGCCTGAGATTCGCGGCGGGGGTTAGGCTCGTGCTGCAGCTCCACATGGAAGAACGTCAGAGTCGGATCAAGGCGCTCAATCTTGGCCAGCTTGTCCGCGACGCGCTCCTGGAAGTGTTCCGGAACTTCCACGTTGCGGCCCGTGATGGTGATTTGAGCGTTGGTCTGCTGGGACATGTAAATGCCTCCCTTTACTCGTGGGGACTGAATGACGCACATTCTGCGGACTATCCAAGGCCTGTGATGAAGGCTTCGTGCCCGCTTCCCTGTGACACCCCTCATGCTACCACTGGTCATAACCAACGGATCCACCGGCCCCCTCGGCACGTGCTTGTCGACGCCTCCCCTTACGCATCTGCCAGCACAATCGCGCCGACCACGTCACCCCCGACGGCCCTCACCCGCGCTGCACTCGCGCGTAGGGTGGCACCGGTGGTCACGACATCGTCGACAAGCAGCACCGCACGCCCTCGCAGCTGCTGCGCACAGGGACGCAACAGCACTGCCGATCGCATATTGTCGGCTCGCTCCCCTGCCGTAAGCTCCGACTGGTCTGCGCTTGATTCTGCTGTGGCCAGGGCGACCATCGTCCGCCAACCCGGCAGGCGTGCCTCAGCCGCCTCACACATCGCGGTAACGGGATCTCCCCCTCGCTGACGCGCCGAGGAAGCCCGAGTCGGCGCGGGCACCAACACGGCCGTCTCTGGAATATCGCCACGCGCACGCAGATACTCGATCCCCGCCGCCAGCACCGCACCGACGTGCCTGCGCACCGCCTGATTACCGCGTTCTTTCATCGCAATGATGACGCCACGGCGCGTATCCGAATAGGGCCCCAACGCCCACGCGGGAAAGCCCAGTGGAATCGGCCGTTCCACCCGGCGCGGAACGTGGCGCAGATGCTCCTGGCAAGCACCACAGAGCACCCCTCCCGCTTCAGTCGCTGCGCCGCAGCCGGCACAGGGACGCGGTAGGACGAGTTCCACGAGCGAGGCGGCCAGCTCCCCCATCCCCCAGTTCTTCGGCATAGCGCCTACAGTAGCCGTGACGACGCGACGTTGCTGTGGTGAGACTGCCGAAGCGAAGCTTAACGCGGAACAATCGGTGAGGACCGCACGCCGCGCAAACCATCGACCTCACGCCAGTAGGAGCTCTCCGAGCCACCTGCGGGCATCTGCAAAGTCGCGTGGGCGTCGGTGACATACAGCGTCGACGGCGACGCTGCCACCGCGACCACGGGAGCAGTGATGTTACCCGTCGGCAACGTGGTGGCAGCAGATCCATCCTGCTCCACGCGCCATACCGGCGAGCTCGAGGCTGACGTGCCTACCAGCAGTGAGCCATCAGCTTGCCATTCCAACGAGAGCGCCGAGCCAGTGAGCTCAGGGCCGACCTGGTGGACGTTGACAATGCGCCGCTCTCCCGAGGTCGCACGAGCAACGACGCCGGTGTAGATGCTGCCGTCGATAATCATGGCGATACGCGCCCCCGTAGTGGATAGGCGGATGACGGAGATCTCGCCATTAATGCTATCGAGAGCCGAGGTATCCACCTCAGACGTGCTCAGTTCACCAGTAGCCGGAGACCGCGTCACGCGAACGACATGTTCGCCGTCGATGACGGTCCATGCCACTTGACCGCCCATTTCGAACGTGGGGCGGGCAAGCGTTTTGCCCGTGACGGAATCACCAAGGTTGTGACCGAGCTCGCCCATGAATAGCTGTGACTCGTTCTCGGAACGCTTGCGTACGGCCGCCACTAATCCCTCATCTGAGATGTCGGCGGATTGAATATCGCTGATCTCGCCAGTTGGGCCAGCGAGCTCGGTGGGCCCGTCCGCGGTGATGTCAAGAAGTGAGCCATCATTGACCGCATAGAGCTTGGCCACGGATTGCGCCGCGACTTCCGGGTTAAACTCCGCGAAGTCATCGATGGTCATCTCCTCCATGCCATCAACCATGGGGCTGCCGTCGATGGTGGCTCGCACAGTGCTAGCCACTTCCGCATTGTTGAGCGTCCACACCAACTGAGCTGCGAACTTGAGGCGCTCCTCCTGCGACATTCCTGACATGCCACTGAATTCATACACCCCGTCGTTGATCCCCAGGAAGGTGGCGTCCTTAGGAACCAGCGTGGAAATGGCCGGCGAGATATCGGAGGATGCCCCCTGGAGCAGCAGCGTCACGAGCTCAGCGGCGATGGAATCCTTGCCTGTGTAGAGCCACCGCCTATCAGCGACGAGCACGCGCTGGGTAACGTCATAGAAATACAACGACTGAGGGCGATAACGGTTGCGCAACTCGGTGCGCTCGACAACCGCACCAGTGGGCAGATCCGTAATCCGCCACTGACCATCAAATTGGCTCAGGCGGACGGTGGCCTCAATGCGCGAGTTATCGGGAACATAGGCACCGCCATCGGCGAGGCGGCCGATGATGTTGCCGCGCACCGAATACTCCAACACACCATCGTCCATCTTGGAGGTCACCAGATCGATGGAATCCACGACAAGGACCGTACTCGTGGGATCCCATGTGTCAGCAATGTCGGAGGCCAGGAAGGTGCGTGCGGCGGCGTAGTTGCTAGTAGGGATCGCCGCCGCGGAATAGAAATCACGGATCAAAAGATCCGGGTCACTATCGGTACGCGGTTCGACGACGGCATCCTCGACCCGTTCGTGTGGTTCAAAGGTGCCTATGACCTGGGGGTCGGTGTCATGCGGCAGTGTAGAGCAGCCCACGAGAGTGCTCAGTGAGATACAGCTGAGAACAGCGAGAACACGGCGAGCGGGGGTCATCGCTGGGCCTCCTCGTCGAAATCGGCAACGCGCTCCTGGTTGAAGGGAGTCTCCGAGTCCATAGCGGCAGCAGCTCGGGACTCACGTTCCGAGGGCCACACGATGCCGGCGTCATCCCCGGTGGTCGTGCTCTGTGACGCAGTGGCGCCGCTGTCTCGGAATGCGGCGTCGACGGTAACAGTGCTTCCCACCATTCCCATGCCGTCTACTACGCTCGCTACGCCCACGCTTTCAGCGCTGAAACCGGAGGGCAAGGCAGCTTGCTCATCTGCGTGAATCTGGTCCGGGCTCGGTGCTCCCGGTACCACCAAATCAATAGGCTCGGACTCTATCTTGTGACCTGGAGTGCGCGGAAGGATGAGGCGGAAACGCGAACCCACGCCCAAGTATCCTGTCGCATCCAGAGTGCCGCCATGCAATACGGCATCCTCACGCGCAATAGCCAAGCCCAGGCCAGTACCGCCGGAGTGGCGCTTGCGTGAAGAATCCGCACGCCAAAAACGATTGAACACGAGCTCCTCTTGCCCCTCTTTCAGGCCCACTCCGGAGTCTGTCACGGCGATTCCGACGGCGTCATCAGTCGCGGCGACATCCACCGTGACAGGATTACCCTCAGAGTGGTCGATGGCGTTGGCCAAAAGGTTGCGCAAAATACGCTCAACGCGACGTGAATCGCATTCCACGGTCACAGCCTCTCCTGGGGCGTTGACGCGAACCTCGACTCCCAGTTCTTCCGCAAGGTGCTCAACCTGGCTCATAGCGGAATCGATGCAGGAGCGAATGTCAATGGATGCCGTCGACAAATCTGCAACGCCGGCATCATGGCGCGAGATCTCCAACAGATCCGCCAGGAGTTCCTCAAAACGGTCCAACTCTTTGATGAGAAGCTCGGCCGAGCGCTTGGTATAAGGATTGAAATCATCAGCGTCGGCAGCGATGACGTCCGCAGCCATGCGCACCGTCGTCAGCGGAGTACGCAGCTCGTGCGATACATCGGAAGTGAACTGGCGTTGCAAGTCGCCGTACTCCTCCAGCTGCGCAATCTGTTTAGACAGCTTGTCCGCCATGTCGTTAAAGGAGGAAGCAAGGCGGCCCATTTCATCATCAGAATTCACTACCATGCGCTCACGCAGATGCCCAGCGGCCAGACGCTGTGCAATGCGGGATGCCGACCGAATTGGGGTAATGACCTGCTGGGTAGCCAGCCACGCAATACCTACGAGCAGCACCACAACAACCACCCCGGCTGCGGAAAGCAAACCGCGCATCAGCGCCATTGTGGACTCCTCGGACTCCATCGAGAGCACAAGGTATACCTGCGTGTTGGGGATATCGCACTCGATAGGTGTTCCCACCATGAGCGCGTTATAGGTGGCGCCTGACTGCTGGTCCACGGTGGCGTATTGCTGCACAATCTGCCCGCGGCCGACGAGCTCGCGCATCCCCTCTGGAATGCGGTAGCCCTCTGGGGAGGTTGTGGCAGTCCCGTCGGAGTTGTCGACGACGACAACCGGCTCATAGACCGCCTGCGCATCATTTTGCTGCGCTGACATTTGCCCCAGTGCCGCACGCGCCGAGTTGATGCGAACCTGCGTTGAGTTCGCCGTACCAGTCGCATCAATCTGCTGTTCAACGGCCACGCGGGCACGCTCAAGCTCCTGCAGCGCAGTGTCTTCCTTCTGGCTCACCAGCTGCTGTGTCAGCACGGAGACCAGCGCATACGCCAAGAACAGCATGACCACTGCGGAGGCCACGAGAATCATGCCGATAACGCGGGTCTGCAGGGATGTGCGCCAGCGCTCGACGACGCCGTCCTTGACGCGTCTCAACCCAACAAAAATAACGGCTGTCCTTTACTCGCCGATTTTTCCGGTCTTGTATCCCACGCCGCGCACAGTGAGAACGATGCGTGGATCTTCCGGATCGTGCTCGATCTTGGCGCGCAGACGCTGCACGTGCACATTCACTAGGCGGGTATCAGAAGCATGGCGATAGCCCCACACGGACTCCAACAGTGCCTCACGGGTATGCACCTGTCCGGGCTTGCGAGCCATCTCCAACAGGAGGTCAAATTCCAGCGGCGTCAGGGAAATCTCCTCACCGCCCTTCCGAGTGACGGTGTGCTCGGGGACATCGATAAGCAAGTCCCCCACCTCAATCATTTCGCCGGATGAAGAATCTGTGCGGCGAAGACGCGCACGGATGCGAGCAATAAGCTCCTTGGGCTTGAAAGGCTTAGTGATGTAATCATCGGCACCTGATTCGAGGCCCAGGACAACATCAACGGTGTCCGTCTTCGCTGTGAGCATCACGATGGGTACCGAAGATTCCGTGCGGATGGCGCGGCAGATATCCACACCGTTCATGCCCGGCAGCATGAGGTCCAGCAAGATCAGATCAGGGTCGTGTGCGTGGAAGGCAGGAATGGCCTCATTGCCGTCATTGACAGCGATAGGCTCCAAGCCTTCGGCTTCGAGCACGATGGTAAGCATTTCGGCAATTGCCGGGTCATCATCCACGACCAAGATTTTCGGTGCCACGTTACTGTTCTCCTACAAGGTCCTTGACAGATTGAATAATCATATCGGCATCCGCGGTGGCGATCCACCGCCCTGCCCACTTCTGATCTGCCAATCGCCGGTAGGCAGCGGCCGTACGGGCTTGAAGCCCAGCATCGCGCTCATAGCGGTCACGGGACCGGGTTCCGTCCTCCGCCGCCCGGGTGACCGCGCGCTGACCGGCCACTGCCACGTCCGTATCGAGGAAAATCTGCAGCTGAGGGACAGGCAGGCCGAAACGTTCAAACTCTAGGTCATAAATCCACTGAACGACGGCCTCCTCACCCACTCGGGCAGCCGAATATGCCGCATTGGAGGCCACATAACGATCAAGAATGAGAAGGGACGAGGTGTCCTCAGCTGCGGCAATCAGCTGCTCCTTCGCCCCCAATCGATCCAAGGCAAAAAGCGTGGCCATGCCATAGGCAGAATCGGTGAGGTCTCCCATATTGCCGTACAGCGCCTGCTGCGCGAGCTGTGCATGGATGGAATCCTCATAGCGCGGGAAACTCAGGACCTCAACCGCGCAGTCAAGCTCTTCGCACAGACGCTGGGTAACGGTGTTCTTGCCGGCGCCGTCGATACCTTCAATACTGATCAGCATACTGGTAGAAAACCTCTAAAACTACGACAGCGCCTCGATGAAAGCCTCGAGGTCGTAGTCCTCTTCTACGCTTTCAAGCAACTCCACAGCATGCTCATTGAGGTTCTCGCTACCGGATCCCGCAAGCTCGCGGATGAAGGGATAGTCCTCCACCACGTCACCAGCACTAAACGGGGCGCCAGCCCAAATTGCAGCGATGGTGGCAGCCGCCAGAGCGTTGCGTTGTTCCTCGTCGGTCTGGTCCTCCCCAGAGACCGCAAGCGCACAGGCATCATCCACCGCAGCCACGATATCGTCGTCTTCGAGGTCCGACAGTTCGTCGAGGAAGTCGACGTTAGCCTCGTCAGTGAAGATGTCTTCGTCCCATGAGCTCATTGGTTTTCTCCTTAATACCTAGTGCTTGTTCATACTTGGTGCTTGATGCTGAAATCTGTAACTGTGGGGGTGGTGGGCGACAGCACTCCTCGCCTCGAGGGAGGTCTCTTACCCACGTTTTACCATTCTTTAGACCGTGTCACGCTAGTCTTCACCGTACCGTGTCTAGGGCCACGACACTGGGCCGTGTGGACGATGCCAAACGACCTTTTCCTGGCAAAATCCTGTGCACATGTGAGCGCCGAAAGGGGAACCACCAGCTGCGCGGGTTTTCATGCTATCGTTGTTACCGACTTGTGACCTTCTGCGCGGAAAGGAGACCCCAGCATGACCAGCACCCCACGCCGCGTCCTCGCTTTTGTGGCGGCGGGTCTCCTGTGCGCGGTGGCCATTGGCATTGCGGTCTGGCAGATGAGCGCTCCGGAGTCTGTTTTAACGGAGCCCTCGGCGGCGACCGCTGGGACCAGCGCCTCCGTCACTACGACGACATCCTCGTCCGCGGAGCATTCCTACACGACCACTGCCTCTGCCCCACAACCAAAGTCTTCGCAGGCGCAGATTGCCGCTCCCGCGGATGACCCGTACTTGGCACCCAATGCAGTTTTCAACCGCACGGAGCCGGCCCGCCCGACGGCGGTTTACCGCCCTGACAACGTGTCCGCACTGAACAATCAGCAACCGCAGGATCAGCAAACTGAAGGCAACCACCCGCTAACCCCGCTGCCCGCAGATCAATCCACAGCACCCTCGTCTGCCGCTCCTTCCCCAGAGTCCCCCCAGAAGGTCACCCCGGGTTCGGAGCCCACAGCCCAGCCAGCGCCGCACACCGCCTCCCAGCAGGACGCGCACGAGAATCACCAGGATGACTCCGACTCACGTGATAGCGGGCCGCAGGCCTCCCCTGCTCCGCAGCCGTCCCACGTGCCAGAGCACACTCAGGCGCCGAGCGATGCGGATGCCCCACACCGCGACAACCCAACCCCACAACCTGCAGGATGGACTCCAGAAGCACCAAAGCCCAGGGAAGAGCCACGCGACGGTGCAGGGTTTAACGAACCAACTGACGCGGAGAAGAAGGCACAAGAAGAGGCAGCTCGAAGGGAATCCGAGGAGCTGGCTCAGCTCGCCAACGCCCTCGAGCAGGAAGCTTCTCACACCAACGAGGCCCCGACTCCGGCAGCTCCTACCGACGACAGGCCCGCCGCCGAGGAGCCATCCGTCCAGACTGCCTCTCTTGGCCCATCCCCCAGCCCACGTGACACAACGCCCGAGGACTCCCCGGAGGGTACGACTCCTGTCGAGGAAGACTCTGCGGAAATCCCAGAGATGCCCTCCTCTCCAGCCGAGCTGTCTGGCAGCACCGCTGACGCTCCCTAAAGCACCCAGCACATAAACATGACCACCCAAGCTCCACGAGCTTGGGTGGTCATGTCATCGGCCTACACTCGCGCGACGAACACCTGCGCGCTCTTACCTTCCACAGCGCGGATTGTGGCGGCAGGGTCATGTGCCGGAAGCCACGCAGCATGACCGGCGGTCAGCTCAATGCTGTCGCCCTGCTCGTTGCTGAGAGCTGCCACACCGGATGTGCACAGCACAATAACGGGGCCGTCGAAATCCACGTCCACGGAGTCCTCACCGGAAAGCTCTACGCGGTCGAGGGCAAATTCCTCAATTGGTACCGGGTATGACCACGCCTGGGCGCCGTGAACGTTGTCTTGGCCCGACTTGTCTACCTGCGCCACGCGCGGGTCCTCCGCGGCGGAATAAGTCAGGACCTTCACCAATTCCGGAACATCCACGAACTTCGGGGTGAGGCCGCCTCGGAGCACATTGTCGGAGTTAGCCATAATTTCTACGCCCAAGCCGGAGACGTAGGCGTGCAGCTCACCGGCATTGAGGTAGATCGCTTCACCTGGCTGCAGTACCAAGTGATTGAGCAACAGTGCGCCCAGAACGCCGATATCACCCGGGTACTGCTCGTTGAGCTGAGCCACGGTGTCCATGACCGTGCGCATCCACTCGTCGCCAGCAGCGTGCTCACGAAGGCGCTCACCGGCAGCGACCACGGCGTTAATAAGTTCCTTGCGCTTGGCACCGGGAATGGTGATCCACGTTGTGAACAGGGCGCGGAGGTTATCACTTTCGGCCGCGGGATCGTCCGCCAGCATGCTCACGTAGTGGTCGAGCTCTGGGCAGTCCAGCGCCGCAAAGAGGCGACGAGTCTGTTCCAGTGGACGAAAGCCCGCCATGGCGTAGAACTCCGTGAGCGCCACGATGAGCTCTGGCTTGTGGTTGTCATCCTTGTAGTTGCGGTTGGAGGCGGTCAGGTCAATTCCGGCCTCGTTCTCTCGGGCAAAGCCTTCTTCGGCCTGGACCTTGGACGGGTGTGCCTGCAGTGACAGCGGTTCCGCTGCGGCGAGGATCTTCAGGAGGAAGGGGAGCTTCTCGCCGTAGTCAGCCGTCACTCGCGGGCCTACGTGGCTTTCTGGGTCGGCAGCGATAATGCCGTCGAGCCGTTCGCCATCAATCGTTGAGGGATCCGCGGGGTGTGCGCCGAACCACAGCTCAGCAACAGGGCTCTGAGTCTCTGGTTCGCCTAATAGGTTCGGTATCAGCGTGCGCGAACCCCAGGAGTAATTGCGGGCAGCGCTCTCAAGCAGCTTCATTGACATCCTCTATTTCACGTCATAGGCGGTCGCGGCATAACTCCGCGTAATCAACTGCAGCGCGCGAGCCACATCTCCACAGTCGGGGTCGGCGCTCGCTGCAGCGAAGGAATGGGGCAGGTTCGCCTCTTCCTGGCCCCATAAAACAATTTTCAAGGGTACCAAAGGCTCCTCGTCCTCAAACGGGTCGTAGAAGATATCTGTCGGCGCGTCCTTAAGAAGTGGCCCCACACCTTCCGCATCCACGACGGTGCCGCCGAGGCCATGAACTGACCAGAGTGCGCCTGCCATGCGGGCAACGAGCGCGCCGAGGTCCACGCGGGTGCGTTCGTCCGAGAAACCATAGGGGTCCACCCCGCTGCTGTGAACGACGCGCCCGCCCTCCGCGAACTCACGCAGGGCTCGCCCAGGGTTGGTGGTGGCATCGCGGTGCGGGGACAGCGCGTCAATCTCGCGGTCGATTGCGTCTGCAACGTCGTCGAGACGGCGTGCCACCAGCTCTGGGTCTTCGCTCAGTACTGCCTGCACCGCGTGGAGCGCGGTGATAGCTCGTACTGGGGAGACTCCTTCCGTTGTGGGCAGAGCATCGATCACGATGGTGTCTTCAGGTGGGTCCTCTAGGACGTCGACAAGCACGGTGGTTGCGCCGCGCCGCGCTGCATCATGGAGCGCGCGCTCTGCCCACAGGCTCTCCCCTGCTACAACGACAACATCCAGTGCGCCTGTAAAACGCGGCAAAGACTCACTGACCATGATGGGCACATCCGCTGGCTCGGCTAGGCCCACGGCTACGTGCGCGGCGGCGCGCGAAATCTGGTCTGCGGCAAGGATGACGAGGGACCGCGGGCGCATTCCGCCCAGGACTCGAGCGAGGTCGGGCACTGCGGAGGCCACGACGCGGGCTTGGGCTCCTTCGTGGGCAACGTCGAAGAAGCGCACGGTTTCGGGGTCATAGGAAGTCATGAGCCCGAGCATAGCTAGGATGAGTGGCCATGAGCATTCATCCGGTAGTCCTTGTCGGCGGCGGCCCGGGCGCGTGGGACCTCATCACCGTGCGCGGTATGCAGGCTCTGCAGGCCGCAGACGTTATTGTGGCGGATCATCTCGGCCCTACCGCACAGCTGGATCGGTTGTGTGACATTGACGCCAAGGAGCTTATCGACGTCTCCAAGATCCCCTACCGCAAGCAGGTGGCTCAGGAGCGCATCAACGAGATCCTCATTGAACAGGCTCGAGCAGGCCGCCGCGTGGTGCGCCTCAAGGGCGGGGATCCGTATGTCTTCGGACGCGGCTTTGAGGAGCTCACAGCACTCACGGACGCGGGTATTCCCGTGGAGGTTATCCCCGGCGTCACCTCGGCCGTGGCCGTCCCGGCGTTGGCCGGGACCCCGGTCACGCATCGCGGCATGGTCCATGCTCTCACCGTGGTTTCCGGCCACCTCCCGCCGGGCCATCCGAAGTCACTGGTGGATTGGGCCGCCTTGGCACAGTCGGGAGCAACCCTGTCCGTCATCATGGGGGTGAAGAATGCCGCAGCCATTGCCGCAGCGCTTATCGACGCCTCCCTCCCGCCCCACACCCCCGTGCGCATCATCCAAGAAGGCTCCCTCGCTGAGGAGCGCGTTTTTAGCTGCGAGCTCTCCGCTCTTGGAACCACAATGGAGGAGAATGCGGTGGCCCCGCCGGCCGTCATCGTCATTGGCGAGGTTGCTGGGCTTTAGTCTGCGTTGACACCCACCGGTGCCGTTGATTCGGCAGCTTCTGGCTCTGAAGAAACCACAACTCGGCTACCGCCGCGCGCCGGTGCGTGACGGCCGTCCTGATTCCCCTCACGCTCACGGCGGGTGCGGCGCCTGCTCGCCCACACGGAGAGGCCCACGCCCACGACGAGCGCCGCGATTTGAAGACCAAGGATGGCCGGATGCGGCAGCGCCCAGCCCAGAGCTCTCGGAACGTTGAGCGTGACGATGGCAGTGCCCACAAGCCCGCCCAGCACTATGGGGTTCACGCGCGAGATGAGCCACGCCGCGATTGGCGCGGTGATGGTGCCGCCGATCAGCAGTGCCACAACGGCCGCAGCATTGGCCACGATTTGTTCCCAGAGGCCGATAATGAACCCTGCGGTCGCACCGAAAGTAACAAGAAACTCAGCGGTGTTGACCGTGCCGACGATGCGGCGGGGCTGCTCGCGGCCTACCGCCATGAGCGTCGAGGTGGAGAGTGGGCCCCAACCACCGCCACCGGAGGCATCGACGAAGCCGCCAACCACGCCAAGACCGGCGAGGAAAGGCGTGGAATGCGAGCGGGCTGTCGGGGGCTTCTTCCGACGCGGCTGAGAAAAACGCCACACCAGATTGATGCCCATGATGACGAGGATGGCCGAGGTGACGGGAGCTACCGCTTCGAGCGACAGATTCGACAGTAATGTCGCACCCAGGAAGGCTGAGATTCCTCCGGGAACGCCCAGCTTGAGCACTGTTGGCCAATGCACATTGCCAAAGCGCCAGTGACTGATTCCAGAGACGAGCGTCGTGCCCAGCTCGGAGGTATGCACCACGGCGGAGGCCGTGGCCGGACCCAAGCCCGCGAGCAGCAGCATGGTGGTGGAGGTGACACCGAAGCCCATGCCAATGCCGCCGTCGACAAGCTGCGCCGCAGCCCCCGCGAGAGCGATAAGTATGAGACTACGCATGGGCCACCTCCTGATAGCGCTGGGAGACAATCTCCGCAAGGGCTGTCCCAAGCGGCGGGAGCACCTGACGTTGCGAAGCCGTGGTCAAGCCACCATCAAGGCGGTCAAGCAAGAGTCCAAGGCTAACAAATAAGGGTACGACAACCTCCCCATGCTCGCGCGGTGAAAGGTTCTGTTCGGCGACGGCCTTAGGGCCCGTGGCATAGGCAGCAGAGCATTCACACCCAACAATCTCACCCACGCGGCACGCAAGTCGGGCCACCGCGGCATTGGCACTCGCATCAGAAGAACCCACGGAATACACCATGACCTTGCTGGCTTCCTCGGGAACTCGCGTAGCCAGCAGTTGGGCCATGTCCTCACCGGTACCGAGCCCCCGTGCTCGGTGAAGGATGAGCCCGGTCGACGCGGAGGCGCTGTCGAGCGCGGCGGGAACGTCCACGCGCTGGTGATAGCCCTCGGTGAACAGCAATGGCACGACGACTGCCTCGCGCTCACCGCGCGCAGCCAATCCCTGCGCTGCGGCCTCCAGAGTTGGAGTGTTGAACTCCAGATGCGCTGCCACAGCAGGCACGCCGCTGAGCACCCCCGCAGCGCGGGTCAAGGCCTCCACGCTTGACGCGGCCTCAGGGTGGCGCGAGCCGTGCGACAGGGTAATCAATGCGGTCATGGCGGCCCTCCTTCTTCAGTCTCTAGTCCTTGGGCGCGGTGGAGTGGCCGCGGCGAGCCAAGGAGCGCTTGAGCGCCTCGTTCGCAGAGAGCGCCGGTGCAGGGGCTACCGGGGCATCATCCTGACCGTGGAATCGCAGCGAGAAGATGCGCAAGCACTCCTGGCACTTCCAGGCAAAGTCATCTTCCTCATCCGGGAAGAGATCCGTGCCGGCGCAGTAGGGGCAATGGGCCGGATGATTGCGGTTAGGGTTGGGCTGGCGGCGGAAGTTCACTGCAGATCCTCCTCCTCGGCGCGCAAGACCCAGTGGCGGAACTCTTCGCCGTCTTCGCGCTGCTCCTTGTACTTACTCACCAGCCGGATGACATACTCCGGAACTTCATCAGCAATGACCTTGTGTCCACGCAGCTTGCGGCCCCAGTCCGGGGACAGCCCCAGCGCGCCACCGAGATGCACCTGGAAACCTTCGACTCGGTTGCCGTCGGCATCGGTGACGATCTGGCCCTTGAGGCCGATGTCAGAGACCTGCGAACGGGCGCAGGCGTTCGGGCAGCCGTTGAGGGCAATGGAGATTGGCACATCCAGATCACCCAGGGTGTCTTCGAGAATGTCAACAAGCTCGATAGCGCGGGCCTTGGTGGTCACGTGCGCCAACTTGCAGAACTCCAGGCCGGTGCAAGAAATGACACCGCGGCGGAACTCTGAGGGCTGCGAGTACAACCCGGTGTCATCGAGTGCGCGGGACAGCTCCGGGATGTCTTTTTCCTCCACATCAAGGAAGAGCAGTTCCTTCATCGGAGTGGTGCGAATGCGGGTAATGCCGAACTTTTCGGCCACATCTGCGATGGCAATGAGCTGTTCGCCGGTGGCGTGGCCCACGGTTGGTTTCACGCCGACGTAGAACTTGCCATCCTTCTGGCGATGCACGCCCACGTGATCGCGGTTGCCGGGTGCAACGGGGAGGGGGTGGCCGTCGAGAAGCGGCTCATCCAAGTACTCGTCCTCCAGAACCTTACGGAACTTCTCAATTCCCCACTGCGCCACGAGGAACTTCAGACGCGCACGGTTACGGTTGCGGCGGAAACCATAATCACGGAAGATGCGGGCCACACCGGCCCAGACCTCGGGGACGCGCTCGAGCGGAATCCACGCGCCCAGGGACTGCGACAGCATTGGGTTGGTGGACAGGCCACCTCCCACGAAGCAATCGAAGCCAGGGCCGTGCTCAGGATGATTGGTACCGACGAAAGCAATGTCCTGAATCTCGTGGGTCACGTCTTGACGAGCATTACCGGAAATAGCGGTCTTGAACTTGCGCGGCAGGTTGTGGAACTCTTCGCGCGGAAGGTAATTGTTCTTAATCTCCTCGATAGCCGGGGTGGCATCGATAATCTCGTCAACGGCCACGCCCGCCACGGGGGAACCCAGAATAACGCGGGGCACGTCACCACAGCCCAACAGAGTATCCAGCCCAACGGAGCGTAGCTTCTCCCAGATGGTGGGGACATTCTCGATCTGAATCCAGTGCAGCTGAATATTCTGGCGGTCGGTGAAATCCGCGGTGGAGCGCGCATAATCTCGAGAGATCTCACCCACCGCACGCAGCTTGGCGGGATCCGCTACGCCACCGTCAAAACGCACGCGCATCATGAAGTACTCATCCTGCAACTCTGCGTTGGAGAGCTTCGAGGTCATCTCACCGCCAAGATTCTGGTTGCGCTGGGTGTAAAGACCGAGCCACTTAAAACGCGGAGCGAGATCCTCCGCGGGAATCGAGGAAAATCCTTCCTTGGAGTAGATGTCAATGACGCGCTGACGTACAGCGAGCGCCTCATCGGCCTGCTTAACCTCTTCATCCCCGTTGAGTGGAGAGGTGCCATCAATCTTCCACTGTCCTTCGGGCTTCTTCGCGCGGGCCGGTCGCTTTGTGGCGGTGGTCATAGTCTGCTGCCTTTCGTCGGATAGTGAAAACCTACCGGTCTAGGCAGAATAGACAAAGCAGTCTTTTTTATTTTCGCGGCAATATGCAAAGCACGCTGCGTCTATGCCACAATGTTCTCCGAATGTAATTAGGCACAGTTGCCCTTGAGCAGACAAGCCGGTTCAATAAACCCCACGCTTGTTTAAGACCTAAGCTTTCGTTAGTTAGCACAACACTCCGAAAGGCCATCCATGACCCAGCAGCCCCTGAAAGTAGCCGTCATTGGTGCCGGCCCGGCCGGCATTTACGCCTCCGATATCTTGATTAAGAAGACCGGCGGCAACGTTCAGATCGATCTCATCGAGCAGATGCCAGCACCATTCGGCCTCATCCGCT
Source organism: Corynebacterium sp. BF-R-2 (assembly GCF_024586525.1). NCBI lineage: Bacteria > Bacillati > Actinomycetota > Actinomycetes > Mycobacteriales > Corynebacteriaceae > Corynebacterium > Corynebacterium sp. BF-R-2. Next base: position 39,852 of record NZ_JAMFTP010000011.1, on the reverse strand, counting down.
ACGGCGTGGCCCCGGACCACCCGCGCATTAAGGGAATCGTCAATTCTCTGCACCGTGTGCTCGATAGCGAACAGATTCGACTGCTGTCCAACATCACCGTCGGCCGCGATGTCACCGTGGCTGAGCTGGAGGAGTACTACGACGCCATCGTCTTCGCCACCGGCGCCGTCGGCGACCTTGGCATGTCCATCCCTGGCTCTGATCTTGAAGGCGTACACGGCGCCGGTGAGTTCGTTGGCTTCTACGACGGCAACCCTCGCTTTGAGCGTTCCTGGGATCTCTCCGCCAAAGAAGTTGCCGTCATTGGTGTGGGCAACGTGGGCCTTGACGTCGCCCGAATCCTGGCCAAGACCGGTGACGAGCTCAAGGAATCCACCGAGATTTCGGATAACGTCTACGAGTCTCTGGCCAAGAACCAGGCCACCACCGTGCGCGTCTTCGGCCGTCGCGGCCCGGCCCAGGCCAAGTTCACCCCGCTGGAGCTCAAAGAACTCGACCACTCCCCCACCATCAACGTGGTCGTGGACCCAGAGGACATCGACTACGACGAGGCCTCCCTCAAGGCCCGCGAGGAAGCAAAGTCCTGCGACCTCGTGTGCCAGACCCTCGAGGGCTACGCCATCCGTGAGCCCAAGGATGCGCCGCACACCCTGCAGATCCACCTCTTTGAGCAACCGGTGGAGTTCATCGGGGAGAACGGCAAGGTCACGGCCGTGAAGACCGAACGTACCGCGCTCAACGGCGACGGTTCCGTGTCCGGCACCGGCAAGTTCACCGAGTGGCCGGCACAGGCCGTCTACCTGGCGGTGGGCTACCGCTCCGATGCCATCGACGGCGTGCCTTTCAATGCGCAGAAGAACGTCATTAACAACGACGGCGGCCACGTCATTGACCTCGACGGCAGCATCGTGCCAGGCCTTTACACCACCGGCTGGATCAAGCGCGGTCCGGTGGGGCTTATCGGTAACACCAAGTCCGATGCGACGGAGACCATCGGCATGCTGCTTGATGACGCCGAAGCGGGCAACCTCTCCCACTCCCGTGACGAGGACATCGTCGACCTCTTCGAGTCCAAGGGACTCGAACACCTGACCTGGGAAGGCTGGAAGAAGCTCGACGCCGCCGAGCGCGCTTTGGGTGAGGCCGAGGGCCGCGAGCGCAAGAAGTTTGTCGAGTGGGAAGAGATGGTTCTCAACTCGCGCGGCGACTAGGCTGCTGTCTCAAGGATGGGCCCACAGCCCAGCCTCCTTCGCCAGCCCCCTCTCCGCCAACGCTACGGCCGTACCCGAACTAAAACTGCCCTATCTGACGAAACTCTCGCCTCCGCCACAATTGACGCGGAGAAGCTCGTCAGTTAGGGCAGTTCTTGTCTCAAGGACTGCGCGTGAAGGCTCATGCCCTCGCGCTAGGCGCGGATAATGCCCAGTACCTCGTCGACGATGGCCTGAACCTCGTCCTCGGTCTTGGCTTCAACGTTGAGCCGCAGCAGCGGCTCGGTATTGGAAGCACGCACATTGAACCAGGCGTCCGTGCCCTTAAGTTCAACAGTGACGCCATCGAGCTCGTCGACGGACTCAATCTTGTCCGCCAGCTCATCGAGCACGCGCTGTGTCGTTGCCTTCTGGTCATCCACGGTCGAGTTGATCTCACCGGAGGCCTCGTAGCGCGAGTACTGCGCCATGAGCTCGCTCAGCGGCTTATCCTGCTCACCCAGCGCTGCCAGCACGTGCATAGCCGCAAGCATGCCGGAATCCGCATTCCAGAATTCCTGGAAGTAGTAATGAGCCGAGTGCTCACCACCAAAGACCGCCTGGTGCTCAGCCATCTGTGCCTTAATGAAGGAGTGCCCCACGCGAGTGCGCACCGCTGTGCCACCCTTCTCTGCGATGAGTTCCGGAACCGTCTTCGACGTAATGAGATTGTGGATGACCGTGGCGCCGGGGAACTTATCTAGGTAGCGCTCAGCCACCAACGCACAGATTGCAGACGGCGAAACCGGCTGACCCTTCTCATCCACGACAAAGCATCGGTCCGCGTCACCGTCGAAGGCAAGGCCGATATCCGCCTTTTGCTCGACAGTGAACTTCTGCAGATCTACCAAGTTCTTCGGATCCAGCGGATTAGCCTCATGGTTGGGGAAGGTTCCGTCCAGTTCAAAGTAGAGATCCCGAACGTCAAAAGGCAGGCCCTCGAACACTGCCGGGACGGTGTGGCCGCCCATGCCGTTAGCGGCGTCGACAGCCACGACGAGTGGGCGCGAGTTTTCCAACGGGACCAGACCGCGGAGGAAAGCTGCATAGTCACCCAGCACTTCACGCTTGGCAATGGAGCCAGGCTCGCCATCGAAGGCAGGGGTGCCCTCAATCAGCATGTCCTTGATCTGCTCCAAACCAGTCTCCTGGCCCACCGGCACCGCTCCCGCGCGGCACAGCTTGATGCCGTTGTATTTAGCCGGGTTGTGCGAGGCGGTAAACATTGCCCCCGCACAGTTCAGGTCACCAGCTGCAAAGTAGAGCTCATCGGTGGAGGTCAGTCCCAGCATGATGACGTTGACGCCTTGGCCGGCGGCACCCTCAGCGAAGGCAGCAGCCAGCTGTGGGGAGGATGGGCGCATGTCATGGCCCACCGCTACGGTACTCTCACCTTCACCGCGGAGAATCGCAGCATAGGCCGCGCCAGTATCGCGCACGAAAGTTTCGTCGATATCCTCGCCCACAACGCCGCGGACGTCATAGGCTTTAATCACTGCATTGAGCTGTTCACGAGTTCGCATAGCCCACAAGCATACCCGTGCCCCCTGTGCAGTCCGGTTAGTCGGCGTCCGGCACTACCGTGAGGTGTGCGCGGCGGCGCTGACGAGCGTCATGAACACGGCGAGTGCGGAAGACTGGATGGTTGGAGTTACGCGGGTCTGCACCATCAAAGTTGGCGGAGTAATCAATGGGATCTGCGCCAGAGCCGGTCGTGGAATCGTCGACAAGCCCGGTGGTCACACGGCCGGCCTCACGCACGGCCTCAGCCAGTGCGGTGAGATCATCATCCTCGTCGAGCTCAATGCGGTCGACGCGCACCATCTCCCACCCTTGTGGTGCCGTAATGCGCTCACTGTGCTTCTCACACAGGTCCCAGGCATGGGGATCGGTGTCCTCAGAAAGCGGGCCCACGACGGCAGTCTGCTGAGCGTAGGCATAGGTCAACGTCGCCACGGCGGGGCGGCCGCAGCCGGGGCGGGAGCAACGGCGGGAGCTATTCACGGGCCCAAGTCTAAACCCAAACTTGAGATTTAGATAGTCCCACGCGGCGCGCCCATGACGAAGGGATGCCAGTGCGCCTTAAACTAAGCCGCATGACCACGCCTCGCCCCCACATTCGCCCGGCCCGCCACCGCCACGGCCGCGGCGCCCGTGGGCCACTGCTGCCGCATGCAACACCGCGCTATCGCAGCAGCGCCGAGCGCTTCGACATGGCGGTGCTTGAAGCCTATGCCCCCATTCAGAACGCCTTCGCCGAACAGCTCGCGGGCCTAGATCTCGCCGTCGACACTGTGCCTCGCATGCGCCTGTCTGTCGATATGACGGTGATGCCAGATGAGATCATCGCGGATGGCCCCATCCCCTTGGGACGCATTGTGCCGGCTGGCGTTGATTCAGCGGGGCAGCCTACGCGTGCCCGCCTCGTCATTTTCCGTATGCCCGTGGAAGAACGCGTGCGCTCAGCTCAGGAGCGCGAGGAGCTACTCGCTACCGTCCTCACCGCCCTTGTAGCCAACTACCTCAATGTAGACCCGGAGGATATCGATCCGCGCTTCAGCTGGTAAAACACAAACCTCCCCCGACACTCTGCATGAAGCAAAGGTGCCGAGGGAGGTGAAGATGCTGCACTACCAGATCCGCTGCGCTAGCCGACTTCGCGTTTTAATCGGCGGCGCTCGCGGTCTGACAATCCGCCCCAAATTCCAAAGCGCTCATCGTGCTCCAGTGCATATTCAAGGCATTCATCACGCACAGCGCAGGCCTGGCAGATGCGCTTGGCCTCACGCGTCGAGCCTCCCTTTTCCGGGAAGAAGGCTTCCGGATCCGTCTGGGCGCACAGCGCCTGGTCTTGCCACTCCTGCTCGACGGCACCAAAGAGTTCATCGAGCGACATCTCTGCAGCAGCACCGCCACGGAGAATAGCGCTGTTATTCGTTGTATCGTCCACGCCGCTTCCTTTCTCCGAGGTCGTTTCTCTCTCACGTCGTTGGCACCGACCCTACACCGAAACTTTCTTTCGGTGCCGCGCCCGCCGTGCCGTTGATTACACTGATGTCATTTCACACCGGATCACTAAATATCGTCAACCTGTCACGAGTGATTTTTTCGCAATTTCGATAAAAGTGCAGCACGCGATCCTCAACTTTCACACCAGCCACAGCACCCTGACGGCGGGGGTGAACATCGGGGGTACTACATATAGTGGCACCCTCTTGTCCTGTGAACAATTCCAAGGTTTCCACGGCGTGTCGCCACCCATGCGCGCAATTCTCGTGGATCTCACCGGCACCACGAAAACCTTCCGTCACTCCTCGAGCAGACGGCGGTGGTGCCAGAAAAAAGAGGCGCTGGGAGAAACTCTCCCAGCGCCTCGGGCTGTGTTAAGCGTCAGAGCTAAACCGCACGCCCGCATCCGGCAGGTTCACGCCCGGGAAGACACGCATGCCTCCCTGCAGCTCGCAGCGTGCACCAATCGTTGCGCCCTCACCAATAACGCAGTTATCGATGTGCGCATTGGCTCCGATGTGCGCCCCCGACGCGATAATGGAGTTGCTGATGATGGCACCCGGCTCAATAGTCACGCCATCAAAAACAACTGTGCCGTCAAGGCGTGAGCCCGCACCAATCACCGAGCCGCGGCCCACGGCCGTACCGGAGAGCAACAGCACGCCACCGGCAATACCCGCAGACTCATCCACCACGGATTCACCGGTGCGCCCAGCCAACAGCGGCGAGTGCGCGATGCCGCGTACCAAGTCAGAAGAACCGCGTACGAAGTCATCTGGGCGGCCCATGTCGCGCCAGTAGGAGTTGTCCACATGCCCCACCACAAGGCGGCCAGACTCGAGAAGCTGCGGGAAAGTCTCGCGTTCGACGGACACCACACGATTCGCCGGAATGGTCTCAATGACTTCACGCTTAAACACGTAGCAGCCGGCGTTGATCTGGTTTGTCGGCGGGTCCTCGGTCTTCTCCAAGAAAGCCGTCACGCGCCCTTCAGCATCCGTGGGCACACAGCCAAATGCACGAGGATCGGCCACGTTCAGCAGGTGCATCGTCACATCTGCACCCTTGGAATGGTGCGTATCGAGAATGCCATTGAGGTCCATGCCGGAGAGCACATCACCGTTGAACACCATGACCGTGTCGTGGCGCAGCTTGTCGTAGACATTGCGGATACCGCCGCCGGTACCCAGTGCGGTCTCCTCCACCACGTACTCGATCTCTAGGCCCAGCTCGGAGCCGTCACCGAAGTACTCTTCAAAGACCTCCGCCTTAAAGGACGTGGAGAGCACCACATGCTCAATCCCCGCTTCCTTGATGCGGGCCAACAGGTGCTGAAGGAAGGGGTAGTTGGCCGTCGGCAGCATCGGCTTCGGCGTACCAATCGTCAGCGGGCGCAGGCGAGTACCGCGGCCTCCCACCAGAATGACAGCATCCGCCGTCGATCCCCACTGGGGCGCTGATTCAGTCATATCGATCCTTAAACTCTCACAGATAAGTCACCGTTAGTGTATAGGGCGCGTGCCCTAGGAGTTGTCGCGGCACGCGCTCAAAGCCAGCCCGCGTACCCGCAATCCCAGCCACAGCACTGCGCGTAGAGGCGCCTCGAACCACTGCGGGTATCGATCCGCCTGAAAACGGTAGGCGGAATCATGGTGCGCGCGCAGCATCGCGCCGCGGTGAGCCTTCGTCGAATGCCCTTTAGCGTGAGTAATCACCGCCGAGGGGCAAAAGATGTTGTTCCAACCGGCGCGAGTGAAGCGGTCACCCAAATCCACATCCTCCATATACATGAAGTAGCGCTCATCAAAGCCGCCGATTGCGTCGAATGCCTCCCAGCGTACGAGTAAGCATGAACCAGATAGCCAGCCGGCGGGCCGTTCATTGTCCATGTCAGCGTCATCGCGGTAGGCCTTCGACCATGGGTTAGAGGGCCACACGGTTCCGAAGAGAGCGTGACCGATGCCCGTGAAGAGCGTGGGCACCGCGCGGGCGGAGGGATAATTCGTTCCGTCCGGTTCGACGATGCGCGGGCCCACGGCCGCAGCCTCTGGGTGGCGACGCGCACACGCTATGAGCTCGTCGAGGGAGCCCTCACTAAAAGTCACGTCAGGGTTCGCAATAAGGAAAAACTCCTCATCCACTCCGCGCGTGCGGGCAAACCGGGCACCGGCGTTCATCCCAGCGCCATAACCGCTATTTCCTCCGGTGTCGAGGAACTCCACATGCGCATGATCCCGCGCGGCGGCCTCCGGCACGCCGTCGGTCGAGCCGTTATCGGCAAGAACGGTGAGGGTTGGGTGGGACGTCGCCAAGCACAGCGAGTCCAAAAAGTCACTGAGGTAGCGGCCCGGGGAGAATGTCACCGTGACCACAGCCAGGGGTTTGCGTAAATCTTTCACGATGGCATCGAGCGTACCCAACGACGACGCGCGCACGCGCTCGCGACACTGCTTCACGTTTTGACCGCTTGCTCACTTAAACTGTTGCCGTGACTTCCCCGAACTCCCCGCGCGCCGCCCGCCACATCCAGGCCGCGCCGTCGCAGTCCGCACCCGCAACCCAGCGTGGGTCCACGCCGCTCAAGGCCATCGTGGCCTTCCTCTCCGCCGTGGTCCTCGTGCTCTCCGGTGTGGGTTACTTCACCGTGGGCAAACTGGGCAATGACATCTCCTCCGCCTCGAATTTGTCCTTGGGCAACGACGGGGGGTTTAAGGATCAAGGCATCGACGGCGCAGTGGACATCCTGCTCGTGGGCAAGGACTCCCGCACTGATGCCAAGGGAAATCCTCTGTCAGAACAGGAGTTGGCGGATCTCCACGCGGGTGTGGATGAAGGCGAGGAGAATACGGACACCATCATGGTCATCCGCATTCCCAACGATGGCTCGCGCGCCACGGCTGTGTCGATCCCGCGCGATACCTACGTTCACGACAGCGAGTTTGGCAACACCAAAATCAACGCCGTCTTTGCACTGCACAAGTCCGCAGCGATGGAGGAGTTGACGCAGGAGAATGCCGAGGCTGAGGCTGAGGGCAAGAAACCGCCACACACTGAGAAGGAGATGGAGCAGCTCAGCACGGAGGCGGGACGTACGGGATTGATTTCCATGGTGCGCACCCTCACGGACGTCAGCGTGGATCACTACGCCGAGGTGGGCCTTCTGGGCTTCGTGCTGCTTACCGACGCCGTCGGGGGCGTCGACGTCTGCCTCAACGACGATGTGGACGACCCGATGTCAGGCGCCAAGTTCCCGGCTGGGCGCCAGACCTTGCACGGCGCAGAGGGCCTGTCCTTCGTACGCCAGCGTTACGACCTCCCGCGCGGTGATCTGGACCGTATCGTGCGCCAGCAGGCCTATATGGCATCGTTGACCTCGAAGGTGCTGGATTCCGGCACGCTCACGTCCCCAGGCAAACTCAACAAGATTGCGGATGCGGTGGAGCGCTCCGTGGTCATCGATGATGACTGGGACATCATGGGTTTTGTCACGCAGCTGGCAGGCCTCGCCGGCGGCAATGTCACCTTTACGACAATCCCGGTGACTTCCATTACCGGCGTCGGTGACTATGGCGAGTCCGTCGTCACCATCGACGCCGCCGAGGTACATCGCTTCATGGACGACCTGGCCAAGTCCCAGGAAGCTGCGGAAGACGACAAGAAGGCTGAGGAAGAAGCCTCGGACGAGGCTGCTGACGACGGCGACAAACCCGTGGCTGAGGGCCTCAACCTCCACGTGCTCAATGCCGGAACCGTCGACGGCATGGCCGGCGGTATCGGCACGTGGCTGAAAAACGTAGGCTACACAGTCGAACGCACCGCCAACGCGCAATCAGGCCTCTACACCGAGTCCCAAATTGTCGCTGCTGATGCCACCGACGAACGTGCCCTCGCTCTGGCCGAGCAGCTCGGTGGCCTGCCGGTTACCGCGAACGAGAACCTGGAGCCAGACACTTTCATTGTTGTGGCTACCGACGACTACGCCGGTCCAAAGGATGACACCGCCATGGAGCAAGAAGCTGAAGCGGAATCGAACCAGGTGGCCGAAGACCAGCAGGTGGGCACCCCGGGCGATGACTTCGGCACAGCCGAGGTGGCACCTGAAATTGATGCCGGCGGCGATGGCCCGCGCTGCGTGAACTAAAGATCCCGTGGCGGGCTTCGTGCTCGCCACCTACGATGGGCGGACATGGAACTCCTACAGCATCTCCTGTCCGCCGATGCCTCCGCTCCCCGCCTCAGTGTTTATAACGAAACTGACGGCACCCGCATGGACTTCTCGGCGCAAACACTGGAGAACTGGACCTCCAAGATTGCCAACATGTTGCTCGAGGAGCTCGACCTTGAGCCCGGCGCTGAGTCCCGTATCCTCATTGACTTGCCCGTGTCCTGGCAGTCAGCGGTCATCGCGCTCGGCGCGCTAGCCGCCGATATCCCCTTCGATGTGACCGATGGCGCATCTCCGGTTGGGGCTGTCGAATCTGTCGCGGTGCTTTTCACCTCCCCCGAAGCCTGTGCTCAGGGCTCCACAGTGCCCGGGGCAGACACCGTGCTGGTTACTCAAGATCCTTTTGGACGCGGCGTAACCGAAACCGGCGGTAAGCTCCCCACCGGCACCATCGATTTTGGCCCAACCGTCCGTTTCTACGGCGATCACTTCGTCGGGGAAACCACGCCTCTCCCGCAGCTCTTCCCCACCGAAGGGGGCGCTGAACGCGTGCTCTCCCAAGGCTGGACAGACACCGTCTCCTTCGAGCGCGCAGTACTCCAACCACTCGCCGCGGGCGGCTCCGCCGTCATTGTGGCGGGCCTGTGCTCGGCGGACCGTTTGAAGGAGATCGCGGACAACGAGAAGGTCACCGTCCGCGCCTAGGCGGCGCCGTGAGATAGTAGAGCAATGTTCAGCTGGCTCTACATCTTCATCGGCGTGCTCATCCTCGTGGGCACAATCTGCCAGGGAACCATCGGATTTGGGCTGGGCACCATCGCCACCCCTATCTTGGCGCTGATTAAGCCAGAGCTGGTTCCCACTCTCATCCTCCTGCTGGCCTTTGTCATCTCAACCACGACGATGCTCAAGGCTCGCACAGCGGTGTCCTGGGACATCGTGGCTATTTCCTCCATCGCGCGCATCCCCGGCTCACTCGCGGGTGCGTGGGCGATTGCCTCCCTGTCTCACCGTGGGCTGTCCATTTTCATCGGTTGCGCCGTCATCTTCGCCATGACCTTGTCGAGCCTCGGCTGGTCCCCCAAGCGCACCACGACCAACCTTACGGTGGCCGGCGTTGCTTCCGGATTCCTGGGCACATCCACCTCCATCGGTGGCCCGCCCATGGCACTAGTGCTGAAAGGCTATGACCCCGCCCGTGTGCGCGGCACCCTGTCGGGCACGTTCATCATCGGATGCACCATCTCACTAGCCATCTTGGGCTTAAGCGGGCAAATCACCAGCCTGCAGCTCACCGCCGCCGCGGCCTACCTGCCGGTAGCCATCGTGGGCCTCATCGCCGCCAGCTACCTCAACCGCTTCATCAACGCCAAGGTACTCAACCGCATCGTGCTCGTGGTGGCCATCAGCGCGGCCTTGGCGCTCATTGTTGAAGGGCTGCTGGCTTAGGGCGCCTGACTGACGCAAAGTCCGGCCGCGCAAGGGCCGGACTTGAAGAAGCACCTCTCCATTCACTGAAGTGTAGGTCTACCTTGCAGCTATCTTTCCCCTCCCGGAGTTTGGGTTGGGACCTTGATTTCTTCTTCAATAAGGGCGGACAAAAGCATTAATAAAAGTGCACATAGTACTGAGATAAGTAATGAAGAAATGATCAGTCGGAAGACTAATGAACTAATTATTAGCTCTGCCAAGAATCCTATGTACAAGGCATAGGGCCGAGTTCTAGAGAATATGGAAGATTGGGCGCGAGCGTACTTTCCGAACATCTCAGCTATCCACAATAAGAATGCAGTAGCTACCAAAAGGAAGCACCATTCGAAAAACGAGCTGAGTGAGTAGTTGAGCTCAACGCCAGGAAGTATTCGGGCTGCTGCAACTGGCAGGGCGAGCGGCAGAATATAAGCAAGCAAGATAATAAAGGCCGCTACTAGAGCGGCCGATATTTTACTGAACATGAAACTGTTTCTTTTAGATTGGAGCGAAGATGAATACTGCCCAGTAGGCAAAGTCATACGCTACATCAGGTGGCACTCCCTGAGACACAAGGGCTTGAGTGATTGCACCAACTTCCCAAGCTTCTGCGAAATCTAGAGCAGCAATGATTTTATCGGCCCACGGAACCACCCTTTTAGGGAGCCGATCCTTCTGATGCTTGAGTACGTAGACAACTCCCTTACGGATCCAGGAGCCGATTCCGTAAGTGGTGGTTTCCGGTCCGCTACCGTTGTTAGTAGTTGCGTTCTTTTGAACGTTTTTGAAATCTTCTTGGATTTCGTTTCGGTCCTGTTGAGTGAAGACCTCGTCACCGATCTGAATTGATTCGGCGTTGGCAATCTCCTCTGAACTGTGTCCATGGGGCTGGAGGACATGGGGGTGAGTTTCTCCTACCGCGTAAGCAGGCTGCGTCGCACCAAAAGCCATTGCCGCTGCTAGCGGTAGGGCTAATTTTTTAAACTTTGACATCTTTCACCTTTCCTGTGGTGTGTAATTACGTGACGGGTGTCACATTAACAGTATTGTGAAAGATTGTCAATACCATTCATTCCTTGAATCTGAACTAGACAGGTACCCCAGCAACTAGAGGACACCGTCTCAGCATTCAGACACTCTCTCTCACCGCAGCGATCCCTCAACAAATCTGCGAAACCGCCGGGCAATCTGCTCAATGTCCCGCCCCGCAAAGTGCCCCGGTGACCAGGCCGCTACCAGCGGCACCCCGCCCAGCGTATGTTCACCATCAACAACGTCAAAGCCCACCAGTCGAGCTGGCTGCAGCTCCGTCATGATTGCAACCGCGCGCCCGGCCCGCGCCAAAGCACACAGCGTCGCTGTGTCATCGCACTCCACGTGCGAGCCGAGTGCGTAGCCCGCCGCTCCCACGAAGGAGTCCACCACCCCGCGGGAGACACTGCGCCGCGAAGGCAAGGCCACTTTTTCCTGCAGCAAACGTTGGACGTCCACGCTAGTCGAGCCCGTACACTCCAATGCCAGCGGATGCGTCGGCGGCATCCAGGCACGCACGGGAATCGTGCCCAGCGCTAAGGAGGCGACGTCGTCGCCCGGCGGGATGGTCGCAATCACCACGTCCGCGGATCCTTCCAGTGCGTCGAAGACGTCATAATGAGAAACCGGGGTGGTGGAAAGCAGAGGAATCGAGGAACCCGCGGCCTCTATAAAGGGGGCAAGAAGCGTCGAGATCGTCGTCGGCGTGGCCGCCACGCGCAGCGCTGGGACGGTGCCCGCGCGCAGCGCCTCCACCGCCTGCCCAGCACGCGCGGATTCGGCGAGGAGACGGCGGCAGGTCGGGATGAGGGCGTGCGCTGCATCGCTGAGCACCAGCGCAGACCCGGCCCGCACGAAAAGTTCGAGGCCCAGTTCCTTTTCAAAACGGCGCAGCTGCCGACTCAACGCCGGTTGGGTAATACCGAGGCGTGCCGCAGCAGCAGTGACGGTGCCAGACTCGGCAACCGCAAGGAAATATTTAGCCTTCACTGTGTCCATTACTTTACCTCTACCACTACCAATGCACTACAGGTATGGATTTCCAGCTTTTTAGACATTAGACAACATAAAATTAAGTGAGAATAATGAGACCATCGCCACATCAACCTACGGGAGGTTTTCTATGTCACACGTCGGCACCGCTATTGCCGAATCCCTCGCAGCACACAATGTCAGCCGCGCGTTCCTTGTCCCCGGCGAAAGCTTCCTGCCCGTCCTCGACGGTCTCTACGATTCCCCTGTCGAGGCCATCGTCACTCGTCAAGAAGGCGGAGCGGCCTATATGGCGGAAGCCCACGGCAAGGCGACGGGCCAGCCAGGTGTGGCTATGGTGACTCGCGGCCCCGGCGCGGCCAATGCCTTCGTGGGTATCCACACTGCGTGGCAGGACGCCACCCCGCTCGTGCTATTCGTGGGACTCATCCCCATCTCGGACCGTGACCGCGAGTCCTTTCAGGAGTTTGACCCGAAGGCCTGGTTTGGAACCCAGGCCAAGCAGGTCTTCGTTCTTGACGATCCGCAGCGCGCCTCCCGTGTCGTAGCAGAGGCCTTTTTCCAGGCCCAACAAGGCCGCCCCGGCCCCGTGATCGTGGGCTTGCCCGAGGACATCCTCCACCGCGAGTTCACCGGCACTATTCACCCTCCCATCCAGGTTGCTGACGGCGCTCTTTCCGACGCCGACCTCAACCATCTCAGCCGCGAACTCACGCAGGCACAGCGCCCGCTCATATTCGCCGGCGGACCGCGGTGGACCCCGGAGTCCGCCGCAGCCATTACCCAGTTTGCCGAGGACAACCACATCCCCATCATCCAGGACTTCCGCGCCGCTGACCGTGTGCCTTTCGAGTCCCCGGCCAACGCCGGGTGGCTGGGCTACGGCCGCGATCCACGCGCAGCACAACTGCTGGAGGAAGCCTCCCTCGTGCTCGAGGTAGGCGCAGTACTGGGTGATGTCCCTACTGACGGCTATACCCTGCGCCAGTCCACCGATGCCCGAAACATCGTCATCAGCCCCGATACCAGCTTGCGCGGCCACTCCGTCGCCCTAGAGCGCCATATCGTGGCCAGCCCTGTCGCCTTCACCAGCGGGCTGGAGCGCCTCAACGTCGGGGGCGCGGAGGCGCGTGAGGAGTGGTTCAACACTGCTCATGCGAACCACCTAGACTTCGCAACCCTACCTGAGCCTGCCCAGTACCGCGCAGGCAGGGAGGGCACGGCCCACATGGAAACCGTCTTTGCGGCCCTCCACAAGCAACTGCCCAAAGACTCTCTCTACACCTTCGGCGCCGGCAACCATTGCATCTGGGCCCAACGGTTCCTTCGTTCGACGGTCTACCCCTCGCAGTTCAGCGTGCGCAACGGTTCCATGGGTTATTCCGTCCCCGCCGCTGTAGCCACCAAGCTGCAGTTCCCGGAACGCACAGTGGTCACCATCGCCGGCGACGGCGAGTACCTCATGAACGGCCAAGAGCTCGCCACCGCCCTGCAGTATGGTGCGCCGTTCCTCATCATCGTCATGTCCAACGGTGAGTTCGGCACTATCCGCGACCACCAGAAGAAGCACTTCCCCGACCGCGTCTCCGGCACCCAACTGGTGAACCCGGATTTCGCGGCGGTCGCCCGCGGCTTCGGTGCACACGGCGAACTCGTCACCGAAGACTCTCAAGTCCCCGATGCCGTCGCCCGCGCCCTAGCTGCCATCAACAACGACGGCGTACCCGCGCTCATCAACGTCATCACCGACCAAGACCTTTCCTTGCCCATCGACTAAAGGAGGCTCACCATGAGCACCACGCATAATCCCTCAGCGGCATCCTCCGTGCCCGCCAGTGAGCTGAAAAAAGGTGAGCACCGCGTCGGTGATGATGTCGTGGCCAAGCAGCGCCCCGCCGCCTCCACCGCCTCATGGATCATCACGCTCTTCGGCACCGCCGTGGGCGCCGGAATCCTCTTCCTGCCGCTCAACGCTGGCGGTTTCGGATTCTGGCCGCTCGTCTTCGCCACCGTCTTCATCCTGCCGCTGGTGTACTTCTCACACCGCACCTACGCGCGCATCGTGGCCGGTGCCCCACAGGAAGATCATGGCAAGGACATCCTTGAGCTCGTTACCCAATACTTGGGCAAGGGCTCGGGTGTCGTCTTCGCCCTGCTGTATTGGATTACGGTCTTTTCCACCGTGCTGATCTACGGCGTCTCCATCACCAACGCGGTGGACAGCTTCATTGTCAATCAGCTCGGCGGCCCTTCGCTGAACCGCTGGCTGCTTGCCACCATCTGCGTCGGAGTCATGACCGGTGGATTTGCCATCGGCCGCAAGCCCATGATCTGGCTGGCCCAGGTACTGGTCTACCCGCTCATCATCGCGCTGGCGGTGACCTCCATCTACCTCATTCCTCGCTGGGATCTTCAGAGCTTCATCCACTTCGATGACGGTGCTGATGGCTGGGGCCAGATGCTTAAAGGCATTTTCCTCATCCTGCCGGTCCTGGTCTTTTCTTTCTCCCACATGGCAGCGCTCTCGCAGTTCGCCATCGATATGCAGCCGCAGTACGGTGAGAAGACCGAGAAGCGCGTCTCCCGCACGGAGCTCTACACCGCCATCCTCCTCGTGGTGTTCACCATGTTCTTCGTGTGGTCCTGCGTCCTTGCCTTGGGCGCGGATGGCATGAATGAGGCCCTTGAGCAAAACATCCCGGTGCTCTCCTACTTCGCCAACGTCACCGGTACTCCCTTCATGGCCTACATGGCTCCCATCGTCGTCATCTGCGCCATTGTGTCCTCCTACTTCGGACACATGCTCGGCACCGAGGAAGGCACCGAATACTTGATCAAGACAGCCGCCCCGAAGCTGGCAGAGAAGGTCTCACACCGCACCGTTCTTAACATCATTTGTCTCATTGCCTTTGTCGGCACCACGCTCGTGGCAGTGTTCAACCCGTCGATCATTTCCATGATTTCCGTGGTCTCCGGTGTATTCGTGGCGTTCATCGTCTACATCGTGCCGGTGTACATGTTCAAGAAACTCGACGTCTACAAGAAATTCCGTAACGACCCGTGGAACTACTTCGTCTTCGGTATGGGCGTGCTCATTATGGCCGTCACCATCTGGGACCTGCTTTAGAAAGGAACGTGAATGCTTCGCAGCGATCTCTCCAGCTTCCCTGAATACAAGGTGGGCAAGGACTACCCTGATGCCCTCAAGCTCTCCTCCAACGAGGTTGCCTTCTCCCCGTCGGAGAACATCATCGCCGCGGCTGCCGACGCCGCCCGCACCACCAACCGTTATCAGCAACCCGGCTCCCCGGAGCTCACCAATGCTCTGTGCAACTACCTGGACGTACCCGCGGACAATATTTTCGTCTCTGCTGGTTCGACACCGATTCTGCAGGCCACCATCCTCGCATGCTGCCAAACGGGTGATGAGGTCATCGTGCCGTGGCGCAGCTTTGAGGCTTACCCCCTCTACGTACGCATGGCCGGTGCGACCCCGGTACTCACCCCATTGACGGACGACTACCGCGTGGATCTCAACGCAGCCCTTGCCGCCCTCAGCGACAAGACCAAGCTCATCATCTTGTGCAATCCCAACAACCCGACGGGCACGGTCATTACCCGGACCGAGTTCCGTGATTTCATGGACCGCGTGCCTAAGGACGTCGTCGTTCTACTCGACGAAGCCTACTGGGAATACAACGATGCCCCCGATACCCCGGACTCCACCGAAGAATACCTGCGTTATCCCAACTTGCTCGGCGTGCGCACTTTCTCCAAGGCCTGGGGTCTCGCGGGCATGCGCGTGGGCTACGCAGTAGCCGGCCCCGAGATCATCAACGCCCTGCGTCTACTCTCCCTGCCCCTAACGGTCACCGCCATGGCAGAGATGGCCGCTGTAGAGGTGCTCAAGCACCAGGACGAGCTTCTCGACGCCGTCGCTACGACCAAAGCCCAACGTGACCGAGTCGCGGAAGCCCTCGGGGCCGAGAAATCCTATGGCAACTTCGTGTGGCTTCCCCGCGGCGACGCTGCCGAAGTTGAGAAGAAGATCCTCGACGAAGGTGTAGTCATCCGTCGCTATCTCGACGAAGGTGTGCGCGTGTCCATTACCAATGAGCAGGAGGCGACGCAGTTCCTTGAGGCGTGGGAGCGGGCGGGCATTACACCACCAAAACCGTAAGCTGAGACAACCGTCATAATCTAGATTTTCATTGGCACAACTCACAAGTCTGGGTCATAATGGGCCTTACACCCGTCCGCAAACCAACTACTGGAGGAAGACACCATGTCCGGAATTCGTGTAGAAAACCCCGCTACCGGCGAGGTACTCGAGACCTTTGAGCACATCACCGAGCAGGAAGCGCTAGCTGCCGTTGACACCGCTCATGAGGCATTCCTCACTTGGCGCGAAACGCCTATCGAAGAGCGCGCCAAGGTCGTCACCCGCGTCGCCGAACTTTTTGAGGAGCGCAAGGACGAGCTCGCTGACATCATTGCTACCGAAATGGGCAAGCCGATCTCTGAAGGCGTAGAGGAAGCCGAATTCTGCAGCGCCATCTTTTCCTACTACGCCGACAACGGCCCGAAGTTCGCCGCCGACGAAGAAATTCCAGTGGAGATGGACGGCACCGCCTACATCCAGCGCCGCCCCATCGGCGTCCTGCTCGGCATCATGCCGTGGAACTTCCCGTACTACCAGGTTGCCCGCTTTGCAGCTCCTAACCTGATGCTCGGCAACACCATCATCCTCAAGCATGCCGAAATCTGCCCTCGCTCCGCGCTCGCCATCCAGAAGATCATGGATGATGCCGGAGTACCGAAGGGCGTGTACACCAACGTCTTCGTGACCCACGACCAGGTAGAGAAGATTATCGAGCACAAGGAGCTACGCGGAGTATCCCTCACCGGTTCCGAGCGTGCAGGCGCCGCCGTCGGTGCTATTGCGGCAAAGAACCTCAAGAAGGCAGTCCTGGAGCTTGGTGGTTCTGACCCGTACATCGTCCTCGATACCGCAGACGTCAAGCAGGCAGCCAAAGACGCGTGGGAGACTCGCCTCTACAACACCGGCCAGGCATGCAACTCCAACAAGCGCCTCATCATCATGGAGGATATCTACGACGAGTTTGTCGCCGAGCTGGTGGAACTAGCCAAGGCCATGAAGCCAGGAAAGCCAGAGGAAGCATCTGAGACTGTCTACACCCCACTGTCCTCGCGCGGTGCCGCCGAAAAACTGAAGGAGCAGCTCGGCGCTGCCGTAGCTGCCGGTGCCACTCTGCACGTCGGCGGTGAGCTGGTGGATGACAAGTCCTCCTACCTGAGCCCCGCCGTCCTGACCGACGTCCCAGTAGGCTCCGATGTCTACTATGAGGAGCTCTTTGGCCCAGTGGCCACGGTGTACAAAGTCAGCAGCGATGAAGAGGCCCTTGAGTTGGCTAATAACACCCAGTATGGCCTTGGCGGCTGCGTTTTCTCCCAGGACGTAGAGCGCGCGAAGAAGATCGGCCAGAAACTCGAGGTGGGTATGTCCAACGTCAACACCTATGCCGCTGAGGGTGCCGAGGTTCCGTTTGGTGGCGTCAAGAACTCTGGTTATGGCCGCGAGCTTGGCCCATACGGCATGGATGAGTTCGTCAACAAGTGCACCTACTTCGTAGCAAACTAGGGAGACATCATGAGTTCACTGGGACAGTTTGTTCTCGACGTTCACACGGCGCTTTTCGACGGACACGATACCTCCGTCTTGGATAAGCACTTCGCTGACAACTTCATTGAGCATTCACCGCTCATCGCCAACGATGCCGAAGGCTTGAAGAAGTTCGTGGATGACCTTGGCGATGGTCTGAAGTACACCAATGCCCGCGTCATCGCGGATGAGGCTAACAGCCTAGTCGCATTACACGGCCGGTTCGACGGCATAGAAGAGGAACCTTTTGTAGGATTCGATATCTACCGCGTCGACGGTGACAAGATTGTCGAGCACTGGGACAACTTGGTCCCCAAGGCGGAACCAAATGAAAGCGGCCGCACGCAGCTCGATGGCCCCACCGATCCGGGCGACGAAAGCCTCACTGAGCAGAACCGAAAGCTCGTCACCGAGTTCTTCGAGCGCTCTCTTATCGGAGGCGATTACTCCGGATTCATTGAGTACACAGACGACGACCAGTTTGCCCAGCACTCTCCTGACATCGCGGATGGAGCGCAGAACTGCGTTGACTTCCTCACCAAGTTGCGGGAAGACGGCGAAGGTCTAGAGTACGAGCGTATTCACCGTACTATTGCTCAAGGCCAGTTCGTTCTTACCCACTCTGAGGGCAGCATTGCGGGTGCTCGCCACTCCTATTGCGAGTTGTGGCGCGTTGAAGACGGCAAGATTGCTGAACTATGGGATGCCATTGCGGAAGTTCCCTCTGATAATGAGGCACTACACAAGCACGGTATCTTCTAGCTCTCACATATAAAGGCTGGTGCTCAACCTTCGCGGTTGAGCACCAGCCTTTTATCGTGAATCCTGCGTGGTTGTAGGCCTAGATGACTAAGCCCACCCCGCCGGAACCAATCCCACGATGGAAATGATCGAGTATACGAATGCCAGGATGTACACCACGATAATGGTTCCCTGGATAACCGGATTGGCCAAGTGACCAACGGTCCAGCCCGGTTCACGGTCACCTCTCTTGCGGGAAGCGTGCAAGAGCATGACGGGGATAACGGACATGATTGCCCCGGCGAAGCCTCCGGCATAGGACAGCGCGGCAACGAATCCTCCCAACCCTGCAATGGAGATTGCTAGCGGGGGAAGAACGGTAAGCGCCACAGCCATGGTGCGCTGGCCGCCGTTTCCTTCCCAGTGGAAAATATCCAGCACGTTGCGCATGGTGGTGAAGCCGATAGCCAAGAAAGAAGTCAGCATAGCAGCAAGCGCAAAGATATTAGCCAAGTAGTACGCAACTGG
Organism: Corynebacterium sp. BF-R-2; assembly: GCF_024586525.1. Classification (NCBI taxonomy): domain Bacteria; kingdom Bacillati; phylum Actinomycetota; class Actinomycetes; order Mycobacteriales; family Corynebacteriaceae; genus Corynebacterium; species Corynebacterium sp. BF-R-2. The sequence continues at coordinate 20,981 of NZ_JAMFTP010000011.1, read as the reverse complement.
CCCGAGAGCTTCTCCCCACGCAATGGTCACAACTTCCGTGACGTCCATGCCTAGTAGACCAAGGGCCGCGAAAGGAACCAGTGCCAGTGTGAAACCAGTAATCACCATGCCAACGACAATGGCGCGTGCGGTTTCACGAGGCTTTGCTGGGTCCATGCCCTGAACCAGCTCAGGCACTACATACTGGGCCAGGAATGAAAAGACTGCCAGGTTCAGGATAGGAACAATAAAGAAGGGGTGAAGGACCAGCAGGTTCTCAACCTCAATTCCTGGGCCCAAGATTGTCCATCCGCACAGGACCGCGATAATGATGGCCATACCAGCCGTAATAGCACCTTCGGTCGCGCCTGTGGTGTGTAGACCGCGGTACATCACCCATGCGCCGAAGCCAAAGAAGATCAAGGTTCCTACCAGTGGCGGAAGGCCAAAAATGTTGTTGATCAAGTCACCGGAGCCAGAAGCATAAGCAATAAGAGCACCGACACCGTTGACAATGATGGCAACGAACACCAACCAGCGTCCCCACTGGCCAAGGTAATGCTCGGCCAAACCAGAGACCTGCAGGGTTGCCTTCGTTCGCATCGCAGCTTCAGCCACATACAGCATGGAAATGGTGGTCAACGTACCCGCAACCAACAAAGCAATAACAAGAGCCAGAAAGCCGCCGTTTCGCGCGGCGTAAGGAATCGACAGGACGCCAGCGCCGATGTTGGTGCCAAAAATCAGAGCGATACCCTGAACAAACGACAGCGCAGGTTTGAACTCAGCAGTAGTTTCTCTGCTCTGCGCGGTGGGGTTATTAACAGTCACAATTGCCTCCGGTTTGTATTAAAAATATGAACTCTTGCGAGCTTTTTATCTGAGAGGTTGTAAAAAGGACCTCGAGAATCTTGTTTTTAAATGAAAAATCAGCCGAGGAGGTCCGCGAAAGTGCCACGGCAAATGGTGGTTTTCCTCGGCTGATATCGTCCAGTGTGTTTCCCTGGCCGAACTGGGAAGCCGCTTACTTGTATTCGTTAAACTGCTTCACCACTACCTGCAACGCCTCGCGCCACAGGTCCTCCGGAATGGCGAGTGACGGCAGGAAGCGGATGACGTTGTGGTCAAGGCCGCAGGTAAGAATAAGTACGCCTTCAGCCTTGGCGGCGTCAGCAATCTTGTGGACCAGCTCGGAATCAGGCTCACCGTCAGCGGTGACGAACTCGAGGGCCAGCATTGCGCCGCGACCGCGGAACTCAGCAACGCGGTCGTCGCTTAGGATTGGCTCCAGCTCCTCACGGGCAACCTTCTCCAGGTTCTGTGCGCGGGCGCCGAAGTCCTTCTCTTCGAATTCCTTGAAGGTGGCCAACGCTGCAGCACACGCAACCGGGTTACCGGTGTAGGTGCCGCCCAGGCCGCCTGGCTGTGGGGCGTCCATAATTTCAGCGCGGCCGGTGACAGCAGAGAGCGGCATACCGGAGGCAATACCCTTCGCAATGGTGACCATGTCTGGGACGATGCCCTCGTGGTCGGAGGCGAACCAGGTGCCTGTACGCATCATGCCGGCCTGAATCTCATCGACGATGAAGACGACATCGTTATCGTTGCACCACTTCTGGATGGCAGCCAGGTAGCCCTCGGCAGGAACGACGAAGCCGCCCTCACCCTGAATCGGCTCGGTGACCACGCAGGCAAGGTTGGCAGCGCCAACCTCCTGCTCAATCATGGTGATGGTCTTCTTCGCCGCTTCAGCACCCGTCAGACCATCACGCAGCGGGTAAGACATCGGGGCACGGTAGATTTCCGGGGCAAAGGGACCGAATCCGTTCTTGTACGGCGACTGCTTGGCGGTCATGCCCATGGTGAGGTTAGTGCGGCCATGGAAAGCGCGGTCCATGACCACGACACCGCGCTTGCCGGTGTAGTTGCGGGCAATCTTGACGGCATTCTCCACAGCCTCCGCACCAGAATTGAAAAGTGCGGTCTTCTTCGGGTGATCGCCCGGGGTGACCTCGTTGAGCTTTTCCGCCACCGCCACATAGGACTCGTACGGGGAGATGGTGAAGGAGGTGTGGGTAAAGTGCGCCACGGCTTCCTGCACGGCGGCAACGACTGCCGGGTTGGAGGCACCGGCGGAGGTCACGGCAATGCCGGAAGCAAGGTCGATGAAACGGTTGCCGTCGGCATCGGCAAGAATGCCGCCGTCAGCGTCGACGACGTAGCCCGGAAGGGACGGAGCCATGCCTGCGGGCAGGGCGTTCTTGCGGCGCTCGTCCAGCGCGGAGCTCTTCGGGCCGGGGACCTGCTGGCCCAGGTGACGGGACTGTTCGATGTGGTACTCAAGTTCCTGCATGGTGTTCCTTTGTTCGGCGGGTAACTGGGATGCACATAGTGTGTCTCATGCCACCCCGGCCGCTCTATGGACATTACGTACAAATTTCGAGCTCTTGACTGTGTAGTCTGTCCACTATGCGCGAGATCTCCTTCCGCTGGCTCAGCAACCAGCGCTCCCTCAACCTGCGAACCGTAGTGGATGGGCCCGAGCATTTCGACACCATCCACGCCTCCGAGTTGGCTGACCCCACCGAGTTCACCTCACCCGGCGAGCTCCTACTCACTTTGGGCTTGGCCTTCGAGAAAAACCCGGAGGGATTCGAGCGCTACGCTGCGAGGCTAGCCTCGGCGGGCGTACGCGGTATTGGCTTCGGCACCGGGCTGGCGTTCACACAGGTGCCCGCCGAGCTTATCGCCGCCTGCCGCCACCACAATGTCGCCCTGCTTGAGGTTCCGCGCGCCACACGATTCATCGCTATCATGTCCGCTGTATCGCAGGAACAGGCTCGCCTCAACAACAACGCACAATTCGCACTGCACCGCCAACAGGAACGCCTCAACAAAGCCGCCACTAACGGCATCGGCGCGCTCATCAGCCAAGCTAGTAAGGAACTCGGCGCTGCTGTGGCCGTTGCCAGCGCCTCCGGAACAGTCATCAGTCACCGCGACCGTGGGCAACTCAGCGCCGCGTCTTCCGCAGTGGCCGCAGCGGAGCAGACGGCGCGCGGCGCAGGGACGTCGACAAGCACTGGTGCCACCATTAGCAGTGTTTTTGGCACGACGGGGCGCCGTTTTGCCCTTGCCGTCACCCGCGTGGAGAAGTTCGATTCCTACTCACGTGCATTGATTCGCCACCTTGCAGGTCTGGCCAGTTTGCTCCTAGACCATCCAGATATGACTGCACACACCATTCTTGGTGCTTTAACTCTCGATGCCCACCTCGCAGGCGTGTCAAGCCCCGCCCTACAAGCGGCCTTCCACATGGTGGATAACCACGGGGTCGTGGATCTGCTGTACGTCACCGCCCCCTCCCCTTCGCGCTTGGCACGTGCGTTGGGAGAACTCACCAAAGCAGAGCCAGAAAGTTTTGTTCGTCCGGAACATGATGCGGCACTTATCGTGCTTCCGCCCGGCGCTGCTCAAAGTAATTTATGGGAAAAACATGCACGCTACCTGCGCATAGCAGTCATACACCACACCGCGTGGCAGACAGTGACCCCCTCCCTTGTCGCATCCCTCAGCGCACATGCGCGCAGCTTGCCACTGGGCACCATGTCTCCCTTCGACTCTGCGGCCCCCTCCTGGCTGGCCGAGCCTGGGGTGCCTGAGGCGCTATCCACTCGCCGCGCAGCGACCATCGACAAGCTTGCTGCTCACGATTCCCGTCACGGCACCGAACTTGCTGCGACGCTTCGCGCTTTCCTCGTGGGCAACGCGAACCTAGCCGCTGCCTCCGCGGAACTGGGGGTCCATCGCCATACGGTCCGCGCGCGGCTCGACAAGGTAGAGGAGCTGTGCCAGGTTGACCTCAACAATCCGGTGACACGGGCAGAGCTTTTGCTACTCAGTATTGATTCGTCACGCTGATGCCTAGAATGAGCAGCTCGGCTGCCACAAGTGGATCCTTGAGGTCCACTTCGAGGAGGTCCTCCAAATCGGCGATGCGCTTGCGCACCGTGTGGCGGTGGGCATGGAGTTCTTCAGCTGTACGGCTAACGTGTCCACCGGCACGAAGGTAGACCTCGAGAGTATCGGCAAGATCGGTCGAGTACTCGGCGTCATAAGCACGAACCTTGCCCCACGTCTCTCTGGCTCGAGTATCAACTGCACCTTTAACTCGCGGATCCTTAGCCCAGCTCAGAGTGCGGGATTCTGGACCAGCCAACATTCCCGGCTGAAGCCCGAATGCAATGGACTCCAGCTCGCGCACGATCCCCACCCCCAACTCGGACCACGGCATGGGCTGACCCACCACAATGCGTTTATTACCACGAATATCGCGCAGCAAGTCCTGCAGATTCTTCATACTGCGGTTGCCGCGAAACAAAAACAAACTAGATGACTCATCCACCGTGAGCTCGAAAAGCAAACGGCCATGGTCCTGGAGCCGGGCATCAAGCGCCTGCGTAAAGCGCTGATGAGCACGCTCACCTTCCGATTTCACCAGAACAGGGCGGACGCGCCCTTGAGCATCACCGACCATGTGAAAGATGCGCCGCATGGGATCCTCTGGCTGATCCATGCCGAGTTGGATTGCCATGGCCATCGAATTGAGCTGATTTTGCGTTTGGCGCAGCTCCTGCGGGCGCTTCACGTTCAGCTCTGCCAAACCTGCGGCTTGTTTCAGCAAGGCACGTTCGTTCACCCCAAAGCTTTCACGGGATGCCGCTAACAGGCCGAAAGAGCGCGAACCATGGTCCGCTAAGCGCTGTGCCAGCACATTCCACTGCCCCACATGGCGGGCGGCATGAAAGTTTTGAGAACGGGCGTCAGCAATAACGGGATTCCAGTCCACCGGTGGCAGCGTCGGCGCTGAAGCCTGGGCGAACACCCGACCATCTTTGTCTACGAGGCAGACATGAGCCCCTAACAGTTCCGTGGTCTTCTCCACCAACTCGTCGAGACCTGCCACGGCGGCGTCGTTCAGCGCGCCCTGCTGAGCAATGAAGCGCTCGAGGCCTTCTTCGCGCTGACGCTGCAGCTCTGCATGCACACAAGCCAAGACAGACACAAAAGGAACGCGCAAGGCCACGGTGAATAGCGATACATCACACTCACGAGCAGCGTCGACCATAGCGGGCGGAACTTCATCAAAAGCGATGCCAACGCCAAATCCCACCCCCGAAACCCCACCTGATGCCACCCCTCGGACGTACTCCGCCAGCTGATCTGGGTGCCCCTCAAAGGCAATACCAGTGAGCAAAATGACCGCGCCTGATCCCACAAATTCACGTGGATCTCGCAGTTCACAGGGGTGCAAGACGGAGAAATCGCGCCCTGAATCATGGAGAATCTCAATCCCCAGATCGGGTTGGCCAGCCAGCCAGCGCAGAGAAACCTGCCCTTCTTCAAGTCCGAACGCTACCCCCGTATCCACTGTGGACAAATCTTCACCTTTCTTTCGCCGGTTTGTCTATGGCCTCAACCTCATCCTAACCGCAACAATGACGTACATCATAAAAAGTGAAGCATCAACCCGATGCACACCGCCGAGCATCACAAGGAGACAACAAACATGCAGGATCTCACCCACCGCCTCCCTCAGGAGCGGAACGTCACCACTGCAATTCCTGGCCCGCGCAGCCAAGAGCTCAACGCCGCCCGCGAATCCGAAATCGCGGCCGGCGTCATCCCGGGCTACCCGTCCTACATCACGGACGGTGACGGCGGCGTGCTTCTCGATGTCGACGGCAACACCCTCATCGACTTTGCCTCCGGCATTGCCGTCACCAGCGTGGGTGCGTCCAACCAGCGCGTAGCCAAAGCCGTGGCCGAGGCCGCCAGCCACCTCACCCACACGTGCTTCCTCAATGCACCGTACGAAGGCTTCATCAAGGTGGCACAGAAGCTCAACGAGCTGACCCCGGGTACCCACGACAAGAAGACCGTACTCTTCTCCACCGGTGCGGAGGCTGTCGAGAATGCCGTAAAGATTGCCCGTAACTACACCGGCAAGAACCGCGTCGTCGTTTTTGACGGTGCCTTCCACGGCCGCACCAACCTCACCATGACCATGACCGCCAAGAACAAGCCGTACAAGTCGGGCTTCGGCACCCTCGCGGCCGATATTTACCGCGCTCCCATGTCCTACCCGCTGCGCGATGGCCTCGATGGCAAGCAGGCCGCCGAGCGTACCCTGCGCTACATCGAGCAGTACGTCGGCACCGAAGAGCTTGCCGCCGTCATCATCGAGCCCGTCCAGGGCGAGGGCGGTTTCGTCGAGCCGGCCAAGGGTTTCCTCCCGGCACTGCAAGAGTGGTGCACCGACAACGGAGTCGTCTTCGTCGCCGACGAAATTCAGGCTGGCATCTGCCGCACCGGCTCCTGGTTCGCCAGCGAGGACGAGGGCATCATCCCAGACCTCATCACCACTGCCAAGGGCGTCGGCGGCGGCATGCCGCTGTCTGCTGTGACCGGCCGTGCGGAAATCATGGACTCCCCCGGTCCTGGTTCCCTCGGTGGCACTTATGCCGGTAACCCGGTGGCCTGTGCCGCATCCCTCGCCGCTTTCGAGGAGATGGAAGAGCTTGATCTCAACTCCCGCGCTCGCGAGATTGAGGCGATCATCCGCGAGGAGCTGGAGCCGCTGCTCGAACTCACCACCGTGGCCGAGGTTCGTGGCCGTGGCGCCATGATCGCCCTCGAGCTCGTCGATGACAACAACCAGCCCAACGCCGATCTCACCGCCAAGGTAGCGAAGACCTGCCGCGAGCAGGGCGTCATCGTCCTTACGTGTGGTCTGGACGGCAACGTCATCCGCCTGCTCCCGCCGCTGGTCATCAACGAGTCCACCCTCCGCGACGGCCTGGGCGTGCTTGCCGACGCCATCCGCGCCAACTAATCCTCCCCAACTACTCACTGCTATCCATCACTACTCACTAAGGAGTCACACACCATGAAGATTTACGATTGCATCATCCTCGGCACCGGCTACGGCGGACTGGGCATGGGCGCTCAACTGGTCAAGGACAATGAGAAGGACTTCCTCATCCTCGAGGCGGCCGACGAGGTCGGCGGTGTCTGGCGCGACAACACCTACCCAGGTGCTGCCTGCGATACCCAGGCGCTGATCTACTGCTACTCCTACTTCCTCAACCTCGGTGTCTCCCGCATGTTTGCCGGCCAGGTCGAGATGCAGGGCTATCTCAAGGCTCTGGCGGAGGAATTCGGCCTCTACGACCACATCAAGTTCAACCACCGCATCACCCGTGCCGAATGGAAGGAAGACCTCAAGGCCTGGGAGATCGAGGCCGCAGGTGAAACCTACTACGGCCGCGTCTTCGTTGGCGCCTGGGGCCAGCTCTCCAAGCCGAAGATCCCGAACTTCCCCAACCGCGAGGCTTTCCAGGGCGTGCAGTTCCACTCCGCCGAGTGGAACCACGATGTGGATTTGAACGGCAAGAAGGTCGCGGTGGTGGGCAATGCGGCGTCGGCAGTCCAGCTCGTACCCGAGGTAGCCAAGGAGGCCGCGAAGCTCTCCGTCTTCCAGCGTTCCGCTAACTACATCCTCCCACGCAACCAGGTCATCTTCACCGAGGAGGAGACCAAGGAGTTCAAGGAGAACCCGGATTCCTACCGCGCTATCCGCCAGGAGATCCACGAGGTTCGTGAGGAAGGCTTCGACCGCACCCGCAAGGGCACCGACTCCGCTGCCGAAGGCGTGGAGCAGGCCATGGAGCACCTGCGCTCCCAGGTCAATGACCCAGAACTCGTGGAGAAGCTCACCCCGACCTTCGCCTTCGGCTGCAAGCGCATCCTGCGCTCCGATGATTTCTACCCCACCTTCAACCGCGACAACGTGGAGCTCATCACCGCGGGCATCGAAAAGTTCACCGAGACCGGCATCCGCACCGATGACGGTGAGGAGCACGAGTTCGACGTCGTCATCTACGCCACCGGCTTCCACTCCCAGGAGTTCCAGGGTGACCTGCCGATTGCCGGCCGTGACGGCATCGACCTGCGCGAGCGCTGGGGCAACTCCCCGGAGGCTTACCTGGGCATGTCCGTGGATGGTTTCCCCAACTTCTTCATGCTCTACGGCCCGAACACCAACCTCAACCACCACTCGGTGGTGGCCATGCTCGAGGCACAGGACCGCTACATTTCCCAGGCTGTTGCCTACCTGCGTGATAACCCGGAGGCTGCGCTTGACGTGAAGAAGGACGTCATCGACGAGTTCAACACCCGCATCCAAAAGGAGCTCGAGGCTTCCGCCTTCTCCGCGGACTGCTCCTCTTGGTACAAGAACGAAGAAGGCCGCGTCATCAACAACTGGTCCGGCAACGTCGCCGAGTACTACGAGCTCACTGACGAGCTCAAGCTCGACGATTACCAGCTGGCTTAGGAGGCGAACATGCATACGCTGCACGATGACTACTCCGGGCGCCCCGTCGCCGAGGATGCATGGAAGGCGCTGAAGCCGTTCCGCGACAACGGCGCAAAGTCCTTCGACAACTTCCCCATCCCGCAGGTGCGTGAGAACTACGTGGCTTCCGCGAAGGCTAACCCACTTCACGAAGACACCGAGCCGGCCACCACCGACTTCCAGGTCGATGAGTTCCAGGTTCGCCTCTACGACCCCCGCCCGGAATCGGAGCGCGGCCAGGAGACTCCCGCAGTGCTTTACATGCACGGCGGTGGGTGGCTCATGGGCAACCTGGAGACCCATAACTCTTCGGTGCGCCGCCTAGCAGTGCTTACCGACCTTCCCGTCGTGGCGGTGGATTACCGCTTGGCTCCGGAGCACACTTACCCGGCGGCTATCGATGATTGCCGCTCGGCCTACCGCTGGCTGTCCAACCCGGAAGCCGAACACGGCCTCACCGTCACCTCCATTGCGGTGGCCGGTGACTCCGCCGGTGGACAGCTTGCTGCCACGCTGGCCAATGAGTTCACGGGGAGTGAAGACACCGCCAAGCTCAGCGCCCAGGTCCTCCTCTACCCCATCACAGACTGCTCACGTGAGCGCACCGAGAACGGCGCCTCCTATAAGCGTCTGGAAGAGGGCTTCCCGCTGACTGCGAACACGATGCGCTGGTTCATCGATACCTTCGTCACGGAGGAATCGCAGCGCACGGCCACGGATTTGTCGCCACTGCTTCTCGACGAACTCCCCGAAGGTCTTCCCCCAGCACTCGTCATCACCGTGGATAACGATCCGCTCGCGGACGAGGGCATCGAGTACGCCGGCAAGCTGGCCAAAGCTGGTGTCGACGTCACGCACAAGCACCTCGTGGGCTACCACCACGGCTTGTTTACCTCCGCGGCCATCATTGACCGCGGCGAGGAAGAACTCGCACAGGTTGCCCAGTTCATCACGGCGGCGACGAGCTAACTAATCCTGTCGCTACGTCGCGGGGCAGGCTCCCTCACATCAGGCAGCCTGCCCCGTTCGCATAACCACACGTTTCTATCCTCTAACAGTTAGGTTCATCATGCTCAAGCGTTCATTTGGTATCGCGATGGCATTCATCGGCGTGCTCGCAGGCGCATCCTTCGCCTCCGGCCGTGAGGCCCTTCAATACTTCGTTGCTTTCGGCAACATGGGTATTGTCGGCGCCGTCGTCACCGCCCTTGCCATGACCATCTCCGGTATCACCATTCTTCAGCTGGGTTCTTATCACCGCGCCAAGGAGCACACCTCCGTCTTCGACGCGGTCTCAACGCCCATCGTGTCCAAAATCCTCGATATCGCCACGCTCACCTGTTTGTTCTGCATCGGCTTCGCCATGTTTGCTGGTGCCGGCACCAACCTCAACCAACAGTGGGGCTGGCCGGTCTGGATCGGCGCGATCCTCATGCTCGTGCTCACTCTCCTCACCGGCTTGCTGGACGTGGACAAGGTGACCATCGCCATTGGCCTCATCACCCCGTTCATCATCGTCCTGCTGACCATCGGAACCGTCTACACCGTGTTCACGGCAAACCCCGACTGGTCGCACCTCAACGAGCAGGCACAACAGATCCCCACGACGCTGCCGAACTGGTGGGTTTCTGCCTTCAATAACCTCGGCCTCAACGTCATCGTGGTGGTCTCCATGATGATCGTCATCGGCGGTAACTTCCTGGATGCCAAGGAAGTGGGATACGGCGGCATTCTCGGCGGCCTATCCTTCCTGTTCCTGCTCGCCGTCCTGGTCGGTGGCCTCTACGTGTCCGTGGGCCCCATCACTGAGGCTGAAATGCCCACGTTGGCCATGATTGAGCAGATTCACCCGGCCCTGGGCGTGGCCATGGCGATTGCCATCTACGGCATGATTTATAACACCGCCATCGGCATGTTCTATGCCTTTGCCAAGCGCCTGACCCGCGGCAAGCCGCAGCACTTCTACAAGGTTTACGTCATCTCCGTGCTCGTCGGCTTCGTGCTCTCCTTCATCGGCTTCTCCAACCTCATCGGCTGGGTCTATCCCATCCTGGGCTACATGGGCATCGCCATCATGTTCATCATCGGCTATGCCTGGCTCAAGAACCGCAAGGAACTGCAATCTGAGGCGGACCTGCGCCGGCGTGCGCGCGAGCTGCTCCAGCACCGCTTTGAGAATGACAACCACCTGTCCGACGAAGAAATGCGCGAACTCACCGCCATTGCCCGCAACTCCTCCATCCCGGAGTCTGACTTCATCCGCGAGATTATGACCGAGGTCGATTCCGACGATGTCCCAGACGATATGAAGATTGGTGACGGTAAGCTCCATGCCCTGATTACGGGCAAGCCTATCCCGCGCGCCAAGAAGAAAGCCTAGGCCTAATATGCTGTAGGCATGTCCCTCCTCGGCTCCATCCTCTCCCACCTCGCTAGCGGCACGCCCATCCCAGATGGGGTGCGGGAGCAGTTGACGGCCGAGGAGCTTGGTGCGCTTCGGGGTCTTGAAGAAACCATGCGCGCCAACCAGACTTGGCGTGTGATGTCGACCAAGCTTCTCGATGTCTCCCAGATGCTCAACGCCGGCCGTGAGTCCACCGATATTCTCCAGGCCATCGTGCGGCACGCGCGCACCACCATTGGCACCGACGTCGGATACCTCAGCCTCAACGATGAGGATTCCGGCTTCACCAATGTTTTGGCCACCAGCGGCGTGGTGACCGAGGAGTTTCGCACCATCAATATGCCGATGGGCTCCGGCGTCCTCGGCATCGTGGCGGCGACGAACCGCCCAGCATGGACCTACGATCATTCCGCGGACCCCGACGTCACGCACGTGGATTACGTTGATCATGCGGTCCAGGCCGAAGGCATTCGAGGCATTCTCGGCGCACCGATCCGCATCGGCGGCAAGACGATCGGCGCGCTGCTCGTGGGCGATCGCCACCCACGTCACTACACGCACGAGGAAATCGCAGCATTAGAGGTGCTTGGCTCCATCACCTCGGTAGCGCTAGAGAATGCCCAGGTCATCGAGAGCCAAGGCGAATCCGTCGAAGAGCTCACGCGGTCCCAGATTGCGTTGAGCCGCCACGTTCAGGAATTGCAGTGGCTTAATGATGTCGACACGCAGCTCCTTCACGTCTTGATGACCAACGCCAGCTTTGAGGAGCTGGAACGAGTTTTGGCCACGAGCCTTGATGCCCCGGTGAGTCTTTGGACATCTGAAGACTCCCCCATCGACGGGCCTCATAGCACGTTCTCGGTGGAGTTTAATGGCCGTGTGCTGGGCACCATTGGCGTGGACAAGGAGCTCAGCGATACGGAATTGCGCGTCATCAGCCATGCGTCGGCAGCGTTTACATCCATTGCACTTTTCGCAGAGGCGCTTGTCGACGCCACCGCGCGCAAAGTCGACGACCTCGTCTATGCCGTCGCTCTAGGCAACGCCGGGCGCGAAGAAATTGCTCGCCTGCGCCACCTCACCGGAATTAATCTAACCTCCTCCGCACAGTTGTATTTCTTGGGAATAAGCTCTGGCAAGGGCTTACCTACCCGCCCCCAGCTGGAAAATCTCTTGCCGGGCCACGCGGCGATTACGCACCACGATCACCACGTCTGCGTGCTTTATCACCCAGAAAGAGACGTGAGTAAGGCGCTCACCCCCTTGCTCACCGCCCATCCAGATTTGACTGTGTCCGCTATCGGCTTTAGCGGTGTGGCTGCCGCGCGCAGCGCACATGATTCCGCTATGGCCTATCTCGACTCTGCCATTGCACTTGGACTGCACGGACAGCTCGTCACGGAAGACACACTTGGCACAGTGGGCCTCATCATGGGAGCTGACCCACATGCTTTGGAACTGCTGTCCACACGCACCATTGCCCCGCTGGTGCGCTATGACGAAGAGAATTCCACCGAACTTGTGGCCACAGCTCACCAGTATCTTCTATCCGGCCACAGCATTCCCCAGACTGCGCGAGCGATGTTCATTCACCCCAACACGGTACGCCAGCGCTTAGACCGCATTGTGGCGCTCATGGGTAAGGAATGGAGTGTTGGTCAGCGCGGCCTAGACGTCTTCCTCGCCCTACGCGCCCACACGATTCGAGGGTAGATAAAACAACATCCCACTATCATTTGCGTGTATTTTTCCACACCTCATTCTGCTCCTCCCGGCGCGCTGCTCGCGTAGATTTCAATGCATCAGCTCATCCCACGTCTGGAGGTAACCATGTCTGACACTCTCACCATTCGCGGCGCCGTTCTGGAGCGCTCTGGCGACGAGCGCCCGTACGCCGATTCCAAGCCCATTACCATCAGCGAGCTCGAGCTCACGGGTCCGGGCGAAGGCGAAATCTTGGTCAAGATCACCGCTGCTGGCCTGTGCCACTCGGATCTTTCCGTGGTCAACAACAACCGCCCGCGCCCACTTCCCATGCTCCTGGGCCACGAGTCCGCTGGTGTTGTCGAGGAAATCGGCCCGGGCGTGAGCAACGTAAAGGTGGGCGACCACGTCGTCATGACCTTCCTGCCTCGCTGTGGCGAGTGCGCCGGCTGCAAGACTGACGGCAAGATGCCCTGTGAGGTTGGTTCCAAGACCAACAACGAGGGCACCCTGATTCGTGGCACCCGCCACCTCACCCGTGACGGCGAAACCATCCAGCACCACCTCGGTGTCTCCGGCTTCGCCACCCACGCCGTGGTGTCCGAGCTTTCTGTCGTCCCGGTTGGTGCCGATGTTCCGGCCGACATCGCAGCCATCCTCGGTTGCGCTATCCTCACCGGCGGCGGCGCCATCCTCAACGAGATTGACCCGAAGCCAGAAGACAGCATCGCCGTTGTCGGCCTCGGTGGCGTGGGCATGGCCGCCATCATCACCGCCGCTGCTCTCGGTGTGAAGGAGATCGTGGGCATCGACATGCAGAAGGATAAGTGCGACAAGGCCATCGAAATCGGCGCCACCTCTGCCATGACCCCGCAGGAGGCCGAGGAGTCCGGCAAGAAATTCACCGCAGTCGTGGAGGCCGCTGGCCACCCGAAGGCCCTCGAGACCGCCTACAAGGTCACCGCCCCCGGTGGTTTGACCGTGACCGTGGGCCTGCCGGCGCCAGGTTCGACGATCACTATTGACCCGCTCGTCATGACTGCTGAGGCACGTCGCGTTCACGGCTGCTACCTGGGTTCCTCCGTCCCAGCAAAGGACATCCCGAAGTACGAGCAGCTGTGGCGCGAGGGCAAACTCAATGCTGAGGCTCTCATCTCGGACCACATCAAGCTCGAGGACATCAACACCGCCATGGACCGCCTGTCTGACGGTGTAGCACTGCGCCAGATTATCGAATTCGACTAAGCACTCACCACCTCTCCCCCACCAAGCCCTGCGCTTTATAGCGCGTGGGGCTTGGTTCCGTTTAGAAAGGACACTGTCATGGCTGAAACCACTGATGCCGAGAACCACGGCATCGGCTCTCCTTCGCCTCATTGGAAGATGGGGCCCTTTGACGTTCGCTTACCGTTCGTGCACTACCGCATGGAGTGGCCGGATTTCGCCCAAGGCTTGTTTATGTGCGTCGTCGACCTCGGCGCGATCCCGCTGATGACTGAAGCCCTGGGCATGCCCTATGAGGCAGCCTTGGCAGTCGTCATGCTCAACGGCCTGCTTTACCTCACGCACCACGTGCTCGGTGATCCGGTCGTTCCCGGTTGGATTACCCCGGCCATCCCGCTGCTCACCGTTTACATCCAGACCTTCCCGGAAGGCGATCAGCGGGTATGGGCGCTCATCAGCTTCCAGCTCATGCTGGGAATATTCTCGCTCACCTTGGGTATAACGGGATGGGCTTCGAAGGTGGTGCGGCTTATCCCGTCGGGTTTGCGTGCCGGAATCGTTTTGGGCGCTGGTATTGCCGCCATCATTTCAGTGTTCCAAGAGGACGGGCGCTTCCATTCCTTCCCTGTCACCATCACCATCGCGGTAGCCGTCGCATTTTTCCTCATGTATTCTCGCGGCTTCGCCTCCCTGCGCCAAAAGGCTGCCGGGTGGCGCTTCTTGGCATCACTCGGCATCCTGCCGGCCATCCTCATCGCGGTTTTCGTCGCACCGCTTGCCGGCGAGGCTCCCTGGCCTGATGTCGAGTGGGGCTTCTCTAAGCCTGATTTCATTACGTTGTGGTCTGAGTACACTGTCTTCGGTGTCGGCCTGCCACCGGCACACATGTTCCTCACTGCTATCCCGACGGTTCTCGCAGCCTATATCGTCGTGTTTGGTGACGTCCTGCAGGCCAACGCAGTTCTCAAGGAGGCTGACCACGTCCGCACCGACGAGGCTGTGGTGTACAGCCCATCCCGCGCCCACCTCCTCTTCGGCGGACGCAACATGCTGATGTCCATCATCGGCCCCGATATCGCGATGTGTGGTCCCCTGTGGGCCGCCATGCACGTCGTGATCGTGGAACGCTACAAGCAGGGCAAGCGCGCCATGCGCACCATTTTCGGCGGTGCCGGCTCTTTCCGATGGGGCACCAACGTAGGCCTCATCCTTCTCCCCATCACCTCCTTCGTCGAGCCCATCCTGCCCGTGGGCCTGGCACTGACCCTGATTATTCAAGGCTTCGTCTCGGTGCGCGTGGGCATCATGGAAGCCAAGAACCAAAAAGACCTGGGCATCGCCGGTGTTACCGCCGGCGTACTTGCCACACAAGGCGCAGCCTGGGGCTTTGCAGCGGGCATCATCATGGTGCTTGTCATCTACGGCAAGGACCTGTTCAAAGACGAGCGCGATGGCACCATCCGCAACTTCGACGAGATCGATCCGGACGAAGGCTTCGCTGACGCCCAAGCTGACTTCACCGAGCTTGCTGTGCTCAATGACCTCGATGCAAACGGCCGCCCGATCCCACCAAAGATTCAACCTTCTAACAACAAAAAGGGTTCATTCGACTAGATTTCCTCGCCCGCAAGGAACCTTTCCAGTAGCGTTCCCAGTCCCGTCTCGAACGAAGCATTCGCTCGAAGGCGGGACTGTTCGGTTTTATCGGACGACTTGTCGCTGAATTGGCCCAAGTAGATGTTATTCATTTTTCGCAAGGGACTGTCGGGGGCACCGGGGGCCTCAAAAATGTCCAGTGGTGCATGCACGTCATAGGCAGAGCCGAATACAAAAGACTCGAGCGCGACAAGCCTCGTGATTACGGCATTTTCCGGCACTCCAGCGAGTGCGATTACCTGAACAAGCAATTCGTACATTGCAGTGGTTTGCGGTGACCCCTGAAGCGGAAGCTCGGTAATCACGCGAATCAAAGGAATGTTGGCGGCCAAGATGTCCCGATAAGACCATGCCCAGTGGCGTAGCCCTTCATATGGCCCAATTTCCCCTTCAAGGGCCAATTCCAAAGCAGAGAGATCTACCTTAGCGATAAGATCGTCTTGAACCAGAGCCAAGAGCTCCTCCTTATTCGAGATGTGGTTATACAACGCGGCGGTACTCACCCGCATTGACCGCGCAACCGCTGACATCGACAGTGATTCAAGCCCCTTCCGCTCTACAATTTTTAACGCAGCAGACGCAATTTTGTCGCGGGTGACCAGCACTTTCATCGGACGCCCTTTGGAACGCGAAACTTTTTCCACTGTGATCCCTACAATTCTCTACAAAACTTTGTTACGATGGTCACACACTTAAATTAAACCCTTTAATTTAAGGCTGTAGCTCCGTCACCCACACGACGGTCTCACTCATCGCACACATATTGCACGCGAAGGAGCCCATTCCAATGGCAACGCCCACTAATGTTAATCCCAGCGCTGAAGAGCGCACAGTAGATGTCGTCGTTATCGGCGCCGGCGCCTCCGGCCTCATGGCCGCTCGCACGCTCAAAAAAGCAGGAAAGTCCGTCTGCGTTCTCGAAGCACGCAATCGCGTCGGCGGCCGCACCTGGAATGGAAAGGTTCTCGATTCACAGGGCACCGAGCACTTCATCGAGATCGGCGGACAGTGGATATCCCCCGACCAAACCCGCCTCACCGAGCTCGTAGACGAACTTGGGCTCGAAACCTTCCAGCGTTACCGCGAAGGAAAATCCGTGTACGTTTCACCTGACGGCACCCGCCATGAATTTGAAGGGGATACCTTCCCCACTTCGGAAGAAACCATCAGCGAAATGAATCGCCTTATCTCTGAGCTCAATCAATTGGCCGTGGAAGTTGACGCAAACGCCCCATGGGAGCATCCACGTGCAAAGGAACTTGATAGCCTTTCGTTCCGCGACTGGCTAGAGGGCCTCTCCGACGACGCCGAGGCTATCAACAACATTTCACTTTATATTTCCTCTGGAATGCTAACCAAGCCTTCACGCACTTTCTCAGTACTCCAGGCTGCATTGATGGCATCATCCGCGGGATCATTCGACAACCTGGTTGATGAAGACTTCTTGCTCGACAAGCGTGTGACCGGCGGCATGCAATCCGTCTCCATCACGATGGCAGAGGAACTCGGCGACGATGTCATCCTCGACTCACCTGTCCTCACCCTCCAGTGGGCAACCCCAGATCCCGACACCGCGGATGCACCAAACAAAATTAACGCTGACGTCCGCAACGGAGTCGCCAACAACGGCGGCCCAGGAACCGTCACGGCATACTCCGACCATGCCACCGTCCATGCCCAGTATGCGATTCTCGCTATTCCGCCAAACCTCTATAACCGCATTTCCTATGTTCCTCCCCTGCCTCGCGAGCAGCATGTTGCCCACCAACACATTTCAATGGGACTCGTCATCAAGGTACATGCAGTCTATGAAACTCCATTCTGGCGCGAAGAAGGCTTATCCGGTACGGCATTCGGTGGAGATCGTCTGGTCGCAGAAATTTACGATAACACCAACTACGGCAGGAACTTTACCGGCGGCGAAGACGGAAAGGAGGATTCATTCGGCACACTAGTCGGCTTCGTCTCTGACGTTTACGCGGAAGAAATGTGGGCTCTTCCAGCAGAAGAGCGCAAGGAACGCATTCTGGAGGCCATGGCCATCTATCTTGGCGACAAGGTGAAGGAACCCATTGCCTTCTTCCTGTCCGATATGGCCGCTGAAGAGTGGACCCGCGGAGCGTATGCAACCTCCTATGATTTGGGCGGGCTATCACGTTGGGGACATTTGCAGAATCAGCCAACCGGCCCCATTTACTACTCGTCTTCCGACATCGCTGGCGCGGGATACCAACACGTCGACGGTGCAGTACGCATGGGTGAGATCGTCGCCAAGCAAATTCTCGGGCAGGGTTAGGCGGTGGATTTCAATGAATTCACCCGACGATTTCCCCCGACGTAAAGTTAGCGGCTCACTGCTGGTGGCCTATGTGGACACCGGCGACGGTCATGATGCTCTACAACTCGGAATCGCCCTCGCTCGTGAGCGAAAAGTCACTCTAAGACTTGTCTCCGTGGTTCCTCCTCGAACTCCCCAAGGCTTTGGAGTTCAGACTCAGGACACTGGGTACAACACAATTGTGAAAGAGCAGACCAAGCAGCGGTTACTTAAAGCCATCGACACCGTGCCGAAGGACATATCTGCCACGTACCACGTAGTCGAAGGAGCCGAACCCGCTGTAGCTCTCACCAATGCGGCAGAGACCTTCAACTGCGATCTCATCATTGTCGGGGCTCGCGAGGGCGGACTCCTGAATCGCTTCCGCATTGGTGCTGTGTCTAGTTCCTTGTTGTACACATCCCGCATTCCGGTGGCCTTAGCACCCCAAAGCTATACATTCGGCGGTCCCATCACTCGTATCTCCGCCCTCGTCGGTCCCCGTCCAGGCCGGTCGGATGTCGCAGCAATCGGCCTAGATCGCGCTCACCGCCGCGCTGTCCCATTGCGTGTCATTACCTTGAGAATATCTGGTGAAGACACGGAAACCGATTTCGAACCTCAGCTTTCAAAAGCCTTGGATAAAGCCCTACACAGTGGACAGGCTTCCGCCGTCACCACGTCTGGGACCAACGTGCACGCAGCGCTGAGCAATCTGAGTTGGGAGGAAGGCGAAGTAGCTGTCCTTGGCTCAGCACGTATAGCTCGTGAAGGGCGACTTTTCTTAGGCGCTACCGCACACCGAATCCTCAAACATTTACCTGTCCCCACCATCGTTGTGCCTTCGGGCTACATGTCAGCAGAAGGAGGTGATCTCTCTTGAACGAAAATCCAGAAGTATCAGGCAAGGGTTTGGCAGCCGGAAAAGTCGGATTAATGGGTGCCGTCGTGATCGGCATCAGTTGCTTGGCACCGACGTACACCCTCACCTCTGGCATCGGGCCTGCAATTTCAGCAGTCGGGGTCTTTGTCCCAGCAGTCCTCATCTTGGGATTTATCCCAATGCTGCTCGTCGCCTTCGCCTACCGCGAACTAAACAACCGCGCTCCTGATTCCGGAACTACCTTCACATGGGCAACGAAAGCATTCGGCCCTTGGGTCGGATGGATGGGGGGATGGGGCTTAATCGCCGCAACCATTTTGGTACTTTCCAACCTCGCAGCGGTGGCAGTTGACTTCTTTTATCTTCTCGTTGCACAAATAGCAGGCAAACCCGAACTCGCTGATCTCACGCGTAACCTGTGGGTAAACATTCCCACAACGCTCGTGTTCTTGATCGCCGCTGCCTGGGTTGCCTACCGCGGCATGGATACGACACAAAAGATGCAGTACATCCTCGTTGCTATTCAGATCGTTGCCATTTTGGCTTTCGACGTTGCAGCACTGTGGCGTGCTTACAACGGCGATGGCTTCGATTTTACTCCCGTTGAATTCAGCTGGTTCAATCCGTTTGAGATGAAGGATTTCTCCGTCATCGCAGCTGGTATCTCTCTGTCCATCTTTATGTTCTGGGGCTGGGATGTCACCCTCACCATGAATGAAGAAACAAAGAATCCCGAGAAGACACCGGGCCGAGCGGCCACAGTCGTCATTGTCGTAACCATCATCCTTTATGTCCTTACTGCTGTAGCAGTTATGGCATGGGCAGGAATAGGCGAGACCGGACTTGGTGCGGGAAATCCCGACAACCAAGAATCAATCTTCGCTGTTCTTTCTTATCCCGTAATGGGGCCGTTCGCCATCCTTATATATATTTCAGTTCTAGCGAGTTCTTTTGCATCCCTGCAGTCGACCCTTGTGAGTCCAGCACGAACAATTCTGGCAATGAGCTACTACAAGGCACTACCCCCTCAGCTTGCGAAAATTAGCCCTCGTTTCCAGACCCCCACCGTGGCAACCATTGTCGCCACGGTAGTGTCCGGAGCTTTCTACGCCATCACACGAGTGCTCTCAGAGAATGCGCTGTGGGACACCATCGCCGCGCTCGGCCTGATGATCTGCTTCTATTACGGCATCACTGCGGTGGCCTGCTTGTGGTACTTCCGCACTGAACTTTTCACGTCAGTGAGCAATTTCTTCTTTAAGTTTCTTTTCCCGCTTCTGGGAGGTGGCTTTCTGCTCATCATGTTCTTCATCACGGCATATGACTCCATGGATCCAAGCTTTGGATCTGGGTCGTCGATCGGCGGCGTCGGAACAGTCTTCGTCTTGGGAGCCAGCATCTTGACTATAGGGCTGATACTTATGTTCTTCACTCGCCTACGCCACCCCGAATTTTTCACCGGTTCTGTCATCAGCCGCAGTGATTCCCGCACAGATAACACCCCAACCTTGTCCTAGGAGGAAAAATGTCTCAGTACCGAGTCCAGAATCCAGTAACCGACACCGTCCTTGAAACGTTTGAGACTCTAGAGGATGCTGCGGTTGACCCCATCATCGCCGCATCATCCGATGCATTCGACGAATGGTCAGCAACCCCTGTGGCCAAACGCGCCGAGATTGTTGCCAAGGCCGCCGCTCTTTTCGAGGAGCGCAAGGACAAACTTGCTGCAATCATCGCGGAAGAAATGGGCAAACCTCTGCCCGAGGGCATTGAAGAAGCCGAGTTTTCTTCCACCATCATCCAGTACTACGCAGACAACGCTGAAAAGTTCCTCGCAGACCAAGAAATTCCCACTGAAGCTGACGGACGTGCTTTCATCCGCCGACGCCCCTTCGGGCCGTTGCTAGGGATTATGCCGTGGAACTTCCCGTACTACCAGGTGGCACGCTTTGCAGGTCCTAATCTAGTCGCCGGCAACACCATCATTCTGAAACATGCCGAAATTTGTCCCCGGTCCGCTCTCGCCATTGAAAACATTTTCCTCGACGCTGGTCTCCCGAAGGGGGTTTATACCAACATCTTTGCCAGCCACGATCAAATCTCCACTATCATCGCAGATCCCCGAATCCAGGGCATTTCACTAACCGGTTCTGAACGTGCTGGGTCGATCATCGGTGCACAAGCAGGCCAGCACCTGAAAAAGGCAGTTCTCGAGCTTGGAGGGTCGGACCCATACGTTATCCTCGACACCGATGACGTAAAAGCTTCAGCTGAGCTAGCGTGGGGCACCCGCATGTACAACACTGGACAAGCGTGCAATTCCAACAAGCGCCTCATAGTAGCTGCTGACATTTATGACGAATTTGTTAAGGAGCTCGTCACCTTGGCAAATGAC
>NZ_JAMFTP010000010.1:0-154543 GCF_024586525.1 Corynebacterium sp. BF-R-2 | reverse complement strand
CGATCGGATTAAAGGCCCGGCCGCTGGCCCCGACAAGGCCAGCTGCCCGGCCCTACCACCTAGTCGGAATCCAGCCCTACCACCGTTCCGCAACACCCCTACCAACAAGCCGCTCTCAGCAATCGCCTGCTGGGGTGGTGGCGATGTGAAGGGAAGTCTAACAGCGGTTGCTGTTGCTGGGGGCGGTGGACGGGAGTCGTGTTAAATGTGTGGCATAAGAGTTGAATGTTTCGCGTGTTGCTTCAGTGATGTATGTGATTGATTCGGTAGTGTGGCGCGCATGAGCCATGCACGTCGCCTTGTTACCGCCGCCGTTACCGCAGTAGCGGCCGTGGCATTGTCCGTATCCACTGCCGTCGCTATTCCGTCCTATGCGCCATCCGGTGTGGACGTTTCAGGAAACAATCACATGTCCCTGCGTGGAATCGACTGGGATGCCGTGAAGTCTGATGGACAGTCCTATGCCTTCGTCAAAGCTACCGAGGGCGTCGGATTCGTCAACAATCACTTTGTGCGCGATGCCAATGCTGCATCGGCCGCTGGGTTAAAGGTCGGCGCCTACCACTACGCGCGCCCAGCAGGGGATGCCAAGCAGCAGGCAGCCAGCTTCGCGTCCCAAATCGCGCTGGTGCCAACCCAGACTCTGCCGCCGGTGCTCGACATTGAGGTCGATGAGGGCCTGAGCGCCGCGCAGCTTGAGCAGTGGATTGACACCTTCATGACTGAGGTCAAGTCCCTGACAGGCCGCACCCCGATGCTGTATACCTACAAGTACTTCTGGATGGGGCAGATGGGGAATACCACGCGCTTCTCCGAGTACCCGCTGTGGCTGGCTGCCTACCAGGACACCGCACCGGACCCGGTCGGTGGCTGGGACAAACTGGCATTCTGGCAGCGCTCGGGTTCTGGCCGAGTGGCCGGCATTGAAACCGACGTCGACATGAACTTGTTCAACGGCACCGAGGCCCAGCTGCAGTCCTTCTCCGGTGGTAACTACATCGACTTCGGTGGCATCGTCGACGACTTGGTGGTGCCGGGCATCGACCTAGGCGATGACGCCGGCGTGCTCATCGCGGGCATTCTTGCCGTGGCCGCCGGCGCGATGGCGATCCCGGCCGTGGCTCAGGCTGCGCAGGACGCGGGCATCTCCATCGACCCGACCGAACTCATCGAGCAGGCGGAGAAGCTGCTGAAGACCGGCGCTATTAGCACCGGCGATCTGGACAAGCTGGCCAACCACGACGCCACCACCGGCGACTTGGCCCTGTTCCTCGATAACGCGGAGCACGTGCAGGACTTCGACTCGAATAACATTGACCAGCAGGACGTAGATACCGCCGCCGACGTGGCGCGCACCGCCGGTCACGGCGCGGGCGTCGAGGTGCCGGCGTTCGACTCCAAGCAGGTGGCGGACCTGCTTAACAACCTGCTTTAAAGAGCAGGCGTATCGCGACGCGGACTCGCGCCGCTGAAGAAGTGGCGCGTCCACGCCTCGTCGCGGTAGTGGGCGGGCACGGCCCCGCGCAATAGGGGTTTGGATATCGTGGCGGCTGCGGGGGAGCCGTCTGTGGGAAGCTCGGTATCTGAACCAATGAGGATGATGTTGCCGTAGCGCCGGCCCTTAAGCATGGGAGGATCGGCGATAACTGCGACGTGCTCAAAGACTTCTGCCATTCCGGCGAGCTCCGCCTTTGCGCCCTGCAGGTCGGGGTAGTCGCCGCAGTTAGCCACGTAAAGACCCCCGGAACTTAGGGTGGCGTGGGCGTGTTGGAAGAACTCTTTTGTGGTGAGGGATTCTGGCGTGACGGCGCCTGCGAAGACGTCGCGAATGATGACGTCGAAGCGGTGGGTTGGGAAGCCCTCAGTTACTGCTCGTGCCTCGCCGGCCCGGATTTTCACGCGGGGTGCCGAGGGGATATCGGCCAGCTCACGGATGAGCTCCGCCAGCTTTGCGTCGAGTTCGACGACGGTGTTGTGGGAATCTGGCCAAAGATCCGCGAAGTAGCGGGGAAGAGAACAGCCTCCGCCGCCCAAGTGCAGAAGGCGTTTGCCGGGCGCAAGGTGCTCTACCGCAGCAGCGATCCAGCGCATGTATTCAAACTCCAAGGCCCGCGGCTCATCGGGAACGAGGTGGGAGGAGGGCACGCCGTTGATGTTGAGGATGTAGGCGCCGTCGCGGAATGGATCTGGTTTGACCACAAGTTCTCCGGTGGAGATTTCATAGGTGCCGGCGATGGATTCTTCGGTGTTGCGTTTCCTACCCATAGTGTTCCCAAGCTTAGGGAATAGCTCGGTTTGGTGGGGTGTTGGGGTAGGAGACTAGCCTTGGTGGACGACACAGCAACGAGAAGGGGAGAGCATGCGAGTATTGGTAGCCATGTCCGGAGGCGTCGATTCCTCCGTGGCGGCCGCCCGAGCGGTAGAAGCAGGCCACGACGTCATTGGCGTGCACTTAGCCCTGCACAAGGACGCCCAGCAGACCCGGGAGAAGGCGCGTGGCTGCTGCTCCCTGGAGGATTCTGCCGACGCCCGCCGTATCTGCGATAAGCTTGGCATTCCTTTCTACGTGTGGGACTTCTCTGAGGAGTTCAAGGAAGCCGTCATCGGGGACTTCGTGGACTCCTACGCCCGCGGTGAGACCCCGAATCCCTGCCTGCGCTGCAATGAGAAGATCAAGTTCGCAGCACTCCTGCGCAAGGGCATGGCGCTGGGCTTCGATGCGGTGGCAACGGGCCACTACGCCACTATCGACGCCGACGGTTACATGCGCCGCTCCCTGGATGAGAACAAGGACCAGTCTTATGTGCTGGGTGTTATCACCAAGGAGGAGCTGGACCACTGCTTCTTCCCCATTGGCGATACTCCGAAGCCGCAGATCCGCGAGGAAGCGAAGCGCCACGGATTTTCTACTGCGTCCAAGCCTGATTCTTATGACATTTGTTTCATTCCGGACGGCAATACCCAGGCCTTCCTGGGTCGCTCCATTGGGCTGCGCCCGGGAATGATCGTGGATACGCAAGGCAATGAGCTCAAGGAGCACGATGGCGCGTGGAACTACACCATCGGCCAGCGCAAGGGGCTGGACATTAAAACGCCGACTGCCGACGGCTCCCCACGCTATGTCACCGACATCAACGCTGCCACCGGTACAGTCACCGTGGGTTCGCGCGCTGATCTCGCCGTGACGCGCATCGAGGCCGACCGCCTGAAGTACCTGCACCCGGCGATGGAAGGGGACTTCGACTGCGAGGTGCAGGTGCGCGCGCACGGCTCCGTCGTGCCCTGCCGCGCCCACGTGGACCGCGAGGCAGACCGCATGACACTGGAGCTGACCGAACCACTGTCCGGCGTGGCCCGCGGCCAAGCGGCGGTGCTCTACCTGCCGAGCCCGGATGAACTCGGCGATATTGTGCTGGGTTCCGGCACTATCTGCGGGACTGAATAGATGACTGGATTTGCGCTTGGCCCCATGCCTGGCACCTCCATCGCGGAGGCCGCGGACATCATCATGGGGGAGACGGAGCTTCCCGCCATTCCGCAGCTGCCGCAGCGCGGTCTGGGCTCAGATGCGGTGGGGCGCACGGCCAGCATGCTGGAGGCTTTGTCCATTGACCGCGGCCCGCGGTCGTGGCGCATGACGACGCGCCCGCAGCTTCTGACCCGTCGGACGTGGGACCGGTTGGAACGTGACCTCGACGAGGTCCAAGAGGTGTGGGGCGAGAGCGTGCCCCGCGTCAAGGTGCAAGCACTCGGTCCGTGGTCGCTCGCGGCGAGCATTGAGCTTTCCGACGGTCACCGCGTCCTCACCGATCGTGGTGCCTTTAACGAGCTTGCCGACGCCCTCCGCCACGGCCTCCACGCCCACGCCGACGACGTGGCGCGCCGTTTCCACGGGGAGGTCGTCGTACAACTCGACGAGCCCCTGCTCGCTGACATCGTGGCCGGGCGCATTCCGGGCACCACCGACTTCGACACCATTCCCGCCGTCCCGGACGAGGTCGCGCTCGACCTCCTACAGTCTTTTGACGTGGACTACCTCCATGCCCCGCCGCTGTGGTCTTTGGCGCCGGCCGCTCCCACGTTCCTCACGGATTTTCGCGGTCTAGACACCCCGCGCCACCTCGACGGCTTGGGCGAGCACCTCAACGCAGGGCAACGCATTGGTCTGGGCATCGAGGGTTCCGATGCCCGCGCGGAGGCCATCGCGCTGGCCCGCCACCTCGACCGCATTGGCATGCCGCGCGAGCTGCTCGTCGATAAATTCGACGTGTACCCAGTCGGGGCTTCCGCTAGCACTTTGCGCTCGGTATCTGAGACCGCCGATATCCTGGCTCGTGACGCCGGTGACCTTTAACCCAGCTTCTAATCGACTCGTCCCAGGCTGTCGGTAGAGGTGAAGTAGGCCTCCATATATGGGATGACGAATTGGAGCTGGCCGTGGGCGGTGGGTTCGATGAGATCGGCGTCGATAAGCCTTTGGCGCGTAGCCGATAGAGAGCGCACCGTCCGATCCTGGTGCGCGGCGATGTTCTTGATTTCCGCCGTGCCATCCTCCATGACCGCGCTCATCGCTTCGAGGAAGAGCCGTTGCGCCGGCGGGAGCGCCAGAGTGGCCGGCTGATGGACCTGGGCGCCGAGAACCGAGATGGCCTCGGCTGATACTGCCGTGACGTCGCGTTCCTCGATGCTGCTTCCACCTCCACGCTGCGCGCTGCCCCAGGCCAATGAACCGACGAGCTGCACGAGATAGGGATAGCCGCGGGAAAGGCGCACGGCAGCGGCGACCGCATCATCAGTGAATTCAAGCCCGGAGTGCGCGGCAGTCTCTGTGAAGGCCACGGTGGCGTTAGCAGGAGAGAGCGGGCCCAGAACAAACTTCTGGGCGCGGCGTAGAAAGGTCACTCCAGGCAAGTCCAGTAGGCGGTTAACGCCCTGCGGCAGGCCAGCGGCCACGATGGCAACGTCGAGCTCATCGCGCACGAGGTCCTGGTAGGTCACGGCCAGGGAGGTGAGGTCGTCTGCGTCCGCGTCCTGGACCTCGTCGATGGTGAGCAGTACGCCTGTGCCTTTGAGTAGCGCTAAAAGCTCGCGCAGGCGAGTGTTGAGCGTGGGTTTATAGGCCTCTTCGGTGTTGTGCTGAATGCCGATGGTTGCCAGGCCGCCAACACCGACGCGGTTGACCTTGTGCTTGTCTGCCGGGGCGAGCTTGTCCATGATGCGCGGGATGGTGGTATCGACAAGTTCTTCCACCATGGAGCTGCGTCCGGAGGCGCGCAACGTAATCCATCCGCGGCTCGAGGCGATATCTTCGAGTTCGTTCAGGAGCACCGTCTTACCAATACCGCGGGCGCCGCTGATGATGAGCGAGCGGCCGGGTGTTCCCGGCTGGGAGTCAAGGGCAGCCCGAAAGGTATCGAGCACTGCCGTGCGGCCAACCCAAAACAGTGGGGGCACGCCGAACGTGGGGCGGAAAGGATTCTCGTGCGGGGACATAATTGCATCCTAGCGCATTGGGAGATTTGGGAGACTTTTTAAAAGAAGGAGATTTGGGAGACTTTTGGCGTTTAAGGCAAGCTGTCCAAGTCAATCGAGTTGGGCCACGCGGTCATGAGGTGAGTGTCTCGACTGAGGAGAGGGGCTTCGAAGATGTTGGACACTGCTATATAGGCTGAATCATAAATGGAGAAGGTGTGTCGACGGCTCCACACATGGTTGGCGATGTCGCCTACGCTTATCAATTCAATGTTCAAGTCCATGACATCGTTGGCAAGAAGGCTTGCCGTAGCGCTGTCGATTGCTTCTGTCCGCTCCAATCTTTTCAACACGGTGAGGCATTCCAAGGGCATGTGACTCGGGGCAATAAAATCGAACGCGGGGTAAGCAGTGCTAAGTCGTTGAAGCGCATCTCGTTTCAAGAGAAACTCGATCGCTGCAGAGGCATCAATGACTAACAGTGTCATGAAGCGTCCCGTGCTTCACGTATTGCGGCCACCACGTCAAAGTCCTTCTTGAGTTCAATGGGTTCGCGCTGCGAGAGTTCCTCCAACTTCTCTTCTAAGGACGGGCGAGACGCGACCTTCTCAAGGGTCTCTCGCAGGTAGCTAGAGAGGGAAATGCCCTTACGGTCGGCGCGCATTTTGAGAATGTCGACGACGTCAGTATTGACATCACGGATTTGAACATTGGTTGTTTTGGGGCTTGTCATGCCCGCCATGATAGTGCATGCAATGTGCATGCACAATGGCTAAACTCTGCGATTCTTTGGCGCGCCGGCCTGCCAAGCCACCGCGCCGGCGCACAGAGCACATGTGGCGACGAGGCCGTACCACCAGAAGAAGTGGAGGCCGCCATACCAGAGCATGGTAAGTCCGATAACGGCGACAGCGAGGCTGCGGGTAGTTGTTGGGGTTTGAACCGAGAAGGGTGCGCCCAGTCGGGGCCGTTTGGAACGCTACCGCTACGTCATAGCCCGAAGGCTCCACCGCTGACGAGGATCACGATGCCGAGGCCGATGAGAACGATGGGAAAGAGGATGCCCTCCCAGCGTTCGAGCACTTCCGCGATCGGGGGGCGGGTGGCGACGAACTTTGCCAGGGCCACTAGGACCGTAACGAGCGCGAGGAAGATAACACAGTAGGCGACTACTGCGAGAGGTTCCACGCTGAGGAATACAGGGGTGTAGACGCCAATGTTGTCGCCACCGTTGGCAAAGGTGACGCCTGCGACTGTCCCCACGCCTACCTTCTTGCCGGCAACCTTGGCCTCGTCGTCGTCATCGTCTCCGCGCCAGGCTTGCCATGCAGCCCAGAGGCCGAGGCCCAGCGGGATGAGGCCGAAGTACGGGATGGCTGTCGAGGGCAGGAATGCTCCGGCGCCCATGGTCACCAGAACCGCGGCACCGAGGATGCCGGCGAATCCGAGGTACTGGCCGGCCAGAATGCGGGCGGTAGTGCCGCGCTGGCCTGCCCCTCGCGCGAAGAAGAGGGAAAGCACGATGATGTCGTCGATGTTGGTAGCTGCAAACAGGCCGATCGCCTGCAAGACCGAGGTGAGGATCATGCGTCCTCCCCAGCTGCGTAGCACCCGGGAAGCGAGCAGGCGGGATCGATGCACGGGGCGTCTTCGTCTACTGCCAAGGTGGCATCGACCAATGTGGTCAGCGCCTGCGCCAGGTGCGGATCGGCGATCTCGTATCGTGTCCGACGCCCCTCGGGCTCGGAGACGACAATCCCACAATCGCGCAAGCATGCCAGGTGATTGGACACGTTCGAGCGTGTCAGGTTCAGATCTCGGGACAGTTCCGCCGGGTAAGCGGGATGGTCGAGCAGGGTCAAGATGATCCGGGATCGAGTGGGGTCGGCCAGTGCACGACCCAGGCGGTTCATCACGTCGAGACGCGAAGCAATAGTCAGCATGCGCTGAACTATACAGCGATCGCTGAACTAGTCAAATTCCTGGTAGCGGTGCAGCTGGGTGCTACTCAAGAGACAGTGGAAGTAGCAGAGATGGCAGAGATTCCGGCAAAGTTACGAAAACAGAGTCGCTAGCTCGAGATTCAACTTGCGCACGAGCCTGGCGTAGTTCGCGAGATTCGTTTTTAGGCCCCAAGCAACTACCCGAACGGGACAAAACTCGATGACCTCATCATCTTGAACTGGGAAGGCTCGAACAAACTTATCGACCTCATCCGCAGCCTTGACTCGAGTCCCGTTTGTAGCGGGGACATTTCAGGGTCCGACGACGGTTCGCGCCGCCAGCGCGCTTCTGAAGGGTGGCAGTTACGGTGGGGGCGACGTTATGGATGCGGTGAGAGGGAGCAGTCATAACGTCAGTTTGCGGGAGGACTTAGATTGTGTTTGCGGGCTTCGAGTCCATAGCCCGCCAAGCCACCGCTCCGGCGTACGTAGCACATGCGGCGACGAGGCCATACCACCAGAAGAAGTGGAGGCCGTCATACCAGGGCAAGGTATAACCGATGAACACAATGACAAGGGCTGTAATCGCTACAGAAATAGCGCGGTAGACCGTCTTTCCTGGGGTGGTAAATGCCTTCCATGCGGACCACAGGAGGGAGGCGATGATAATGATCATGCTGATGGTGAGGAACATGGTTTCTCCTTAGGATGCGAGCTCGTCGAATAGTGATTGGGCTAGGTCTTTGGTGCCGGCGGGTGAATCGTTGTTGGCGAAAGTAGCGCGTTTGGTGTCCGGATCGATGATGAGCATTGTGGAATAGCCAGAAGTGCCGCCGTCGTGCCAGAAACCTGGGCCGTCTTCGTTAGGAACCCAGCCGTATTCTGTATCGCCGTTATCCATAAACCACTCGGCGAACTTGGCCATGTCACTTGCCGTGGAGCGGATAGCGCCCGCGGGTGCGGAGCCGTCCTCCTCCCAAGGCTCGGCGTGGCGGCCGGTGTTGGTAAGTCCCTGTGGGGCGTCGTCGGGCACGGAGCCCGGCGTCATGAGATAGGTTTCGGTCATTTCTGCAGGCTCGAAGATGCGTTCTTTGAGCATCTGCTCATAAGGCTGCCCGGCAACGGTCTCCACCACGTGGCCCAGGAGCCCATAGCCAAGATTGGAATAGGATTCTTCGCCGCGGTTCTTCAGCTCGGCGTTCGTGGCGGCAGCCATGATGTCATCTACGGTCTCGCCTTCATAGGGGTTCGAACCGGTGACACCCGAGACGAGACTGCTGAGGAGGTCCGTGCTCGCTAGTCGCGGTAGACCCGAGGTGTGGTCGAGCAATTCCTGGGCGGTGACGTCAGCGACGGGTGCATCGCCTACATCGAGGACCTCGCCCACAGTGGTATCAGGTTGCAACTTTCCTTCTTCGACGAGCTGGTGGGCCAGTTCGCCGGTGAACATCTTGGTGACGGAGCCGATTTCGACTTCAGTGTGCTCGTCGCTGCCCAGTCCCGCGAAGGTGGCCTTGCCGTCTTGGAGGGTGAAGGCGGTGAGGTTGTGGAAACCGGATTCGGAGTGCTTTTCCAGCTGGGTTGCTAGGGATTCGTCGCCAGTTTTGTCTTGTGCCAGAGCAATTCTTTGTGGTCCTACAACGAGGAGGACGGCGGCAACAGCAATGAAGGTGATGATAGATAGGGCAATCTTGGATACGGCACGGTTGTTCATTAGTGGTCCTCACTTGCAGTAATGATGGTGAGAAGGGGAATAACTCGGGCGGGGCGGATGGAATATTCGCCACCAGACTTGGTGGTCCAGCCGGCATGGGTCAGTGCACTCAAGTGGTGATAGGCGGTGCCGGTGGAGGAGACGATGTTTTCTTCGACAAGCTCGGCGGCCGTCGCGGGTGCGGCGAGGAGGCGGCGAAGGATCTCACCACGGACGGGATGGGCGAGCGCGGAGAGGCGTTCGAGATTTTCTGTCCACGCCTCGTCGCTGAC
Source organism: Corynebacterium sp. BF-R-2 (assembly GCF_024586525.1). Classification (NCBI taxonomy): domain Bacteria; kingdom Bacillati; phylum Actinomycetota; class Actinomycetes; order Mycobacteriales; family Corynebacteriaceae; genus Corynebacterium; species Corynebacterium sp. BF-R-2. Next base: position 145,142 of record NZ_JAMFTP010000010.1, on the reverse strand, counting down.
GAAGTTGGTGGGGCGTTGCCATTGGTAGGCATAAGTGCGCTTGCCCACGTTTATGTTGCCGCCGAAGATGACGGAGCCATCGGGAAGCTGATCGTTGGGCGCGAGGGCGTCAACGAGCCAGTAGGTCGAATCTTCTGTGGTTGGTTGGGTAGAGGCCGGTGAAGCGGGGTCGGTGTTTTCGGCGCTGGCGCGTCCCTCAAGCGCGGCGACGCGCGCTTCAAGCTCGGCGAGGCGAGCTTCAACTGTCGTTTCCATAGTTTCTAGAATTCCACAATTCTAGAAACATAGCAAGGGTTCTAGGCAGACAGGGCGTGGGAATTAGGAGATCATCGGCCACGCGGTGGAGACATTCGAGGCGTCTCGCCCACGGCCCTCCAGGTACTTCTTGAAGGACTCGCGGTCCTTGTACCACTCCACGGCCTGGTACTCCATGAGCTCGTTGGTATCCATCTGAGCTAACTCGGGGAAGTGCTGACGCACCTGCTTCCAGGCCACGCGGGCGGCCGCGAGGGCGTCGGCAGTTGCCTCATGTGCGTTGCTCAACTCCACGCCGTAGTGTGCGGACACCTCTCCCAAGGTGCGCTTGCCCTTGCGCCACTTGTCTTTGACGCGATCGATGACGAAAGGATCGAACACCGGACCGTTCACCGTGAAGTCCCCGGTCAGCGCGCGTAGCACGGATAGGTCGTAGGCGGCGTTGTAGACAATGAGGGTCAGACCATCGTCCCAGGCCTGATAGATGGCGTCGACCGTTTCCTTGAGCACGTCCTCATGCGGGCGGCCTTCCGCACGGGCCTTTTCCGTGGTGATGCCGTGAATCTTTGCGGCCTCTTCGGGGATTTCCACGCCTGGGTCGGCGAGCATCTCCTGGCTATTGACGTCGCGCCCATCGATGCGCACCAGGGCAGAGGTGACGATGCGGGCTTCTTTAGGGTTCACGGAGGTGGTCTCGAGGTCGAAGGAGAGCATGCGGGTGGCATCGAAGTTCATGGACAACACTCTAGCGCCCGGCTCGGACATGCACTGTGGAAGTGCTGCAGAATGACGGACGAACTACTGCAGAATGACGGACGAAGTCTTGCAGAATGACCAACTGTAGCTAGAATGCTATTTTATGGAACGTTATATTAGGCGCGGTATGGAGGGGTTTGCTCGAGAGGCGTTGGGCTTTTCCCCGGTTGTGCACGTCACAGGTGCTCGGCAGGTGGGAAAATCGACGCTGACGCAGCATCTCGGTTTTGATCGTGCTGTATATGTAACGCTGGATGACCCCGCAGCTTTTTCATTGGCAGAAGAAGATCCGATGACCTTTGTCCAGCAGGGTGGCGATGGAACGTTGATTATTGATGAGATTCAGCGGCTCCCGGAGCTCACTCTGCCGTTGAAGGCTGAGGTTGATAGAGACCGCCGGCCAGGTCGCTTTGTCATTACTGGTTCATCTGACTTTGCTCGGGGGATAGGAAGGAAGGATTCGCTAGCGGGAAGAATCATCGATCTCCATCTGCATCCGCTGAGCCAGCAAGAAATCTGCGAAACAGTAGGCGACGGAGCCTTTGTAGATAGGATTGATGATCTTATCGGTTTACCTGCGCGTTCTACTCCTGAGGAATACGTAGACCGGGCTAGCCTTGTTGACAAGGTGCTCAAGGGTGGTTACCCAGTAGCGCTTGAACTAAACGATCGGATGCGCCGAGCCTGGTTCGATTCGTATGTATCGCATGTGACTGTGGTTGAGGAAACGCTTTCCCGGGAAAGCGCACAGCCGGGAAGGCTGCAATCATTGTTGCGTTTACTTGCAGCGCATCAGGCAGGGGAGTTGGTTCCGGCAAAGCTTGCGCGTGAAGCGGAAATCCCAGCATCCACTGTCCGCTCGTACCTTGATACTTTGTCAAGGTTATTTCTTTCCTCACATGTGAAGGCGTGGAAATCGAATCTGACGTCGAGGGAAATTTCCAAGCCTAAAAGCTGGGTCACTGACTCCGGTTTGGCTTCATGGCTAGCGGGGCAAACTCGAGACATTCTTCTGGACCCTCTAGCCCAGTCCCACTTGGGGCATGTGGTGGAAGGGTTTGTGATCCAAGAGCTTTCTGCCCAGCAAGGGTGGGCAGAAAGCGAGCATCAGCTTTTTCATTGGCGTGATAGTACAGGGATGGAAGTGGATATTGTCATCGAATTCGCTGACAACTCCATCGCTGCACTCGAGGTCAAATCCGGGGCAACCGTGAAAGCAGGGCAGGTTCGGCATGTGCGCACACTGAGCGAAAAATTAGGTTCGCGATTTCGCGGAGGATTTGTTGTGGCACCTATTCCTCACGTGCAGCCCTTAGGCGAAAAATTACGTGCGCTTCCGATATCATATCTGTGGCGTAAATAGGATGTTTGGGCAGGTCACGTACCATGTCCAGTTGCCCCGCTACACTGGTTAACCGTGAGTGATGCAGTAGATATCCAACGCGAATGGTCAGAGCTTGCCCAGGAAGTGCGCAAGCACCGCGAGCTGTACTACAACGGTGAGCCGTCGATCCCGGACGCGGATTTTGACGCGCTCTTTCAGCGCTTGTTGAAACTGGAGACCGAGCACCCAGAGCTTCAGACTCCAGATTCTCCGACGCAGCAAGTTGGTGCTGCGCCGGAAGGTGCCGTAGACATCGAGCACCTTGAGCGCCTGTATAGCTTGGACAATGTCTTTAGCGCTGATGAGTTGCAGGACTGGTTGGACCGTACCCCAGCAGAGGCATATCTCACTGAGCTGAAGATTGACGGTTTGTCCATCGATCTGGTCTATCGGGACGGCAAGCTCGTCACCGCGGCCACGCGTGGTGACGGCCGCATGGGTGAGGACATCACAGCGAATGCGCGAGTTATTCCGGATATCCCGCAGGAGCTGACCGGAACGGAAGAATACCCGGTCCCGTCACTGGTAGAAGTCCGCGGTGAGGTCTACATGCGCCCAGATGAGTTTGAAGAGATCAATTCCGCGCGCCGCGAAGATGGCAAACCCACGTTTGCCAACCCGCGCAACGCGGCCGCAGGTGGTTTGCGCATGAAGAACCCGGAAGACGTGAAAAAACGCCGCCTTCACATGGTCTGCCACGGCATCGGTGCGCGCGAAGGCTTTGAACCTTCCTCGCAACACGATGCTTACCTGGCACTAGAAGCGTGGGGATTCCCCGTTTCGCCGTACACCAAGCGCGTGACCAGCGCCAAGGAAGTCCAGGAGCAGGTTGCACATTGGGCTGAGCACCGCCATGACGCCTATTTCGAAATGGATGGCCTTGTGGTCAAGGTTGATGACTTGGCCAGCCAACGCGCGCTGGGAGCAACCTCACGTGCGCCACGCTGGGCTATTGCATACAAGTACCCGCCGGAAGAGGTCACCACCAAACTGCTCAACATTGAGGTTGGCGTCGGCCGCACGGGCCGAGTGACACCTTTTGCCATTATGGAGCCGGTGTTTGTGTCCGGCTCAACGGTCTCCATGGCCACCCTGCACAACCAGTTCGAGGTCAAGAACAAGAACGTCCTCATCGGGGACACCATCATCATCCGCAAGGCCGGAGAAATTATCCCAGAGGTACTTGGTCCGGTACTGGATAAGCGCGATGGCAGCGAGACCGAGTGGGTCTTTCCTGAGAACTGCCCTGCCTGTGGAACTAAGCTGGCTCCGCAGAAGGAAGGCGACCAAGACTGGCGTTGCCCTAATACACGCAGTTGTCCCGCACAGCTCTCGGCCCGCCTGGAGTACTTAGCCTCCCGCATGGCGCTCGATATCGGTGAATTAGGGGAGAAGGCAGCTGCAGATCTTATTGCCTCCGGCGTACTCAAGGACGAAGCGGATCTCTTTGACCTTGATGAGGATGCGCTGCTGAAGTCTTCTACGTACACGACGAAGAGCGGCAACCTCAATGCCTCGGGTAGGAAGCTGCTGGAGAACCTCAAAACTGCGCGCGACACCGACTTCTGGCGCGTGCTCGTGGCTCTTTCCATTCGGCACGTTGGCCCCATTGCAGCCCGTGCGCTGGCAACGCGATTCGGTTCCATGGAAGCCCTGCGGGCAGCATCGGTGGAAGAGCTTGCTGACACCGATGGGGTCGGCGGCATCATTGCTGAGTCCTTTAAGGCCTGGTTTGAGGAGGACTGGCACGACAACATCGTGCAGAAGTGGACCGCAGCAGGCGTGACGATGGCGGATGAAGTCAGTGACAAGCCCGAGCAAACTCTGGAGGGGCTCACCGTGGTGGTCACCGGCACGCTAGAGAACTTCACCCGTGATTCCGCCAAAGAGGCCATCATCACCCGTGGTGGTAAGGCTTCTGGTTCGGTGTCGAAGAAGACCAGCTGCGTCGTTGTGGGCGAGAATGCCGGCTCGAAAGAACAGAAAGCTCGGGACCTGGGTCTGACCATCCTCGATGAGGCCGGCTTCGAGCGCCTTTTGGAGACTGGCGAGGCATGAAGCTAGCCGCCTTCGACCTTGATGGCACCATTTATTTCGATGGGCACATGCCGGAGGATGTTCCCGCGGCCATTGCGGATTGGCGGGCAGCGGGTAACCTTGCCGTCGTGGCCACAGGCAAATCTCCCTGGGCTATGCGGCGAGCTCTGGCGCCTTTTGGTGTCGAGTTCGACTACTACCTCTTGTGCAATGGCACCGTCATCCTCGACGGCAAGCAGCAGCTTCTCTATGAGAACCATGTGCCGCCGGAGGCTGTGCGAGCGGTGTACGAGTACGTGCGGGATATTCCGGATTTAGACCTCTACTGCACGCGTCTCGATGGCCCCGACGGTCACCTTGTACGCAACGTTGATGGAGTACACAACCCCATCATCACGGATCCGGTACCCATCCCACCGGCTGCGATTGAGCAGGAAGTCTTTCCCCTCGTGGCAGCATGGACGCCCGGCGATGAAGAACTGCAGCGCAAGATCGCTTCGTGGGTGACCGCCCGCTTTGACGTCGGTACGGCCATGAACCGCAACTTCTTTGACATCACCCCACCTGCCCACGACAAGGGCTTTGCCTTGACCTGGCTACTGGATTACCTCGCACTTGACCGAGCGGATGTTGAGGTCATCACATTGGGCGATGGTCACAATGACCTGCCCATGCATGCGGTTGCTGACGTCCCCCTCACTTTCCCCTGGGCGCATGACGCCGTCCGCGAGGCCTGTCATGACATCGTCGACTCCGCTGTGGATGGGATACTAAGGTATTCACCATGAAGATCGCGGCTTTGGATATGGACGGCACCGTCTACGTCGATGAAAACATCACCGACGCCGTAAAGGAAGCGATTGCCGCTTGGCGCGACGCCGGAAACCTTGCGGTTTCCGCGACTGGTAAGTCTATTGCTAATGCGCGTGGCACCCTGGAGCCCTTCGGGGTCGAGTTGGACTATCACGTCCTCTATAACGGCACAGTGCTTGCTGACGGCAACTATTCAGTCCTGCATGAGGAACATTTGTCCGCGGATACCGTCCGCGCCATCACAGAGCGTTTTACCGGCAAGCCGCTCAATATCTATATCACAGGCTTGACTGGTCCCGATAGGATTGTGTGGGACGGCTTGGCGGGCCAGGAGTCGTCGATGGTGACAGGGGCGCAGCCGGTGGAGCTGGGGGACGTCGTCAAGCGTGAGACCGTACTCATGTCCCTGTGGATTCCAGGCGATGCTGCGTTGCGCCGCGAAGTCGATGAGTGGGTCCGCGCGAACTTCGACGTTGAATCTTCCTTCAACTGCGATTTCTATGACATCATGCCGCCAGGCCACAACAAAGGTGAGGGCTTAATGCGTCTGAGGGAACGCCTGGGGCTTTCCGACGTCCCCCTCTACACCTTCGGGGATAGCTTCAACGACCTGTCCATGCACGCCATAGCGACTGAATCCTTCAGTTTCCCGCACGGGGAAATAAGCGGCCACGTGGACCACATCGTGCCGGACGTGGCCGCTGGACTGAATCGCTTACTCGCTAACTCCTAGGTGAGGAAGGCGCCCAGGATGGCGCCCAAATCGCCGAGGTGCTCAACCTCAGAAGCTAAGTAATCAGGACCGCCGACGCGTCCCATCACCACAACATATTTCGTGCCGACGAGGGGAGCGGCGGCTAAAGCGGAATCGAGTAGTGTCCACGACTCCGGCATCCACGTATCTTTTTCTGGGTGGAGTATGCGGGCCGTGTCGATGTGGAGGTCGGTGGGGATCGTGCCGTCGTCGGCAGGCGCGGCGTCAGACGCAGCAATGCGCTTGATGGGATCCTCATTAGTGATGACGATTGCCCAGTTTGAGGTCAAGGCCTTCGGGATAGCGGCACACACCTCTTCCATTGCGGCTGTGACACTGCGGCGGGAGGCAACCTTGGCTAGTAGATGAATCTGGCCGCGGCGATCGACACGCCCACTGAAAGGGCGGATGGAGTCAATCTCTACACCATCAACCGTCTGCGCGGCCGTAATGATTTCATCTGCCATGGTGGTTTTAGGCAGGTCCAGCACGATGTCATCCCTGACGGTTCCGTCGGGGAAGTTTTCCACGATGTCCACAGAGCGAATATCGGCCTCGATTTCTCCTAAAGCATTGGCTAAGAAGCCGAGGCTGCCAGGGGTGTCGGGGAGAAGGACACGGACGAGGTACGACATTTCTTTTCCTAAGGACGGGTCTGTGAGGCGGGATTAATAGGTTTACCTAACGTGACCTATGGTACACAACCGGGCGAATACTATTCAATGGGTGCCATGCTTTACACAGGGAGGAGTGGTGGTGGCGGCGCACAAGGCGTGCAGTACCATGGGGGCTTAGCTAGTAACCGTCTCGATGAATAATAAGGATGGAGTTCGCGTGTCTGATATTTCGCGTGACGAAGTCGCGCACCTGGCAAAGCTGTCGCGACTGGCCCTGAGCGAGGAAGAACTGCAGCAGTTCGCCACTCAGATTGATGAGATTGTGGACTCTGTGTCCGCGGTAGGCAAGGTCGATGCAGAGGGCGTGGAGCCGATGTCGCACCCGCACTCCGTGGTCGCGCCGATGCGTGAGGATGTCATCGTCCGCACGCTCACCGCCGAGCAGGCCCTGGATCAGGCCCCGGCATCCGAGGATGACCGCTTCATGGTTCCGCAGATTCTGGGTGGAGGAGACGAATAAACATGGCACAGTTCATCGCGCCCGCTGAGGGCCTTACCGCTCTGACCGCCGCCGAGTTGGCTCAGAAGATCCATTCCCGCGAGCTCACCTCCCGTGAAGTTACCCAGGCTTTCTTGGACCGAATCGCGGAGACCGATGGCGAGCTCAACGCCTTCTTGCACGTGGGTGCTGAGGAGGCACTTGCGGCTGCCGACGCCGTTGATAAGTCTCTCGATGCTGGTGAGGAACCTGCATCCGCCTTGGCCGGTGTGCCGCTGGCGCTCAAGGACCTGCTCGTGACGACGGATGCTCCAACGACCGCCGCCTCCAAGATGCTCGAGGGCTGGGTTTCGCCTTATGACGCAACGTTGGTGAAGAAGCTGCGCGAGGCTGGCATTCCGATCCTGGGTAAGACGAACCTCGACGAGTTCGCCATGGGTTCCTCCAACGAGAACTCCGCCTTCGGTCCGGTTCACAACCCTTATGACACTGAGCGCACCCCGGGTGGCTCCGGTGGTGGTACTGCAGCCGCCCTTGCTTCCGGCCAGGCTCCGCTGGGCATCGGTACCGACACGGGTGGTTCCATCCGTCAGCCCGCCGCGCTGACCAATACCGTTGGCGTCAAGCCGACCTACGGCACCGTCTCCCGCTACGGCCTCATCGCCGCCGCAAGCTCCCTGGACCAGGCCGGCCCGACCGCCCGCACCGTACTGGATACCGCGCTACTGCACGAGATTATTGCCGGCCATGATTCCTTTGACGCGACCTCTGTGGATAAGCCGGTCGCACCGGTCGTCGAGGCCGCAAAGGAAGGCGCAAACGGTGACCTTTCCGGCGTCAAGGTCGGACTCATCAAGCAGTTTGAGCGCGATGGCTGGCAGGCCGGCGTCATGGAGGCTTACCACGCCGCCGTTGAGCAGCTGAAGTCCCAGGGGGCCGAGATTGTTGAGGTTGACTGCCCGCACTTCGATGACGCTCTGGCCGCGTACTACCTCATCATGCCGTGTGAGGTCTCTTCCAACCTGGCCCGCTTTGATGGCATGCGTTATGGACTCCGCGTGGGCGATGATGGCACGCACTCGGCAGAGGAGGTCATGTCGTTGTCTCGCGCTGAAGGCTTTGGACCTGAGGTTAAGCGCCGCATCATGCTGGGTACCTACGCACTGTCTGTTGGCTACTATGATGCCTACTACTTGCAGGCACAGCGCGTGCGCACTCTCATCGCTCAAGACTTTGAGCGTGCTTTCGAACAGGTTGACGTCCTGGTGTCTCCGACCACCCCAACTACCGCCTTCAAGCTGGGGGAGAAGGTTGAAGATCCGATGGCAATGTACAACTTCGACCTGTGCACCTTGCCGCTCAACCTCGCCGGCCTGTGCGGCATGTCGGTGCCATCCGGCCTGGCCTCGGACACTAATCTGCCGACCGGCCTGCAGATCATGGCTCCGGCGTTCAAGGATGACCGCCTCTACAAGGTAGGCGCTGCCTACGAAGCGGGCCGCGAGTAATACGCTTCGGTCTACCTGTAGCTGGCCTATACCAGTAACACGCAGAAGCCGGTGGTCTCCCGCAGGCATGGGAGACCACCGGCTTTGATGTGCTAGGTCATAGTGTTAGCGTTGCAGCTAATCTGCCCCGAAGAATCCTTGGCGTCGCTTCAGATCCCATGCTCCGGACGGTTGCTTCTCACAGTAGTACCAAAGGTCATCGTCCCAATAGTTCTTCTTGTCAGCCTCGAATAGGCACTCTTGCTCGGAATTGAATACTCGGACCGTTTCGCCCCAAACAATTCCTTGGGGTGATACTTCGGTCGCTGGATTGGGGACTGCAAGGGCATGTTCTGCTGCGGCGGCAGCAGGGGCAGATGCGGAAAAAACTAGTGTGGTGACAACGGTGGCAAAGAAAAACTTCTTCATGTTAGGTATCCTCCTTATTGATAGTTATACCACACTGTAGAGAGGCGTGTATCACACATGGATGACAAGACCCTATTGGCAGTTCTGTCGAAGTCTCGCGAATTTATATCCCCTGAAGCTTCCCCATGTACTGCTCAGTTAATTGGAGTTATCGAAGCGGATATTGATGCCGGAAATGAGTTAGACACGAATAGGCTCCTTATGCATTTAGTAGTCGCGCTAGCAAAAATCGAAAAAGCCGCTCGCTCCTAGCGTAAATCGAGTTATTTGTGTAGAGGCCCGTTATGCGGCCCTCACGTGTCCTGGGGGTAAGTGCGGCATTGCCGTCAATTCACAACGGGCGCCGCGACCCGCCCGGGCGTGAACGCGTTGCAAAGGCGGATTAAGATTTTCGCCTCTAGGAAGTTGGGGAAGCGATGTGTCTTTAAGATCTGGCGGGCTAGGGCTTATATTTTCTCAGGAAGTGAATATGCGTCAAGAGCTGGGCAAACACAGTTTGTAAAAAATAAAATTGCTTAAGGCTTTACATTTGCATAGTCATGAGTTAGAGTGAACTTAGTGATTGCATCTGCTGGGTGCGGATCACACTGTGAGAGAGACAAAATAAAACGCCCTTCGCGCGCTTACCCCTTTCCGGCGCGCGTCGGGCGTTTTATTTATGTAGGTTTGCAGGATTTTGCCTGGCGTTTTTACCTGGCGCTCTTACTGGGCGTCGGAAAGCGCGTAGGCGGCACCGGCACTGGCGGCAGTAACGGCGAGGACCGAGGGCCAGGCGCCGATTTTCTTAGCAAGCGGGTGGGAGAGGCCAAAAGCGCCTGCGTAGAGCGCAGACAGGCCGGCGGTAGTGGCGGGGTTTGTCTTAGCCCACCAGCTGCGACCCGCCCACACGCCAGCGGCGGTGAGGATGACGCCGCCGAGAGGGCGGATGCCGGTTTCTTTCGCGGTTACCCAACCGCCGATAAGGCCGAGAGTCACGGTGGTGGCAGTGGATACGTCCTGTGGTTTCTTAATATCAATCATTCCCATGCCGCCCAGTGTAGGCCCGTGTCCGAAGCGGTGGCTAGACTTCGCTGCATGAATCAACCCATTGCGCTTCCACCTGAACGTCAGGCCTGGCGGGCCATGGCCGCGCTGTCCCTGGGATTCTTCATTTCCTTGCTGGATCAGACGATGATTGCCGTTGCGCTACCTGAAATTCTTCGCGCATTCGATGCCAACGTGAACCACGTCCTGTGGGTTTCAGCCATTTATCTGTTGGCGGTCGTCGTACCGCTCTTGTTTACCGGCAGGCTCGGGGATATCTATGGGCAAAAGAAGATGTTTCAGCTGGGCGTCGGGCTGTTTGGTGTGGGTGCGCTGCTGTGTGCGTTAGCACCCAGCGTGGAGTTTCTCATTGCGGCACGTGCTGTGCAGGGCTTCGGCGCCTCGATTCAGATGCCCCAGACAATGGCGGTGATTAATAGGGTCTTTGCCCGTGAGCGACGTGGTCGTGCCCTTGGCGTGTGGGGCATTGTTGGCTCGGTAGCGTCGCTAGCGGGTCCGTTATTGGGCGGCTTTGTGGTGGCCAGTTTTGGCTGGCAGGCCGTGTTCTGGGTCCATATTCCCTTTGTGGTCCTAGCAATTGCGCTGGCTGGCGCGTGGGTGCCTGCGTTGCCAACGACCGGGAGGAAGATTGATTATGTCTCCGTGGCGGCGTCGTTTGTTGCGCTGAGCTGTCTTGTCTTCGCCGTACAGCAGGGGCCGGAGACGGGGTGGCCATGGTGGATCTGGGCACTTCTCGTGGTAGGCATCGCGGGAGTTGGTGTCTTCATCACATTGCAGCAGCGTAGTCGTGATCCGCTTGTTCCCTTGGAGCTTTTTGCTGATCGCAATTATTCGGCCGGGTCAGTGGCGATTGTGGCGATGGGATTCATGGCTGCTTCGATGATGATTCCCATCATGATGTGGCTGCAGGGAACGCAGGGACTTTCGGCCCGGGATGCCGGACTCATTGTCACACCGATGGCGCTGGTCTCCCTCGGCGTGTCGCCTTTGGCGGGAATTCTTGCGGACAAGCTCGACCCGCGGCGGCTTGCAGCAACTGGTTTCGGCGTCCTTATCGCGACGTTTATAGGGATGTGGTTCCTGATGCACGCGGGTGTGGCGGCGTGGTGGCTGAGTGTGCCGTGTGCTGCGCTGGGCGCTGGGCAGTCCTTCATTTGGGGCTCGAATGCCGCCACGTCGATGCGGGACATTGAGCCGCAGCTCATGGGAGCTGCGTCAGGTGTCTACAACACCTCGCGGCAGGTGGGATCAGTAATTGGCGTGGCCGCGGTTTCTGCCGTCATGCAAGTGACCGGGGTGGCGAACTCCCTGGTTGTCATTATCGCCATGCTGGCGGTGGGGTGGGGCGCGTCACTCTTCTTCCGAGACACCCTGCATGTAGTCCCCGAAACTGCACACCTATAGGGAAGCGAGTAGATTGGAAACCATGCGTCTTGCTGTACTGACATCCGGTGGTGATTGCCCCGGTCTGAATGCTGTTATCCGCGCGGTCGTTCGTACCGCATCCAACGAGTTTGGCGATACGGTCGTCGGCTACGAGGACGGTTGGGTTGGTCTTATGGAGGATCGCCGCCGGGACCTTTACGACGACGCTGAAATCGACCGCATCCTTTTGCGCGGCGGCACCATTCTCGGTACGGGTCGCCTGCACCCAGACAAGTTCAAAGCAGGCCTCGATACCATCAAGGCCAACATGGCCGATGCAGAGGTAGACGCCCTTATCGCCATTGGCGGCGAAGGCACCCTCAAAGGCGCGAAGTGGCTCTCGGACAATGGCATCCCTGTAGTTGGCGTACCGAAGACGATTGACAATGACGTCAATGCCACGGACTACACCTTCGGATTCGATACCGCAGTATCTGTGGCTACCGACGCGATCGACCGCCTTCACACCACCGCGGAATCCCACAACCGCATCCTCATCGTTGAGGTCATGGGCCGCCACGTGGGCTGGATTGCATTGCACGCGGGTATGGCCGGCGGTGCGCACTACACCGTGATCCCCGAGGTTCCTTTCGACATCGCGGATATCACCAAGGCCATGGAGCGCCGTTTCCAGATGGGTGAGAAGTATGGCATCGTCTGTGTGGCTGAGGGCGCGCTGCCGAAGGAAGGCACCATGGACTTCGAAGAGGGCGGAGTGGATCAGTTTGGGCACAAGACCTTCAACGGAATCGGCCAGGTTATTGGTGACGAGATTAAGAAACGCACCGGCTACGACGTTCGCACGACGGTCCTCGGCCACATTCAGCGTGGTGGTACCCCGACCGCCTATGACCGTGTCCTCGCTACCCGCTACGGCACCCATGCAGCGCGTGCAGCCCACAACGGTGAGTCGGGCATGTGCGTAGCCCTGCATGGCGAAAACATCGACCTCGTCCCGCTGGAAGAGGCCGTCGGGCAGCTCAAGGTGGTTCCGGAGAAGCGCTACGCCAACGCGCAGGCCCTGTTTGGTTAAACCCCGGTCCGGACCACAATTTAAAGGTAGTGATGACGAGCGTTTTAGCGTACTTTGCTGAGCAACCAGTCCTCTTGGTATTCCTGCTCATCGGTGTAGGAATGGCCCTCGGCAGTATTAAAACCCGCGGCATCAGTCTCGGCGCGGCTGCTGTGCTTTTTCTGGGCATCGCCTTCTCCGCGGCAGCCGCGGCAGTCGGGGTAGAGGCCTCAGTTCCTCCCATACTGGGCATGTTTGGCTTGGTGCTGTTTGCGTTTGGCATCGGCAACAACGCTGGTGTGTCCTTTTTTAAGTCTCTTAAGACCGCGACGGGCCCAGTCCTCTCCATGATCGCGGTATTCATCATTGCCGCGATCGCCGCATGGGGCTTGGGTACATATGTCTTTGATCTGTCGACTGCAACCATTGCCGGTGCATTCGCTGGTGCTGTGACAAACACCCCGGCGCTGGCAGCGGCGTCCGAAGCCACGGGCGATCCAAGCGCAGCCACGGTGGGTTATGCCGTAGCGTACCTTTTTGGTGTCATCGGGATGTTGGCGGCGACGGTGCTGGTGCTTCGGGACGCCGGCAATGACGACGACACCTTGTCTCCTGTCACGCGCCAACACATGCAGTTGCAGCGCGAGACCTCGATTGCTGAGCTCGCAGACTTCGGTAATGGGGAAGTTCAGGTTACCCGCCTGCGCCGCGTGGGCAGCAATGACATCGTCATCCCAAAATACTTTGACGTCCTGCATCCAGGAGATGTGGTGACGCTGGTGGGAGCACCGGAGGTCCTCGACAACATCATCGAGCATGCGGGGCGTGAATCGCCGCAGATTCTTAATGATGATCGCCATGACCTGGATTTCCGCCGCATTACCATTTCGGAACATAACCTGGCAGGCCAGACAATTGCGGAGCTCAACAACCGGCTCGCAGATGGATGGGGAGCCCGAATATCTCGAGTTCGTCGCGCTGATAATGACCAAGTGGCTATCCCGGAGCACATCGTGGAGCTGGGTGACCGCGTGCGCGTTGTCGGACCTAAGAGCGCACTGCGGGATATTTCAAAATTTCTCGGTGACTCTTCCCAGGGTTTGACCGATATCAACCCTGTGTCCCTCGGGTTGGGCCTGGCCTTGGGCATATTCTTGGGCCACATCGACATTCCGATTCCCGGTGGCTCATCCTTCAACCTGGGTGCAGCGGCGGGCGTGCTCATCGTGGCCCTCATCATGGCCCGAATTGGCCGTATTGGAAACACGGTGACCGCCTTGCCGCATTCGGCGAATACCATCTTGGCTGAACTGGGCCTCCTGCTGTTCCTTGCCCAGGCCGGCACTAATGCCGGAAGTGAGATTGCGAGTGCGTTTACCGGCGGCTCGTGGTGGAAAATTCTCCTCCTCGGAGCCATCGTGACCACCATTGTGGCGGCGGGGTATGCCTTCGTCCTGCGTAGGTTCCTCCACGTTGGTGCTACGAAGACCGCTGGTGCCTTGGCAGGCGCGCAAACGCAGCCTGCTGTCCTGGCTTTTGTCAATAACCGCACGAACACGGATCAGCGCGTGGCGTTGGGCTATGCCATGGTGTATCCAGCGGCGATGATTGCCAAAATTCTCATTACCCATGCCATCACGGTGTTGGGCTAGCCGGTTGCGCACGGAGTCGTGCTGACATACTAAGATGGCACGCATGACTGCTGCGATGTATGACCTGATGGATTATGACGAGGTCCTAGAAAAGTTCGAGCCCGTTATGGGCATGGAAGTCCACGTGGAGCTCAACACGGAGACCAAGATGTTTTCCACGTCGCCCACCAACTTCAACGCAGCCCCCAACTCCAATGTTGATCCGGTCTCTCTTGGTCTGCCGGGAGCCCTGCCCGTCGTCAACTCCAAGGGTGTAGAAGGAGCCATCAAGATTGGCCTTGCGCTGAACTGCTCCATTGCGGAGTCTTCGCGCTTTGCCCGCAAGAACTACTTCTACCCAGACCAGCCGAAGAACTACCAGATTTCCCAGTACGATGAGCCGATTGCGTACGACGGATACCTGGACGTCGTCCTCGATGACGGTACCGAGTGGCGCGTTGAGATTGAGCGCGCCCATATGGAGGAGGACACCGGCAAGCTCACTCACTTGGGCGGTGCCGACGGCCGCATTCACGGTGCCACCTCCTCGCTCGTGGACTGCAACCGCGCGGGCATTCCGCTCATTGAGATTGTGACGAAGCCGATCATTGGTGCGGGCGAGCGTGCGCCCGAGGTTGCCCGTGCCTACGTATCCGCGCTGCGTGAGCTTGTTGCGGCGCTGGGTGTGTCCGATGCCCGCATGGATCAGGGTTCGATGCGTGTGGACTCCAACCTTTCCCTGCGTCCGGTGGGCCAGGAGGAGTTTGGTACCCGCACGGAGACCAAGAACATCAACTCGTTGCGCTCGGTAGAGCAGGCCGTGCGTTTTGAGATGCAACGCCAGGCGCAGGTGCTTGTCGATGGCGGCTCGATCGTCCAGGAAACCCGCCACTACCAGGAAACGGACGGCTCCACCTCGAAGGGCCGCCCGAAGGAGACCGCGGAAGACTACCGCTACTTCAACGACCCGGATCTTCCACCGGTGATTGTGTCCCGCGAGTGGGTCGAGGAGATTCGTGAGACCCTACCGGAGATGCCGTGGATTCGCCGCGCCCGCATCCAGGAGGAGTGGGGCCTTAAGGATGAGGAGATGCGTGACCTGGTCAACGCTGGTGCGCTTGACCTCATCATTGAGACCGTCGAGGCCGGCACTACTCCGGACGAGGCTCGCTCCTGGTGGGTGTCCTACCTGACGGGCAAGGCTAACGAGTCCGGTGTGGAGCTTAACTCTCTGAGCATTACCCCAGCACAGGTTGCCCGCGTGGTCGAGTTGGTCAAGGAAGGCAAGCTCACCACCAAGCTGGCGCGCCAAGCCGTGGATGGCGTACTGGAAGGTGAGGGTGACGTCGATGAGGTCGTCGCCAAGCGCGGGCTCGAGGTTGTTCGCGATGACGGCGCCATTGAGAAAGCAGTTGATGACGCGCTTGCAGCCAACCCGGACATTGTGGAGAAGTACAAGGCCGGCAACAAGAAGGTGACCGGAGCCATCGTTGGTGCCGTGATGAAGGCTACCCAGGGTAAGGCTGACCCGGGCCAGGTGAACAAGCTCATCGCAAAGAAGCTCTCCTAATTGGGAGTAGTTTCCGTTATGCGAGGTCAGGCGGCCACGGAGTACCGTGGTCGCCATGACTATTCAAGCGAAAGTACTGCAGAAAACCGGACCCACTGAGCCTTTCAAGGTCGTAACGATTGAGCGCCGCGACCCCCGCGCCGATGACGTCGTCATCGACATCAAGGCGGCCGGTATCTGCCACTCCGATATTCACACCATTCGCAATGAGTGGGGAGAGGCGCACTTTCCGCTCACCGTCGGTCACGAGATTGCTGGTGTGGTGTCCGCCGTGGGCGCGGACGTCACTAAGTTTAAGGTCGGCGACCGCGTAGGCGTTGGCTGTTTGGTGAACTCCTGTGGTGAGTGTGAACAGTGCCAGGCCGGTATGGAGCAGAACTGCCTCAACGGCAACGTCGGTACCTACAACTCCAAGGACGTCGACGGCACCATTACCCAGGGTGGCTATGCCGAGAAGGTTGTCGTTAACGAGAACTTCGTTCTTTCCATCCCGGATGCCCTTGATTTCGACGTGGCCGCACCGCTGTTGTGCGCAGGCATCACGACGTACTCCCCGCTGGCTCGCTGGGATGTCAAGGAGGGCCAGAAGGTGGCCATCGTGGGACTCGGTGGCCTCGGCCACATGGGTGTGCAGATCGCAGCCGCCAAGGGGGCGGACGTCACCGTCATTTCCCGCACCTCCCGCAAGGCCGAAGAAGCGAAGGAGCTGGGTGCGTCCCGAACTTTGGCAACCACGGAGGAAGAGGACTTCTTCAAGAACCATCGCGGCGAGTTTGATCTGATTCTGTCGACCATCTCTGCTGAGTACGATCTCGAGGCCTACTTGGGCATGCTCAAGCCGCGCGGCATCATGTCCGTCGTCGGCCTTCCGCCGGAGGCACTGCCGCTGCGCCTGCGCAGCATCGTCGGCGGCGGCAAGGTTCTGACCGGTAACAACATCGGTGGTATCGCAGAAACTCAGGAGATGCTTGATTTCTGCGCTGAGCACAACCTCGGTGCGGTCATTGAAAAGGTCGGCGTCGATGAGGTTGATGACGCTTACGAGCGAGTTGTAGCCGGCGATGTGAAGTTCCGCTTCGTTATTGACACAGCAACTTTCGCCGACCACTAAGACAGGCAGCTCTGGTGTGACCTATGCCTACGGCTGCGGTGACTTTGCTCATGCATGAAAGTAAATTGGAGCAAAATCTCGGCTGCCGGATACTGGCTTTCTTATCTGACCCGCGTACCGTGGGATTAGTCCTGCGCCATACTTCTGACGGGAGGTATGGCGCGTTTTTATTCCCTCAAGAACTAGATAAGAAGATAGGAAAACGTGTCGTATAAAAACGTCGTGGGCATTGCCCTGTCCTTTATCGGCCTGCTCGTGGGAGCGGGCTTCGCTACAGGCCAGGAGGTTGTCCAGTACTTTACGTCCTTTGGAATCAACGGCATCTGGGGCATTGTTGTTGCCGGCCTCGTGATGACTCTGGCCGGAACTGTGTTCCTGCAGCTGGGAAGCTACTTCCACGCCAATGAGCACAACCAGGTGTTCCGTAACATTACTCACCCGTTTATTTCGCGCATTCTCGATATTGCGGTGATTCTCACCCTGTTCGCCGTGGGCTTCGTCATGCTCGCTGGTGCCGGATCCAACTTGCAGCAGCAGTTTGGTTGGCCCGCGTGGATCGGCTCGCTCATCATGCTCGTCATGGTTCTCGTGGCCGGCATGCTGGATGTGGACAAAGTCTCGCAGGTCATCGGCATGCTGACGCCGACTATCATCATCGCCGTTTTGTTTGCCGGCGGCTACACGCTGATGCACATGCCGGCTGATGTTTCCGCTGCCATCGATGCTTCTGCTGCAGTAGAGTCCCCGATCTCCAACTGGCTGGTCTCCGCCCTCAACTACAACGGTTTGGCTCTCATCCTCGCAGTGTCCATGTCCCTGGTTATTGGTGGCGATAACATCTCTCCACGTGAGGCGGGCCTCGGCGGCATCGTGGGTGGTGCCGTCTACGCGCTGCTCATGGGTATCGCGGGATTCACCCTGCTCATGAACGCGGAGGACGTTGCGGGTTCTGACATCCCGATGCTGACCCTGGTGGACAATATTCACCCGACGCTCGGCGTCATCATGGCCATCATCATCTACCTGATGATTTTCAACACGGCCATCGGCATGTTCTATGCGCTGGGCAAGCGTTTGTCTTCGGGCAATGAGTCTAAGTACCGCATCATTTTCATCGCTGGCTGCCTTGCCGGTTTCGCGGTTTCTTTCGCGGGATTCAAGTCCCTCATGCAGTACGTTTACCCGGTGCTGGGCTACATGGGCATCGTCCTCGTGGTCATCCTGGTTATTGGCTGGTTGCGTACGCTGAGCACCATCAAGGATGAGGGGCTGCGCCGCGAGCGCATTCGCGCGCTGCTGCATCTGAAGCTGCACCCGGACACTGATTATGATGCCGAGCGCTATGACGACGAAATCGGCCAGCAGATTGCTGATTCCAACGTGGACGATGAGGCCCTATTCGAGGACCTCGTTTCGGAGGTCGTCGAGGAGCTGCACTCCGATGACGACGTGGACTTCGACAAGGAGGAGTGGGAGGAAAACCGTAACGATCACTCCTACTACACCGAGCGCGACGCCGTGGAGCAAGACCGCAGCGAGGAAGAAATCAAGGCGTGGGTTGAGGCAACCGGCGCCGTGGGCGACCCCACTGAGGACGATGAGGCTGCCAAGAATTAGTGCAGTAGCAGCTTGGCGGTAAGCCCCAGCATGACGAAGCCGATGACGATGTTGACTATGCGCCACGTCATCGGCTTCGCCAGTACGTGGGACAGCTTGTAGGCGCCGAAGCCGAGAGAGGGGAACCAGACGGCACTAGCAAGGACAGCGCCTGCGGCAAAGATCCAGCGCTGATCGCCGTACTGGTTAGCAATACCGCCGAGCATCACGAGGGCATCGACATAGGCCAGGGGATTGAGCCAGGTCAGGGCCATCGCGCCCATGACCGGCTTGACCCACGACGTTGAGCGAATCCGGGGGCGGATCTTTGTCAGCACGGAGCCGCCCGGAGCTGTGGTGTCTCCACCGTTGGCTTCTACTGAGGCGGCAACGGGCTCGCTCTTGTGAACGACCAGCGCTTCCTGTTCTTTCTTAAACGCATCACGGAAACAGGTGAATCCGAAGTAGATGAGGTATGCCGCGCCGAGATATTTCACCACGGTCAGCGCAGTGGGGAAGCGCTCGACAAGGTAGCCCACGCCGGCGGTTCCGGCGTTGATGAGGATGACGTCGGAAAGCAGGCAGGCCAGCAGAATCGCGCCAACATGATCCCGTTTGATGCCCATCTTGATGATGTAGGCGTTCTGCGGTCCGATGGCGATGATGAGGGACAATCCCAGCGCAAATCCTGCGAGCACTACTGACATGGCATTAAGTGTGCGGGGAAACGCATATGAAGTCCAGTTAAGTGTTCTACAGTTGGTTTAAAATAGCTTCATGAACCCGCTCCACACCGAAACTCTGCTGGCCATTGTTGACGAAGGCTCTTTTGAGGCCGCCGCAAGTGTGCTAGGAATCACACCCTCGGCCGTCAGTCAGCGCATCAAAGCGCTTGAGGTCTCAACCGGTCGAATTCTCCTGCGCCGCGGCAACCCCGTCACTGTGACCGAAGCGGGGGAGATCGTGGCCCAGGCGGCGAGGCGTATGGCGCTTGTTCAGGCAGAGGCTGATGCCCGCCTCACAGCAAGGCTTGCGCGTGTGCCGTTGACCGTGGCTATCAACTCTGATTCACTCGCCACGTGGTTCCAACCCGTGATTCAAAAGACCGCCGCGCGTGGTGAGGCTGCCTTGCGCATTCGTATTGAGGATGAGGCGCGCACGTTGGCTATGCTGCGACGAGGCGATGTTTTGGGTGCGGTGACCCGTGAGCAGACTCCGGTGTCAGGCTGCGAGTCAACGTACCTGGGGACGATGCGGTACTTTGCGGTGGCCGCGCCCAGCCTGGCGGAGAGTTTCGAGGACTGGGATACCCTGCCCATCGTTGGCTTTGGTCCGAATGATGCGACCCTCGATGATGCGATGCGCGAGCGCTTCATTGACTCCCGGGTTCTGCGGGCCCGGGTGTCGCAGATTCCCTCGTCAGAGTCCTATGTTGAGGCCGTGCGCTATGGGCTGGGCTGGGGGCTCGTGCCGCGCTTGCAGGCACAACCTTTGTTGAACTCAGGGGCGCTAGTGCTTCTCGACGACTTCCCCCTCGACATCGACCTCTACTGGCAGCGCTGGCGTCTGGAATCTGAGGTGTTGGCGGACCTCACCGCGGATGTTCTTGCCGCTGGCCGTGCGGTTTTAGCTTCGCGCCGCGCCGACGAGAATGCACCATAAGCTCGCCATACTGGCTTAAGTTGGAGGCATGAGCGATAAAACTCCAGATAAAGCATTCGGCATTGATGACGATATTCCCACCTACACCGGCTCTCATTCCGCTTCTGGGACTGGCTCCAATTCTGTGAAGGCGAGCGAGGCTGCCGTAGAATCTGCAGCTGAAGGCAAGCCTGAGCCTAAGAAGAGCCGTCTTTTTCAGCGCGCTGGGCGCGCGGAGCCAAAGGTGATTAAACCCAAGCCTGCTGAGACTGCCACCACTTCTTCTACCACTCCCGCCACCGAACCTGGTGCCGATGCTAAGACTGAGACTTTTGAGAGCCAGTCTTCGGATTCCCTGTCTTTCGACAGCGCTGCTGCGGACCGCACCGCGGCAGTAGATTCGACGAATGCCGAGACCACCGCGTTCCCGCGGGCAGAGGCTACCGCTGATACTACTGCGATGCCGGAGGCGGCTACGCACGACGAGGTTCCGAGCACGGTGGCTGTCGCCGACTCGGCCGTTGAGTACGATGCCACCGAGACAACAGAGGAGCCGAAGCCGGCACGCCGCGGCACCATGGACTTTGGCCTTCTCTTTGTGCGCTTGGCTCTAAGCGTCTACCTGCTTGTGGCAGGTGCCTCCACCTTCTTTAAGCTTGGTGGCAACGAGGGGCTTGCGGGGCTGGAGAGCGAGTACGGCGAGTACGCCATGTCAGCAGCGCTGGCCATCGGGGTTCCAACGGTTCAGCTTATCGCTGGTGCCTTCCTCCTGCTTGGCCTCGTGACCCCGCTGGCGGCCATGTTCGGCCTCATCGTGACCGGCTTTGACGCGATTCACGGTCTTAATGCTTCCGGTGATGGCCTCGATGTCTTCGCGTGGAACGAGAGTGTCTGGCTGGGTCTTGTCCTTTTTGTCATCGCAGTAGCTCTGCAGTTCACTGGCCCGGGTTTCATCTCCCTCGACTTCAACCGCTCCTGGACGCGCCGTCCGTTGGCGACTTCCTGGGTGTTTGTGATTATTGGCGTCGCGGCGCTGGTTGCCATTTGGTGGTTTGGCGCCGGTGTTAATCCGCTGAACTAAACACGTCCACGCACCCACCTTGTTGTTTTCCATTGCGTAAAGTAAGTTGATTTCCGTAATGGAAAACAAGACGTGGAAGGGTGAAGACAGCACATGGTGAACCAGGATATTCAGGACGCATTAGCGTTTGAGGAACAACAGCAGGCAGCCGCAGCGAAGCGGCCGCCCATCTGGGTGAGCCTGCTCGTGGCTGCGGCCTACGGCGCCTGGTTCGCCTACATGTGGATTCAGGTCGATGTCCACCCGCTTGTTCTCGTGGGCGGGCTTCTTCTCGTTGTTGGCCTCCTGGTGGGGCTGGCCTTCTTTTACCGCTCAGGGGTGCGGGATTCGATGCGGCAGAAGGTGGATCCGAATGCTGGCCGGAGTGTCAGCCGACGCTACTTTGCGGGCGTAGGTTTTATGATTCTGCCGACGCTCTTCACTCCCTTCGTCGAAGGACACGTTGTTGCCTCGTGTATCGCGGGTGTGCTGTGTGCCGCGGCGACCTTTTGGACGCTGCACACCGGCGCGATGGATCGGATGCCGCGATGAGCGGACTTGATCCGGCTATCCACCCGCTCAACCGCTTTAAAATCTGTGCCACGCTCAACGCGTTCGGCGCCACGCAGGGCGGTGAAGTTAACCGTGAGATGAAATTTGCCGTGCTGCGTGACCGTACGGAGCTCTCGGACGCCACCTTGTCCAAGCAATTGGGGGCCCTAGAACAGGCCGGCTACGTGACCCGCTTTCGGGAATACGGTGCTAGCCGTGCCAAAGACTCGGTGTGGGTTGCGCTCACGGAAGAAGGTAAAGCTGCTTTCGACGGTCACCTGGCGGCGCTCAAGGACTTGGCTGGGGACCGAATGTGAACACAGTCTTCGATGCGTCAGCGGTCCCGCGCATCATGGCCGATGACGGTTTTAGAGCCCACATGTCCTAGGCTTTAGGGGCTATGCCGAAATCATCGACCTATCGTACAGACATTGACGGGCTCCGCGGTCTGTCTATTGCTCTCGTCGTGTTTTTCCACGTCTTCGTTGGCAAAGTCTCAGCGGGTGTGGACGTCTTCCTGCTCATTGGCGGTATTTTCTTCTTCGGCCCCCAAATCCGCAATGCCTTTAACCCGCGTGGTCTTACCCTGGTCCAAGTGGTTATCCGCATGCTGCGTCGGCTTTTCCCGGCGCTCGTGGTCACTGTCACTGTCACATTAGCGCTGGCTCTCATTGTCTTCCCGCCAACCCGGTGGGGAAGGGAAGGCAGAGAAGCGCTAAGCTCTTTAGCCTATTTTCAGAACTTTGCGCTCTCGACTGCTGGGCAGGATTACGCGGCCATCGGCAAGGACGTGAGCACATATCAACACCTGTGGTCCATGTCGGCCCAGCTGCAAATCTATATCGGCTCCCTGCTGGTCATTTTCCTGTGCGCAGGCGTGTACCGGCTGTGTGGGGGCCACGGTGGTGATGTCCAGGGCATCAATTCACGCGTGGCCCCTTGGGGACTGGGAATTGCTACGCTGGCCAGCTTCTTGTACGCGATTTACCTGCATGGTGTTGACCAAGGCACAAACTATTATTCGCCGCTCAGCCGTTTCTGGGAGATTGGTCTTGGCGGGTTGCTGGGGCTGTGGCTGACGCAGCCCGGAACCCACCGCATGGCTGGGGCTGCTGGGGCTGGTCACCGGCGGACTGACTGGAGCCTTGTTGGCCTAGCACTCATCCTGGCCACCGGCATGGTCATGGATGGCGCGCAGCAGTTTCCCGGCCCTGCAACGTTGATGCCGCTTGCGGGTGCGGCTCTCGTTATCGTCGCGGGACCCTCCTCCCGCCTCGGACGGGTTCTGACCACCGCACCTTTCCAATTCTTAGGACGTATTTCTTACAGTCTCTACCTGTGGCACTGGCCATTGCTGGTGTTGGTGACCTATCTACTCAGCGGGGGAGAGTCCAACCGAGACGGTATGGGCATTCTCGCTGCCGTCGGCACGACTCGTGGACTTCTGGCGGGCACGGGCGTCATTATCCTCTCGATGGTGCTTGCCTGGCTCACACTGCGCTTTGTGGAGGTACCCACTCGGCAGAAAGCTAAGCCCGGAGAGCGCTCTTGGCTGCCAGGGCGGTTAGTAGGTACGGAAAAGAGGGCGTCGGCAGGCATCGCAGCGCTGACTGTAGCAGCTGTAGCGCTGGCCGCATGGGCACAGCCTCCTGCGGTATCAGATTCCACCGCGAGCGTGAGCGAGAGCGACATTCTTGACTACCCAGGCCCCGATGCTCTCTTGAAGAGCGTTGAAGTCCCTCCGCGGGATCCTGTGCCGAACGCACGCAATCCGATCGAGTCTTTTTACCCGACCACGCATACCGATGGGTGCACAGCGCTTTATGAACATGAGGAGCCGATCCTGACGCGACAGTGGAACACCGAGGACACGCTGTGCGCTTACGGTGACGTGACTTCCGCTCGCACGATGTACCTGTTTGGAAATTCACACGCGGACCAGATGCTGCCGGCCCTGGATATTGTGGGCCGTGAACAGGGGATTCGAATCATTCCGATGGTGAAGATGGGCTGCTTCCCAGGCGGTGAGCCTAAGCGTTCCGATGGGCACGATTACCCAGAGTGCGCCGTCTGGAGCGAGGCTGCTCTGGACTACATGGAGGCCAATCCAGCTACGGAAGGCGCCTTCCTCATTTCTACCCAGCCAGCGCCAGGAACCATGGGGCCCGAGCAGACTCCCGAGGGCCTGCGTACGGTGGTCGAGCGCCTCAACGGTGCAGGCATGCCAGTGTGGGGTTTGCGCGACACTCCCTGGCCACACACTCCGGCAGGTCCTTTAGATGTGCGTGACTGCGTGGCTGCGGGCGGATACGTTGCAGGTGATCCTCTGCTTGATTGTGGCGTGGAGCGGGACGACTCACTGCTGCCTGAGAATCCTGCCGTGAACACACTGGCTGGATTGGATGTCACTCACCTTGACCTCACAAACGCCATGTGTGGTCCAGACCGTTGCCCCGGCGTTATCGGCAACGTGATGGTTTACCGCGATTCTTCGCATCTCACCAACATGTTCGCAGCCATGCTGAGTGACGAGCTAGAGCGCCAAATGTACGGTGGTACGCTACCTAGCGATGAACCTGTTGAAGAACCTGCTTCCCCCGGCCTCTGACCCTGATTGGCGTGTCCCGGCAGTCCGGATGCTCTATTGTGTTGCCGGCGTTATGGTATTTGCTGCCGTAGTGTGGTCCCCAGCTGGGACCACGGGATCCGATTTTGACCCCATCTGGAACGCAGTGGATAAGTACGTCCATGGCCGGCCGGTCTACGATGAGGACTATTCCACGCTTGATCCCCACTACCTGTATTCACCTGGGGCAACATTTCTTCTCGGCCCAATCGGCTGGCTGCCCGGCCGGGACATCGCACGCACCATCATGATGTGGTTGGGCGCGGCCTCCATCTTCGTTGCGCTGTGGTTGCTGGCTGCCTCCGTTGCGGCGCGTTATCGGGGCCGTGTCTTCGCCGTGCTGGTCATCGTGGCTTGCGCTTTCGACGAGCCAGTAAAGAGCACGTTGAGCCTGACCAATATCAACGGCTTCCTCTTCCTCTTGCAGGTGCTTTTTGCGCTGTTAACCATCAAGCTGCTGGCACGCGGTTGGCGTGCGGGCCTGAAGTCTTGGGAGGCTGTCGCAGCAGGCATTATTCTGGGCGTGGCCATGACCATCAAGCCACAATTTCTGGCGTTGGGCGTTGTATCGCTGCTATCCGGCCATATCACCGTGCTCGTCGTGGCCGGCGTGTTTATGGTGGGGGTCTTCGCCGCTGGGTGGTTGACAATGTCCCAACCACAGGATTACCTCAACCGTTTGCTGCCCTACCTGGGGCAGGCGCGCGACTATAACAATGGTTCCATCGAAGGCGTGGGCCGGCAGCTGGGCTGGTCAGAAGGAGCCATCACAGGCGCAACCGTGGCTTTCCTCGTCGTGGTGGGGCTAGCGTTGGTGGCACTGTGGCGCTACAAGCGCGAGCAACCGGTGGTGTGGGTGTACTGCTCGCTCGGTGTTCTTTTCGCCGGAGTTCTCATGACTACTGGGCTCATGCAGGGCTACTACTGCATTTGGCTGCTGCCATTGATAGCTACGGTGGTTATCCCCGGCAGCCCAGCGCGGACCCTGCTCATCGTCGTGGTGTGGTGGTGCCTTGTTTCCAGTGCTGCGCCGCCCGAAGACCTGTGGGCACCAGCGGAAGCTATTATCCGCTGGCGCTCGTCCTTGGCCTGGGTGACGCTGCCGCTTATTATGGCTGGGATGGCCTACTGGACGTGGCCATCCACGACGCGCACTGCACCTCGATCTGCTGAGGTTGCCATGTTGGCGTAGGCACGCAGCGCCTTGGTAACTGGGCGTGTACGGTCCTTCGGTGTCCACGGCTTCTCGCGCTGCTCCTCGGCGGCGCGGCGGCGTTCAAGGACGTCGTCGTCCACGTCGAGGGTGAGCTGGCGCTCGCGAATGTTGATGGTGATGGGATCGCCATTTTCTACGAGGCCGATGAGACCGCCGTGAGCGGCTTCCGGGGAAATGTGGCCGATGGACAGGCCAGAGGTGCCGCCGGAGAAGCGCCCATCCGTAATCAAGGCGCAGGCCTTGCCTAGGCCGGAACCCTTGAGGAAGGACGTTGGGTGCAGCATCTCCTGCATGCCCGGTCCACCGGCAGGGCCCTCGTAGCGGATGACGATGACATCGCCGGGCTGGACTTCTTTTTTGAGGATGATGGACACGGCTTCTTCCTGTGATTCCACGACGCGGGCAGGGCCGGTGAAGGTCCACAGTTCCTCTTCCACTCCCGCGGCCTTCACGATGGCGCCGTTGGGGGCTAGGTTGCCGCGCAGGACAACGAGGCCGCCGTCAGAGGAGAAGGCGTGTTCCGCGTCGTGGATGCAGCCATTGGTAGCATCCGTGTCGAGCTCATCCCAGCGGTTGGACTGGGAGAAAGGCTCGGTGGTGCGCACGCCGCCGGGGGCCGCGAAGAAGAGCTCGCGGGCAGCGTCGGTTGCCTTGCCGCCGCGGATATCCCAATCATCGAGCCACTGCTCGGCATTGTCATAGAGCGCGGTGTGGACTTTCATGTTCACGTGGCCGGCGCGGCGCAGTTCGCCCAGGATGGCGGGGATGCCGCCGGCGCGATGCACGTCCTCGATGTGATAGGTGCCGTTGGGGGCCACCTTGGACAGGCAGGGCACGCGGTAGGAAATCTCGTTGATGTCCTCCAAGGTGAAGTCCACTTCGCCCTCCTGCGCGGCGGCAAGGGTGTGGAGGATGGTGTTCGTGGAACCGCCCATGGCCATATCCAACGCCATGGCGTTCGTGAAGGCTTCCTTCGTGGCGATGGAGCGCGGGAGGACCGCGTCATCCTCTTCGCCGTAGTAGCGCTGGCACATGGCCACGATGGTGCGTCCGGCGTCCTCGAAGAGGCGACGGCGGAAAGCATGGGTGGCCAGCGTGGTTCCGTTTCCCGGCAGGGCCAAGCCGAGTGCCTCAGTGAGGCAGTTCATGGAGTTGGCCGTAAACATTCCGGAGCAGGAACCGCAGGTGGGACAGGCAGATTCTTCTACCTGTGCGAGGCCCTCATCGGAGACGGCATCGCTTGCCGACGCCGTGATGGCCGTAATCAGATCCGTCGGTGCATGTGCCACGCCGTCGACGACCACGGCCTTACCGGCTTCCATTGGGCCGCCGGAGACGAAGATGGTGGGGATGTTGAGGCGCAGGGCCGCGTTGAGCATGCCTGGGGTGATCTTGTCGCAGTTGGAGATGCACACGAGGGCGTCGGCAGTATGCGCGTTGACCATGTACTCGATGGAATCGGAGATGATCTCGCGCGAGGGGAGGGAATAGAGCATGCCGCTGTGACCCATCGCGATGCCATCATCCACGGCAATGGTGTTGAATTCCTTCGGCACGCCGCCGGCTTCGCGCACGGCGTCAGCGACGATATCACCGACGTTCTTCAAGTGCACGTGCCCAGGCACAAACTGGGTATAAGAGTTGGCGATGGCCACGATGGGCTTGCCGAACTCGTTCTCTTTAGTGCCGGTAGCCCGCCAGAGGGCGCGGGCGCCGGACGCTTGGCGGCCGACAGTGGTGACTTTAGAGCGCAGCGGGTACATGTTTAGTCCTTCAGTTCGGGGTGTTTATCGAGGTATGCGGCGTATTCCTCCTTGGAGAGGAGGACTTGCTGGCCGTCGCGGTGGACAATGACGACCTTGTCGTCGGCGGCGTCGCGCCCAGCGGTGAGTGCATCAGGGATGCGCCCCTGTGAGGCTTTAGCCAGACGGGGAAGGGAGTTGAATGTCACGCCGGGGAGGTTGATGTTGTCGCCATCTGTGGTGCGGGCAAAAGCTCGGGAGCGCTGGAAGCCAATTCCTTTAAAGTCGCTCCACGCAATGTCCTTCGGGCCACGGAAGCCGTAGGTGGTGTGGATGCCCAAGGCGTCCACGGTGGTGCGGGAGCGAAGAACCCACCAGATTCCCAGTGCGGGGAAGATGAGAATCCAGAAGAGGTACTTCGGTGCCCAGCCAATGCTGAGGAGTGCGATGGCAGCGAGTATGCCAATTCCGAGGAGGTGTTCGCGGGTGGGCTTGAACGTTTCGGCCGGGGAGTGGTCGGCGCGTGGGGATGCGTTCTGCGGGTGTGAGGACGTCATAGTGGGCCATCGTAATTGACTGTGTGCCGCCGTGGCGAACCGCCCCACCTGTGAAATCTCGCAAAATGAGAAAACGATCCCAAAAATGGGGGTAAATGCCAGCGGCGGTGTTTCTATCAGTGTACAGTTTGTCGCATGATCATTATTCGACTTCAGCTTGTAGTACCCGGGCGGCGCCAGCCGTAACGAGTCCACAGTGACGTCGACCTCCACGCGCCCCCGCCACCTTCACACCCAGAAGGACAGACGGGGGCGTTAGTTGTAGGCAATGGTCTCTCCGAAATCCACCCCATAGAAGGAGCACACCCACCGTGACAGCTTCCACTCCGCCACATCAGGCGCCCGAGCGCATCACGGGCGCACACGCCATCGTCCGCACCCTTGAAGATCTTGGTACCGACCTCGTCTTCGGCATTCCGGGCGGCGCCGTGCTTCCGCTGTATGACGCACTCTTTGAATCGACGAAGCTGCGCCACGTGCTTACCCGCCACGAGCAGGGCGCGGGCCACGCCGCTGAAGGCTATGCGCAGGCCTCGGGCAAGGTTGGCGTCATGATTGCCACTTCTGGCCCGGGTGCGACCAACCTGGTGACGCCGCTTGCCGACGCCAACCTCGACTCCGTCCCCGTCGTAGCCATCACGGGCCAGGTGGGCAGCTCGCTTCTAGGCACTGACGCCTTCCAGGAGGCCGATATCCGCGGCGTGACGATGTCGATTACCAAGCACAACTTCATCGTCACGGATGCCGCAGACATTCCGGCCGCCATCTCCGCTGCTTTCCACTTGGCTTCAACCGGCCGCCCTGGCCCAGTCCTCGTGGATATTCCGAAGGACGTGCAAAACGCCTACATGGACTACACCGGCCCAGAAATGATGGACTTGCCGGGCTACAAGCCCACCACCACGCCGCACCCACGCCAAATCACTCAGGCAGTTAAGCGTATCGCCCGCGCAGAAAAGCCGGTGCTCTACATCGGTGGCGGCGTCATCAAGGCGAATGCGGCGCGCGAGTTGCGTGAGTTTGCCGAGCTGACCGGAATCCCTGTGGTCACCACGCTGATGGCCCTGGGCTCCTTCCCGGACTCGCACCCACTGCACATGGGCATGCCGGGAATGCATGGAACCGTTCCGGCGGTGGCAGCCCTGCAGCGCGCCGACCTCATCATCGCCATCGGCGCGCGCTTTGATGACCGCGTCACCGGTGATACTTCTACCTTCGCCCCGAATGCTGAAGTCATTCATGCTGATATTGACCCGGCCGAGGTGGGCAAGATCCGCGAGGTCTCCATCCCGATCGTGGGCGATGCCCGCGAGGTTCTTCTGCGTCTGACCAAGGCCTATGAGAACGACACCGAGATCTCCGCGCCTAACATTGGCGCGTGGATGGACTACCTCACCGACATGCAGCGCCGCTTTCCGCGTGGTTTCGAGCCCACTCCCGATGGCCTGCTCAATCCGCAACATGTCATTGAGAAGCTCAGTGACATTGTCGGGCCTGAGGCAATCTACTGTGCTGGTGTGGGGCAGCACCAGATGTGGTCGGCACAATTCCTCGACTTTGAGCACCCGCGTAGCTGGATCAACTCGGGCGGTGCCGGCACGATGGGCTACGCCGTCCCCGCGGCGCTCGGCGCCAAGGCAGCCATGCCGGAGCGCGAGGTGTGGGCGATTGATGGTGATGGATGCTTCCAGATGACCAATCAGGAGCTCACCACGGCCGCGGTGGAAGGATTCCCCATTAAGGTGGCCGTTATTAACAATGGCAACTTGGGCATGGTGCGCCAATGGCAGACGCTCTTCTATGACAACAAGTACTCCCATACGAAGCTGCGTGAGCATGATGAGTACGTGCCGGACTTTGTGAAGCTCAGCGAGGCGCTGGGATGCGAGTCTATTCGCGTGACCTCAGAGGAGGAGATTGTCCCGGCCATCGAACGCGCGCGGGAAATCAATGACCGCCCGGTGGTTATTGACTTCATTGTGGGGCATGACGCTCAGGTGTGGCCGATGATTGGCGGCGGCGCCTCGAACGAGGAAATCCAGTACGCGTTGGGCCTGCGCCCGCTATTCGATGACAACGAGTCCGCGGCCGAGGAACCGGCCGAAATCCACGAATCTCTCGAGGAGGCCTAAGAACCATGGCTAAAGACGACATCACTCGCCACACCCTGTCCGTACTTGTCGAGGATATTGAGGGCATCATTTCCCGCGTGACCGGCATGTTTACCCGCCGCGGCTACAACCTGATCTCCTTGGTGTCCGCCAAAACTGAGACCGAGGGCATTAACCGCCTCACTATCGTGGTCGACGCCTCCGAGGTGATCACTGAGCAGGTGACCAAACAGCTCAACAAGATCGTGCCTGTGCTCAAGGTGGTGGAGCTCGAAGAGGAGAGCACCATCGCGCGGGCCATCATGTTGGTCAAGGTAGCGGCCGATAACACCAACCGGCCGCAGGTGGTCGACGCTGTGAACATCTTCCGCGCCCGCATTGTGGACGTGGCGCCGGAGTCCGTGGTCGTTGAGGCTACCGGTACACCGGGCAAGCTGCGAGCGCTTCTCGACGTCCTCGAGCCCTTCGGCATCCGCGAACTGGTTCAGTCTGGTCACGTGGCGCTGGCTCGTGGCCCGAAGGCGATGGCACCTTCAAAATAAAATCTCACAATGTGGACGTAGCGTCCCAAATTGTGATACAAATTCAGTAGACCGATTTACCATACAAGCAAAGGAACACCCATCATGGCTATTGAAACTCTCTACGAATCCGACGCCGACCTGAGCATCATCCAAGGTCGTAAGGTTGCCGTTATCGGATACGGCTCCCAGGGCCACGCCCACGCAATGAACCTGCGTGACTCCGGCGTTGAGGTTGCCATCGGCCTGCGCGAAGGCTCCAAGTCCCGCGAGAAGGCAGAGGAAGCCGGTTTCCAGGTCTTCACCAACGCGGAGGCTGCCAAGTGGGCCGACGTCATCATGCTGCTGGCTCCTGATACCTCCCAGGCAGCCATCTTCACCGAGGACATCGAGCCGAACCTGGAGGACGGCAACGCCCTGTTCTTCGGTCACGGCCTCAATATCCACTTCGACCTGATCAAGCCTGCTGAGAACATCACCATCGGCATGGTCGCTCCCAAGGGGCCGGGCCACCTGGTTCGTCGTCAGTTCGTCGACGGCAAGGGCGTTCCGTGTCTAATCGCCACCGAGCAGGACCCGAAAGGTGAGGGGCGCGAGCTGACCCTGTCCTACGCGGCCGCCATCGGCGGTGCCCGTGCCGGCGTCATCCCGACCACCTTCAAGGATGAAACCGAGACCGACCTCTTTGGTGAGCAGGCCGTCCTGTGCGGTGGCGTGGAATACCTCATCATGAATGGCTTCGAGGTGTTGACTGAAGCCGGCTATGAGCCGGAAATGGCCTACTTTGAGGTGTGCCACGAGCTGAAGCTCATCGTCGACCTCATCGTTGAAGGCGGCATCAAGAACATGAACTACTCCTGCTCCGATACCGCTGAGTTCGGTGGCTACCTCTCCGGCCCGCGCGTTATCGATGAGTCCGTCAAGGAGCGCATGAAGGATGTCCTCACCGACATTCAGGACGGCACCTTTGTCAAGCGCTTGGTGGCCAACGTTGAAGGCGGCAACAAGGAACTTGAGGAGCTGCGCGAGAAGGTCAACAACCACCCGATCGAGCAGACTGGTTCCCAGCTGCGCGATCTCATGAGCTGGGTTAAGAACCCGCTGGATGCGACTGCGTAAGTCATCAACCTGAAGACTCCCTCTAGCTGGCGTGGCTGGAGGGAGTTTCACATGTTTGGTAACGCAGCGCACATCGCTCTTAAACGGGCACGTTCCCACATCTGCTAGTAGGCTCGGAGCCATGGGTTTTTCTACGCCAAGCTATGACCTCTCTGACCTCTTCGCTCGCATCGACCGCGGGGATATCCAGCTTCCGGATTTCCAGCGCGCATACTCCTGGGATGAAGACCGCATCCGCTCTCTCATCGTGACCGTGCTGCGCGGTTATCCGCTTGGTGCCTTCCTCGCGTTGGATACTCGTAACGAGACCATGCGCTTCCGTCCCCGTGTACTGGCTGGTGCGCCGGACACTGGGGTAAATCCAGGTCTGCTGCTTCTTGACGGTCAGCAGCGCCTCACCTCTCTCTATCACTGTTTCCGGGGCGAGGGCTGCGTGGACACCACGGATTTCCGTTCCAAGAAGGTTTCCCGCAAGTTCTACGTGGACCTGCGAAAAGCAACGAGCGAAGACATCATGCCGGATGAGGCCGTGTTCGCCGTTAACCGGCATGGCGAGCTGCGCTCCCATTTTGCCCCGGAAATTGAAGGCTCCCTGTCAGATCGCGATGCTGCCATCAACGCGTGCTGCATCCCGGTCTCGGCTCTGCTCAGCGAAGAAGGCACCAGCATGCTCTTCGAGCTGGCCGCTGCGAACAACGGCACAAACCGCGATGTCGTCGCGGCCTTCAACAACCGCATTCTGCGGCCGTTGTCGGGCTACGCCGTGCCGATGATCCGTCTTTCCCGCGAAACGGCCCGCGCCGGTATCGGCTCAATCTTCGCCCAGGTCAACTCTGCCGGTCTTCAGATGGATGTCTTTGACCTGCTTACCGCAGTGTTTGCCTCGGAGGATCCGGATTTCCACTTGGCGGAGGAGTGGGCGGACGTCGAGAAGCAACTGCGTTCTTTCCCTGCTCTGGATGGTATTGGCCGCAACGAATTCCTCTCTGCCGTATCCCTATTGGTCTCGGGCAAGAAGGGCAATGCCGGAGGCCAGCGCGAGGACATTCTGCAGCTGTCACTTGCGGATTACCGCGCGGCATCGGAAACGCTCGTTAGCACCTTCCGGGAAGTGGCAGAGTTTTTGGCGGAGCGCTGCATCCTGTCGCTTGAGCAAGTTCCGTACTCCGAGCAAATTGTTCCGCTTGCCGTCATCCTTGCCCGCTTGGCCGAGAACAGCGGCGTTCTGGCCAGCCAGGATGCTAGGGACCGACTCAACCAGTGGTTCTGGAGCGGCGTGTTTGGTGAGCTCTATGGCTCCTCGGCGGTGAAATTGCGTGCCGCGCGTGACGTCGATGAGGTCACCGCATGGGTAGCAGGGGAGACTGATGCGATACCTAAGACGGTGCGTGATGCTACCTTCCGTGAATCCCGTCTGTTGTCGGTCGGGGAACACGATGGCGTGTGGCACGGCCTATATGCCCTGCTCATGGCCCGTGGTGCTAAGGATTGGCGCACTGGCCAGCCCTTCAACCGCCGCACGTTCGAGGAACTGAAGCCGGGATTCTTCCCCATTTTCCCGCTCTCGTGGTGCCAGCGTCACGGTGTGAGCCCGGTGCTGGCGAATTCCGTGCTCAACCGCACTCCCATGGGCAAACGCACAGAGGTGGTTCTTGATGGACACTCTCCGGAACGCTATTTGCCGCGCGTGCAGTCCAAGTCGATCATGGAAGATGCCGAGTTTGATGCGGTACTGGGCTCACACGACCTTCAACCGTCATTGCTGACTTCGACGACCGCGCATCAGTTCTTTGCGGATCGCCGCGAACGCTTCGTGGGCATCGTCGAATATGCACTCAACAAGTCCGTGGTGCGTGATGTGGATGAAGCGAACTTGTCCGGTGGTGAGGAGGGCCCGCAGGCCTTTGCGCACTAACGCTTTATGGGTAGTGCTCGCGGTGGGTGGCCTTGCCGTGGGTGCAACGGGCTGTTCATCTTGGGGCCGCGGCGAGCCTCTTGTTACGCAAGAGATTACTGCGGTTCCCGATGCCGAGATTGACCTCGAGCGCGCGAGTGAGGAAAACCGTCTGCGACTTATCGATCCCAAATTTGATCACGTAGTCGCCGTCCTCGACGACCCGTCGGGGGTGGAATCTGCCCGACTCTTTTTCAATCAGACCAATGCTCTCATTGTTGCGGAGGATACTGACGCCGCGGCCTTGCGCGCAGCCTCGCTGAGTGTGTCTCAGCGCATTCCTATGGTGACGTATGATGAGTCGATTCGCAGGCAGATTTCTGAGCTGGCCACGGACTTGGGCGTGGACCAGATTGTGGTGGTCGGTGATGTCCCTTGGGCTAGCCAGTATGGCTTGCGGGAGGTTATCCATGATCCCGGTAATACCAAGGCATTAGGGGAGTACACGGCGTTTCGTTTCACCTCTAAAGTGGTCAAGGATCCTAGCCGCATAGTGGATAACGTGGCGCACCTTAATTCTTCGGAGAAGACTGAGCTTAAGGCAGCGTGGGAGCCGTTGCCCCAGCGCATCACCAAGGAGAAGATGCCCGCCATCCCCGCAGAAGCCCGGCGCGATTCACAGATGGCGCCGGTGATCGTTGCTACCGTCGATAGCCCTGTGGCAAATGTCGCCAACGCTAATGCCTACGGTGGTACCGTCATGGTCATGCCGAATCCCGATCCGTCGGCAACAAAGGTCGGAGCGGCGATGACGGCGGGGCTAGAAAGGGGACCGATCGTGGCGCTGGGGCCGGAATTCGGTTCAGTGACAGAATTCACGCATAAAATAGCTCAGGGCTGGAAAGAATAAACTACACTTCACGGCATCAACTCATCAGCCTAGTGAAGGAAGTTATGTCGAAGCCGGTCGTACTTATCGCCGATAAGCTTGCAGAATCCACCGTATCCGCTTTGGGGGACAGCGTTGAGGTTCGCTGGGTGGATGGCCCTAACCGTGAGGAGCTGCTCGCGGCAGTTCCGGAAGCTGACGCCCTCCTCCTGCGTTCTGCCACAACAGTGGATGCTGAGGTTTTGTCTGCTGCCGAGAAGCTGAAGATCGTCGGCCGCGCCGGTGTGGGCTTGGACAATGTTGACATCCCTGCGGCCACCGAACGCGGCGTTATGGTAGTGAATGCCCCGACCTCTAATATTCACTCGGCCTGTGAGCAGGCCATCGCCCTGCTGTTGGCCACCGCGCGCCAGGTTCCGGCAGCAGACCAGTCTCTGCGTCAGGGTGAGTGGAAGCGCTCCTCCTTCAAGGGCGTGGAAATCTTCGGCAAAACCATCGGTATTGTGGGCTTCGGTCACATCGGTCAGCTCTTTGCGCAGCGTCTCCTTGCTTTTGAGACCACGGTTATCGCGCACGATCCCTACGCCAACCCGGCTCGCGCGGCGGCACTCGGTGTGGAGCTGGTCGGCCTCGAAGAACTCATGTCCCGCTCTGATTTCGTGACCATTCACCTGCCCAAGACTCCGGAGACTGCCGGAATGTTCGATGCCGAGCTGCTGGCCAAGGCTAAGAAGGGGCAGATCATCATCAACGCCGCACGCGGTGGCCTTGTCGATGAGGCGGCGCTTGCGGAGTCCATTAAGTCCGGCCACCACCGCGGTGCCGGCTTTGACGTCTATGCCACTGAGCCGTGCACGGATTCCCCGCTCTTCGAGCTTCCGCAGGTCACCGTGTCTCCGCACCTGGGTGCTTCCACTGTTGAGGCCCAAGATCGTGCCGGTACCGATGTTGCTGCGTCCGTTCTCAAGGCTCTGGCCGGTGAGTTCGTGGCAGATGCCGTCAACGTAGAAGGCGGCAAGGTGGGCGAGGAAGTTGCCGGCTGGTTGGATCTCGCGCGCAAGCTCGGTCTCGTCGCTGGCAACCTTCTTCACTCGGCTCCGGTGGCTGTTGAGGTTGAGGCCTGTGGTGAGCTGTCCACCGAGGATGTCTCCGCGCTCGGCCTGTCTGCCGTCCGTGGTTTGTTCTCCGGTGTGGTCTCGGAGACAGTGACTTTTGTGAACGCGATGCAGATTGCGGAAAGCCGCGGCGTGAGTGTTGATGTGAGGACTGAGGTGGAGTCGAAGGGCCACCGTTCCTCCGTCGTGGTGAAGATTATTGGCTCGGACGGTGAGGTATCTCAGCTGACTGGTGCGCTGACCGGCATCGATGGTGTGGAGAAGATTATTCGCATCAACGGCCGTGGCGTGGATATGCGAGCAACCGGCCGCAACCTCTTCTTCTCCTATAAGGATGCTCCTGGCGCACTGGGCACCGTAGGCACCAAGCTGGGTGCCGCCGGCATTAACATCGTGGCTGCTGCGCTCACCCAGGGTAAGGAAGTTGATGACGCTGTCCTCATCCTGCGTGTTGAGCGTGAGGTTCCGGAGGAGCTCATTGAGGAAATCAACTCTGCGCTGGGTGCGAGCTGCCGCCAGCTTGATCTTGACGCCTAAAGGAACAAGGCACCAAGGCCGTTCGTGCTCACTGTGAAGGGAAATCTTCGCCAGCGCGAGCGGCTTCGCTGCTTTCTGGTGGGCATAATCGGGTTCGGCCTACGGGGAGGGGTGAACGTGGTATTCTCACAATTATCCAATATGTGAGAAAGGAATCCCGCAATATGAAACTGGCAGTGATTGGCGGCGACGGCATCGGACCCGAGGTAACCGCAGAAGCGCTCAAGGTACTTCGTGCTGTACGTACGGACATTGAGGTCACAGACTATGACCTCGGCGCCCGTCGCTACCTGCGCAATGGGGAATTGCTCACCGAGGATGACCTGGTTTCCCTGCGCGAGCACGACGCCATCCTGCTTGGTGCTATCGGCGCGCCAGGAGAGGTTGCTCCGGGCATTCTAGAACGTGGATTGTTGCTGAAGATGCGCTTCGCGTTGGACCATCACGTTAACCTGCGCCCCGCCAAGTTGTACCCGACATCGACCTCGCCGCTGGCTAATCCAGGCGAGATAGATTTTGTCGTCGTGCGTGAGGGCACCGAAGGACTTTACTGCGGCAACGGAGGCACGCTGCGTGAGGGAACCGAGCATGAGGTTGCTTCCGAGGTGTCCCAGAACACTCGCTTTGGTGTCGAACGAGTCGTGCGCGATGCTTTTGAGCGCGCCATGGGACGCCGCAAGCACGTCACCCTTGTCCACAAAACCAACGTGTTGGTCAATGCTGGTGGGCTGTGGCAGCGCACCGTCGACGAGGTTACCGCCGAATATCCTGAGGTCACTGTGGACTACAACCACATCGATGCTGCCACCATTTATATGGTTACTGACCCGGCCCGCTATGACGTCATTGTGACCGATAACCTCTTTGGCGATATCCTCACTGACCTCGCAGGCGCCGTGACCGGCGGCATCGGTCTCGCAGCCTCCGGCAATATCGATGCCTCTGGTAAGAATCCGTCCATGTTCGAGCCTGTTCATGGTTCAGCCCCGGATATTGCTGGGCAGGGGATTGCGGACCCCACTGCTGCAATCTTGTCGGCGGCGATGTTGCTGCGTCATAGTGGCGACGAGGAGAATGCGGTGCGCGTGGAAGAGGCAGTGGCCGAGGACGTGTCCTCGCGCGGTGATGCCCCAGTGCGTACGACCGAGATTGGTGACCGAATCGCCTCCGCACTGCACTCGTAGCCCTGTAATCTTGGCGCATGAGCGTCGAATTAGATGAGGTCACTAGCTTTCTGGCCCAGCACGAGCCCTTTTCCCACCTGCCGGAGGAAGAGCTCGCCACGCTGCCCGCCAACTTGAGCATTGTGTACCTGCGCCGCGGTGACACGCCCGTGCAACGAGGAGAGACGAACGAGTTCCTCCACATCATTCGCGCTGGTGCCGTGGATGTTATCGGTGAAGACGGCGTGTTGCTCGATCGGCGCGAGGCTGGCTTGACCTTTGGTTATTCCACGCTGCAGGGCGAGCCAACCTCCGCGTATGAGATGGTGGCAGTCGAGGACAGCCTCGTCTTCACGCTCCCGCAACAGGCTTTTAATGACTTGTCGCAGCGTAATCCGGATCTCGCCCGTTTTTTCTCGGCACAATCACGTCAGGTGCGAGCGGCGGCCCGTGAGCTTGCTGACGCTGCTCCGACCGACGTCTTGCGTACCCCTCTCGGCGAGCTAGCCCGTACCGATGTGCTCACCGCTGCGGCGTCGACCACTATCGCGGATGCTGCCCAGCTTATGACACAGCGTGGGGTGTCCTCGCTGCTGGTTACCCGTGCACAGAACCAGCTAGAAGGCATCGTGACCGACCGTGATCTGCGCTCCCGAGTGCTGGCACTTGGGCTCAGTCCTGCGCGGACGGTAGGGGAGATCATGACCCCGAACCCGTTGGTTGTGCCGATGGATGCCCCCGCCATGGAAGCCCTCCTCCACATGGCTGAGCGCGGCATCCATCACTTGCCGGTGGTTGACGAAGGCCGCCTTCACGGCATCGTCACCCAATCTGATGTCACAAGGTTGCTGCACAACGATCCCGTCTACCTTGCGGCAGATCTATCGCGCCGTGGCAGCCGTGCGGAGCTGGCAGATGCCTTCACCGAAGCAACGCGGTTGGCGGGGCGCTTCGTGGAACGTGGCTCCACACCGGCGGAGGCAGCTAGCTTGGTGACCTTAGCTGCAGATGCAGTGGCTCGGCGGCTGTGCGCGTTGGCGGAAGTAGAGCTCGGCCCGCCACCGGTGGACTATGCGTTCGTGGCCGTCGGCTCCCAAGGCCGCCGCGAAATGGCCTTGGCTTCGGACCAAGATAATGCGCTGGTTTTATCTGATGACTACAATCCCGCAGCCCATGGTGAGTATTTCGCACAGCTCAGCACCTTCGTGTGTGAGGGCCTGGCGGAGGCAGGGCAGATGCGATGCCCCGGAGAGATGATGGCTATGACGCCGGAGTGGAGGATGACCTCTTCGGAGTGGGTTGAGACATTCCGTCGCTGGATCCGTGATCCACAGCCCGAAGCTTTGCTCAATGCCCAAATCTTCTTTGACTTCCGCGTGCTGTACGGAAGCGAGGAACTTGGCCGCCACGTTCATACTGCCGCGGTAGAGATGGGCAAGGGAGCCACGCGCTTGCATGCACACCTGGCCAGTCTTGCCGCTAGGCGTGAGCCGCCCCTGACCTTCTTCCGCGGACTCGTCGTGGAACGCGATGGCGACTATGCCAATACCCTGGACATCAAGAAGGGCGGGACAGCCGGCATCGTGCAGATGGGCCGCCTCTTCGCCTTGGCTTCTGGTTCGGCCGTGGTGGACACTCGTCA
Organism: Corynebacterium sp. BF-R-2; assembly: GCF_024586525.1. Taxonomy (NCBI): domain Bacteria; kingdom Bacillati; phylum Actinomycetota; class Actinomycetes; order Mycobacteriales; family Corynebacteriaceae; genus Corynebacterium; species Corynebacterium sp. BF-R-2. The sequence continues at coordinate 106,337 of NZ_JAMFTP010000010.1, read as the reverse complement.
ACGCCTCACGGAAGCCGCGGGTGGCCCGGTGAGCCGCCAGGGAGCACAGGAGCTTCTCGACGCCTTCGACTTCCTCCGCGCCCTCTCCTTTCAACACCAGGCCCGCCAGCTCCGTGAAGGAGTTAAGCCGGATTATCACATTGACCCCAAGAGCCTTGGGCGCTTGGAGCGCGAGCGACTGCGCGATGCTTTCCGCGCCATTAAATCCATGCAGAATGCCCTAGCCACCAAGTATCCAGTGAGGAGCATCTAGATGTGGGGAAGCCTGGGGCGACGTGGGAGGCGCGCTGATTGGGGTGCCCCGCCAGCCTCGACGCGCCTGGATGAGCTGAAACTACTGGCTGTGGATATGGAGACGACGAGTCTTGATCCCCGGACAGGTGACATCGTCTCACTTGGCTGGGTGCCGATTAACGGTGCACGGATTGATCTCTCAGGCGCTGGCTACAGCGTCGTTCGCGGAGCCCGCGTCGGTGAGGATGCCCACGTCCATCTGCTGACCCAAGAGATGGTGGATGAGGGAATCGAACTAGACGACGCCCTTTCGGCTTTACGCACGGCACTCCACGGCCGCGTGCTCCTCGCACACTTTGCACAGCTGGAAGTGGGGTTCATTGAGAGGGCTTCGCAGCACGTTTTCGGGGAGCGGCCGCGCCTAAGCGTGGTCGACACTTTTGCCCTTGAGCGTCGCCACATGGAGCGTATGGGGACCTATCCGCGCGGGGAAGATTTGCGGCTTGCTCGCGTGCGCGAGCGGTATGGCCTGCCGCGATACAGCAACCACAATGCGCTGAGTGATGCCCTTGCCTGTGCCGAGCTTTACCTGGCACAGCGGCGGAGCACGCGCGCGGAGTCGTTGCGCGATATGGCCCTCTAGTTACTTTTCTCCATGGAGAGGAAGAGTTAACAGGATTCACAACACAGCCTGGCTGCTGTGTGAAAGAACCTTGCGAGTAGTATGTCCGTTATGCGTTTAGGACGAATTGCTCACACCGAAGGAATCTGTTTCGCCATCATCGATGGCCCGGCTGATGCACCGATGGACCAGCTGGTGGCCAAGGAAATCGCCGGCACCCCGTTTACGCCCCCAGAGCCCACCGGACGTGAGTGGCCGCTGAATGAGGTCCGCCTTTTGGCGCCGACCTTGCCCACCAAGGTCGTGGCTCTGGGCCGCAACTATGCCGACCACGTCGCGGAGGTCTTCAAGGAATCCGCAGAGCACCTGCCGCCGACCATCTTCATCAAACCCTCCACCGCTGTTATCGGCCCGGGCGCACCGATTAAGATTCCGGAGTTTGCCACCAACGTCGAGTTTGAAGGCGAGCTTGCAGTTGTGATCTCCAAGGTGTCGAAAAATATTGACCCGGACAACTGGCGTGACCACGTTGCCGGATACACCATCTGCAATGACGTGTCCTCCCGCGACCTGCAGTTCAAGGATGGCCAGTGGGCGCGTGCCAAGGGTATTGATACCTTCTGCCCGCTGGGCCCGTGGATTGAAACCGACCTTGACTGCATCAACCTGGATGACCAAAAGATCAATGCGTACCTAACCCACGATGGTCAACGTGAGCAAAAGCAGGATTCCAACACTGATCAGATGATCGTGAAGATGAGCGGCATCATCGCGGAGATCTCTCAGTCCTATACCTTGCTTCCAGGTGATGTCATCACTACTGGCTCCCCGGCAGGCACCGCGCCGATGGTGCCGGGTGACACCATCGAAATCGAAATCCCGGGAGTGGGCCGCCTGACCAACCCGATTACCCGCGCATAACGTCAGAGGTCGTAGCGTTAGAGGTTAAGCGCGCGCAGAATGGTGCGCAGCTTCGCCGTGGTCTCCTGCAGCTCAGCCTCAGGCTCGGAATCCACGACGATGCCACCGCCTGCCCATGCGCGCGCAGACAAACCATCGCCGGCCACTTCAGCGCAGCGGATAGCCACCATGTATTCGCCAACACCCGAGCTGTCGCACCAGCCCACCGCACCTGCGTAAAAGCCACGATCAGTTTCGGCTGTCTCAATGAGCGCTTGTGCGGCTTCTGTCGGTGTGCCGCAGATAGCCGGGGTGGGGTAGACCAGCTCGGCGAGCTCGAGCGCCGTAATGGCTGGGTCCTTGAGTGTGCCTGCGATTGGAGTGCCCAAGTGCCACATTTCGTTTGTGGAGGTCAGCTCCGGCGACGTTGGAGCATCCAGGCTCTCACAGAGCGGCTCGAGGATTCGGCGGATGTGATCCACAACAAAAGCATGCTCGCGTAGATCCTTGCCCGAGTTGTGGAGATCCTGCCCCGCCACGATGTCGCGTGCCCTGTCGGCGTGGCGCGGCGCGGAGCCGGCGAGGGGGAAGGCTGTGACCGTTGAGCCCTGCTTCTTGATGAGTACTTCTGGGGAGGAGCCCACGAGCATCGCGCCTGGTCGTCCTGCTGGGCTCAGATCGGCGATAAAACCATCGCGGTGCGAGGAAAGATCGATAAGGCGTGCTGCCACGAGTAGTGGGTCGACAGGGTTAAGGAACTCGATATCGACTGCTCGGGCAAGCACTACCTTGTCCAGCTTGGAGGCCTCAATCGTGGCGATTGCCGCTTCAATGCGCCGCAAGTGTTCCTCGGGTTCCGGGTCGAAACCAGTGACGCGAGCTTCCAGCGCACCACTGCGGTAGTACGCGTGCGGCTCGAGCGGGCCGTCCTCACGAATAATGCTCTCTGGCACGGTGAGTGCGGCGGCCTCACCCTTGTGGAAAGGCAGCGCGCCCACGACCATGTCCGCCTCGCCGTTGCGCAAGGCAGTGACAGCAGCGTCAACCTCGGTGAAGGTGGCTACCGTTCCTTGGGTACGCACAGACCCCGTCGCGCGGGACAGGAGAAAATCTGGGGCGGAAGCGGGTCTGTGATCACACATAAGGAACAACTCTAGTTCCTTCGCCTGTGCCTGCTAAAACCAGATCGCCAACTAAGTCTGCACAAGACAGGTGTGTGAAACTAGTCGCGAGTGCGTGGGCGGAAGAACTGCACCGCAATGAAGAGCCCAATTCCCAGCAACAGTGCCAAGGCTCCCATACCGGCTAAAAAGCCCGCCCAAAAGCCCACCATTGGCGCGCCATAGCTTGTGGCCTCGATGTTTTGGGCATCAGCTAGCGTGTCCGTTCCGTGGGAATCGTCCTGCGCGGAGGCGTTCCGCGAACGGGTCGTGCGTTCAGCTGAGCGTTGGCGTTCCCGTGCGGCGTCCTTGGAGCCCTGCGCTTCGTTGCGCCCCGCCCCCTCACGCTGTGTCGAATCTCTCGGTGTGTGCTCATTGTGGGATGCTGCGTTCTGCCGATGAGAGTTCTGCCGGTCATTCTGGCGCTGCGGTTGGCCATCCTGGCGCTGCGGTTGGGGGTGGTCGGCCGCCGGCTCAGGTTGTGCCGATGGCTTCCCGGTTCGTGTGGACTCCTTCGTGCGTGTTGAGTCCCGGGACTGTCGCGGTGCTCGTGACTCAGAGGGCTTTCCACCGTTGAGGAAGGTGTCCGCTTCCTTGAACGTCTTGTCCATCGTCTTATCCAGCTGGGCGATGGCCTTAGACGTGTCATTGATGTCTTTAGCTAACTGCTGCGGACGGTTCTTTGCGCTTCCTGACCTGGAAGCGCTGCCAGAACCGGAGCCCCATTCCAGCTGGCAGAGTTCGCCGGTATCGGCCCCACCGACGAGAAAGGGAACGTCGATGGAATGCTCTGAGCCATCGTTGAGTGAGAATGTGAATGTGACGGCATAAGCCCCTGGTTCGGTGAAAACGATTCCGGTATGGCTGTGGAAATGATCCGGATAATCCCAGTCCACATCGGGATCCTCTGAGTCGAAGAGCACGGTGGGGGCACCTCCGAGGGAGTTCTGGAAACCGACAACTCGTCCACCATCGGGGCCACTGTGCAGCGTCATCGACAGCGTCGCATCCTGTGCTGCGGATTCATCGATATAGCTCGTATTGAACCCTAGCCAGGGAATATCCGGGTTTTGGGTCTGAGGAATCTGCCAGCCGTGCGAAGGGATATCTCCGCCGGCAGCATCGTCGAAGGCCGCGTTAGAACCAACCTCCACGTAAAAATCGCCGGAGGAGTAGTCATCTCCAGATTCGTCGTCGCGTGCTACGAAGCGCATGTCACCGGAGTTGCCCAGCAGGGCTAAATCTTGGTGGCCGCGGGTAAAAGCATGCTGTGAGTCGGCGTCACAGGAGGCAGTATCGCTGGCGGTGTCTGCAGCCAACGCCAGTGGGGCAGGCGCGCCAGTGGTTGGGATAGACAAGGCTAGGGCTGCCGCGGCGGTCAGCGTCAGTGGGCGGAGGATGAGGCGGTTCATGCGGACAAGGACTCCTTAGTTGTCGGGGTAGATGATGCGGATCGGCGGGAATGAAGAATTGGTGCGGCAATCCATGCCAAGAGGAAACAGGCAGTGAGTAGCAGGACGATGGTGGCGCCGGCGGGAAGGTCAATGGCCCATGCCAGGTAGATACCGAAGAAACTTCCCAAGGAACCAATGGCGGCGGAGACGGCCATCATGGTTCCTAGGGAGTCACACAGCAATCGCGCCGTTGCTGCGGGGGTGATGAGCAGTGCGAGAACGAGGATGTTGCCCACCGTGCCCACCGAGATCACTACCGCACCCGTAACACACAGGTACAGCACGATGTCGAGGGCAAAGACCGGAAGGCCCATTGCCCGGGCAGTTTCCTTGTCCAGGCACGTTGCTGTCAGCTGTGGGCCGAGGAGGACGATGATCCCCACAATGAGCACGGTGACCACGAGCGCGGTGTAGAGGTCCGTGTGGGAAACACCGGTGAGCGAACCAAAAAGGAAGCTCGTCAGCGACGCGGTGTAGCCCTCAACACGGGAGATGATCACCATTCCCAACGCGAACGAGGCGGCGAAAAAGATACCGATGACGGAATCCTCGCGCACCGTACGGCGCTGCGAGAAGCAGGCGATGAGTAAAGCTACGGTGCAGCCGGCGACGGCGCCACCTAAGAGAACCGAACCTTGGAGCACGAAGGCAATGGCGAGGCCTGGGAAGACAGCGTGGGAGACGGCATCACCAATGAAGGCCATGCCGCGAAGAACGACGTAGCAGCCAACGACGCCGCACACGATGGCCGCCAGGACTGAGATAGCTACGGCGCGGGCAAGAAAATCGAGGTGCGGGTTGGTGAGGTCCTGGAAGAACTCAATGAGTGAAATGTCGATCATGCTGCCACCCCAATTGCGGACAGCAGCGGAGACGTGGTGGATACCCCGAAGGTGTCGCTCCACGGTTGTGGGTTCAAGCGCAGCTCTGCAGCCGGGCCATCGGCTACGATGCCACGATTAAAAAGCACCAGACGCGAGCAGGAGTGAGCTGCTTCGGAGAGGTTGTGGGTGGACATTACGACGCTGGTTCCCTGAGCAGTGAGCTCATCGAAAAGGAAGAGAAGTTCCTCCGTATTAGGTGCGTCGAGGCCGGTAAAGGGTTCGTCGAGAAGCAGCACCTCCGGTTCGGTGGCCAGGGCACGCGCAATGAGGACACGTTGGCGCTGACCGCCCGACAGCTGCGCGATGGGGCGGCGAGCGAATTCTTCCAAGTTGGTCAGGCTCAGCGCGCGACGAGCAGCGTGCTTGTCTGCTCGGCCGGGGCGGCGTAGCCAGCCGACGATTCCGGTGCGCCCGCTCAGAACCGCCTTGGACACGCTAATGGGGAAGTCCCACTCCACGTCGTGACGCTGTGGAACATAGCCCAAAGACGCGGTGACGTCGATTGTCCCGGTGGAGGGAATAAGGCCGAGGATGGCCCGGAGAAGCGTGGTCTTGCCTGCGCCGTTGGGGCCGAGCAAGCCAATGAACTCGCCCGGATTTACGGTCACAGATGCATTCTCGATGACGTGGCGTCCCGCTAATGTGACGCTGAGGCCTTCGACGGAGATGAGCGGATTAGCCACGTCGCCCGCCCTTCGCGCGCACAACGGCGACAACCGCCGCGACGAGCACAAGGACGCCGAGGCCCGCCAGTGCCCATACCCATACTGGGACGGCTGCCTGCGAGGCTCCGGATGCTGAACCAGAGGATTCGGCAGTTTCATCCCACACGGTTGCTTGCGCTTCACTCAGGTCGGTCCCCTCACCCACGGCAAACGTCAGTGTGGCCTCTGCAGAAACCTCGGAGCCTGCGCTTTCACCACTACCGTCACCGGTCATACGCACGCGTACCTGGTGGATACCCGGTTCGGTGAAGACCCAGTTGGCGTGAGTATGGGTGCCGAGGTCAACCCAGAAACCATCGGTGGCGTCGTTTGCGGTGGACCACAGCAGCTGCGGCGGTTCGAAGCCACCATTTTGGAGGAAGAGGGAAAAATCTCCGGGTCCCTGGTGGCCCACGTACTCCATGGTGAGACCGCGATCCACGTTGTCAGCCAGGGAAGGGGCCTGCGTATTCCAACCTAGCCACGGGACCTCAGCCTGCTCAGTCTGGGGGACGACCCAGACGTGGTCACCTGGGTCGGCACCCACGAAAGAGAAGGCCTCATCGTCCGGGAGTGTGAGTTGGGCATTGTCGCCCACGTTAAAGACCACGTCATCTAGCTCACGCCACACCGGCTTTTCGGCGGAGTCATCGCGCGCCAGGAACTGAGCTTGGCCGTCGATGACCTGGAGCCCGAGGTCCACGTGCCCGTGATCGACGGTGGCCTCAGTACCAGGTGCGGCGACTTCCTCGTCGGCGCTGACTACCTGTGCCAGGTCTCCTGCCCAGGCAGTCGAGGGAGCACACGCAAGGGCCGCTGCGGTTATCACGGAGGCAACTGCGGTAGTCAGGCGCGGCAGACGGTGACGGTAGGTGGTGTGATGAGTCATAGCTTCTTTCCTTTGTGCTTAGGTTTCTGCAAGGCAGCGGTGTAGAGATTCAGCGTTGAACCGCATGAGGTCGAGATAGGAAGGGACAGATTCATCGAGTGTGTCGCCGTAAATGGGGCACACTGCGATGCCGAGGGAGTGCGCGGTCTCCCGGATGACATCGGCGCTTGCTTCTTGGGTGGGCTCGATGAAGACGGCAGGTAGCCGCAGATTCTCCAGCGTGCGTCGTAGCGCGATGACATCGCGAGGCGAAGGCTCGATAGCGGGATTCGGCGTAATGAAACCGGCGATGTCAATGCCATAACCTTGTTCCAAATAGGCGTAGCCGTGGTGCGGAGTGACCAGATGCCGTTTGTCCTCGGGGATATCCTCAATGAGGTCGCGGACAAAGGAGTCTGCCTCGCGCACTTGCACCGCGTAGTCGTGGGCACGCCCGCGGTAGTCTGCACCGTGAGAGGGATCCGCCATGGCTAAGTGGTCAGCGATGACCTCCGCGTAGGTGATGACGTTCTTGGCGTTGTGCCACAGGTGTGGATCGACCTCGCCGTGGAGATGCTTGCCCAGCACTGCTTGGGGCAAAAGGTAGGTCTCATCGCCTGGACGCCCGAGGAAGCGATATGCCGGGGACGGCGGGATTTCCTGCAGAGTCGAGTTAGGAATGCTCAAAGCGGTGGTTGCTGGGTCAAAGCGCTCGCCCTGATCTTCAAGATCCAGTGTTCCGGCGGCCACGTCAGCGGTGATATCGACGTGCCCCTCGCTCAGAGAGCGCATGCCCTCTGGTGGGTTGACACCGACGGCGACGGTGACCTCCTGCGGCCCTGCATTCGTTGCTGCGAAGGTCAGGCGGTAGATACCGGGTTTGCTGAAAGCCCAGGACACGTGTGTATGTGCATTGGCCGGAAGCGTGGTGGAATCCTCGCGGTCATCAATGCCGTCGGCGGTGTTGAAGAGCGGTTCGGGGGTACCGAAGGTGGACACAACGTACGCGGCGACGTCACCTGGTCCTTCGGCGGACTGCAGACGCATGTCCACGCTGTTCGTACCGGACGGAGCGTTGCGCACACGCAGTCCCAGCCAGATGGCGTCGAGTGCCACATTCTCCACCAGCGGCACGAGAGTGGCACCACGCGTCGAGGCTTCGTCCGCGACCTCCGTCACGGGAACGTCGGAGGATTCCCGCAGTGATTTCATGAGGTTCTGCGGCTCCAGCAGCAGGCCATTGGCCAGGAGCACATCGGCGTTGGCGATGTCCCGCACGGTACGCAGACTTGGCTCGAAGGTGTGGGGGTCCTTGCCTGCCGGAATGAGTGTTGTCACCTGGGCGTTGGGGCCTGCCACGTGCTTGGCGACGTCCCCCAGGATCGGCGTCGTCGCTACCACCTTCAGGCTCGCATCGTTGCCGTCCTCGCCTGCGGCTGTGCTCGTACAGGCAGTGAGAGCTGCCGACGTGGCAACGATAATGAGCAGCGCGGCGCAGTGTACCGCCCGGAAAGCTGATGACGGCATTAGTCGCGGCCCTTGAGCAAGGCGAGACGAGCGATGGCCAATCCCAGCACGAGCATGCCGAGGCCGAGGATGCCGATGCCCCACGGCAGGAGACCCTGACCGCTGTCGTAGTAGCCGGATGCGGCCACGGCATCGACATTATCTGTCTCCGCCTTAGACGTGGCGTCGCGGGACGGTGTGCGGTACTTGCTCGCCTTGCCCTCCTTCTTCTCTTTGTTGGCAGCGGTAGCCTTGGTCTTCGCAGAGTCCTTGGCTTGTGCTGTCGGTGCTGGGCCGGCCGCCGCGTCCGGTGCGGCGTCGGCGTCAGAGTGGGAAGAAAAGTGGGAGTCGGACGAGCGAGGGGCATCGCCAAGCGCTGCGTCATCGCTGCCATCCGGCGCGAGTTCAAAGGCCTCGGAGTCAGCTTCTTCGTCCGACTCGAGGGGCGCGGCGTCCGCATCACCGACGTTCCAGGTATAGGTGACCTGGTTGCTGACATCGCCGTTGGAGACCGCCTGAACGGTCATGGTGTACATGCCGGGATCCGTGAACGCCCAGTTGACATGGCGATGGGCAGGGTAGGCCTGGTTGATGACATCCCCGCTCACCAAGTCCATGGCGCCTTCCTCGGTGACCGGCTGGATGTCGCCGAACCCGGCCGTTTCGAAAACGAAGATGTCGCCCGGGCCGGTGACCTCCACGAACTCGAAATCAACGTCCTTGTAGCCAGCAGACTGCGCCGGCTGAGTGTCCCAGCCCGGCCACAACAGCGCACTGTCCTGGGTCTGCGGAAGATAATACGTGGGAACGCCGATGCCATCGATGCCCTCGGTGGCGTCATTCCACGCCTCCTCAGCGACTTTGAGGGTGACATCGTCGCCGGAGTGGATGACGCCGCTGCCAGTAATGTCCTCCTTCAGGGATAAGTTGAGCTCGCCGCCGGGCGCGGTGACATAAAAAGCGTCGACGTGTCCGGTATCGAAAACCTCTGCGTGGGCTGGCGTCATTGGTCCGTGCATGAGCACGAGGGCCAGTGCGCCCAGTGCGGCCACCGGCCTAGCAGCACGATGCGAAACGATGGTCACGGTGCAACTCCTTTCTAGCGGCCGAAGAGGCCGTTGAGTCGTGCCTCAATCTGCTGGCGATGGTCGTTGAAGAAATTGAGGAAGCCCTGGAAGATAATGGCGAGGACAACGGGGAGAACGAGCCCCCACAGACGTTCGAGCTTGGGCTTGGAGGACGTGATGTCCTTCGACGAGGAACCCGGCTTGCTCGAGTTTTCTGGGGCGCTTCCTGGAGCGCCTGTGGCGTCAGGGCTCGTGGGTGCGTCTTTCCCGCCCTTCGCGCTCACACAGTCAGCAAGAGCGGCGTCACCGGCCGCCACGGTGAGCGTCTGGGGAGCGGAGGTGATGGTCTTGCCGTCCTTGGTGGTGGCGGTGTAGGTGACGTCGAGCTTGTAGATTCCCGGTGTGGTGAACGCCCAGTTGGCGTGGGTATGCGAGGCGAAGGTGGTCTCGATGGAGTAATCGCCCTCGGCAGAATTCACCAGTGGGGTAAAGGTCTTGCCCAAGCCCTCAGTGGTGAACAGACCAAACGCCGCGCCTTCCGGCATCTCAGTCGGCTTGATGGTGAGGGTGACCGTGCCGTCCTTGTAGTCATCGTAGTTCAGAGACTGGGTGTTATAGCCCGGCCAGATGATGCCCTGGTCCTGGGTTTGGGGCAACAGATAGAACTTGTCCTTGCCCAGGTAATCAAATTCTTTGCCCTTGAGAACGTCGGGGCGTGCTCGCAGGGCATTGTCGTGGACGGCGAGGACGACGTCATCGAGCGGACGCTCGACAGTCTTCTTGTCCACGATGGCGGTTTCGTCCTTGAGGCGAGCGGTGAAAGAGTCACCGTCGCGGGTCGCGGCGATGTCAACGTGGCCGTGATCCAGGACCTTCTTCGTCGTGCACAGGCCAGTGTGCGGTCCAGCTTCGGTCTGTGGAGGTTCGTTACCACCAGGTGCGGTGCTTGGAGCGGTCGACGCTGTGCCTAATGCGCCCTGTGCCTCATACTTCTGTCCGAAGGCGAAGGAATCGGTCAACGTGATGGACCCGGAATTGTGGGTGACCGTCGGGTGCGGGAGGATATCGAGGCGGATGCGGTTGCCGTTGAAGTTCTTATCGGCGCCGACGACAAAGTCGGCGCGGCCATTCGTCATGACACCATCGAAGGGGATATCGGCGTACGTGCTCTCGCCGTTGAAGAAGCCTCCGTGGACGTAGCCAGTGAGTTTCTTGTCCGCGGCCTCAACGATGATGCGAGTGGCATCGTCGCCCTCCGGCACTGCACGGGCGGTGATTCCCGGATCGGATATGGAGATCTCCTCACCTGAGGACAACTCACGTGGGTGGGAGGTTTCCGTCCAAGACTCTGCGGAGGTCTTCGACGTGGTGGTCAGCTGCGAACCCTCGGAGTAGGCGAGTTCCTCCGAGATCCACCGAGGGGAGCCGTCCTGCGGGGTATAGACAGCTTGAATTGTTGCGTCTTCTGGGCCGAAGAACTCGTCGAAGTGTGCTGTGCCATCTGTGACGGGGAGATCGGTGAGGAAGTAGCCGTCGATAAGCAGCGTGAGCGCGCCGTTGGTGCCGCCAGAAAAGTCGATCGAGGACAGGTTCTCGTCACCGTCCTTTTCCTGCTTCTTTTTCGGGGCAATGCTGAGCTTGTAGTTCTTAGCGGAGGCATCGCCGGAAGCTGCCTTGTCGAAGCGCTCATGGAGGGAGGGAGTTGCTTCCTTCAGCGGACGCTCACCACCGACCTGAATGGAGGTGGTTACCGGTTCGGAGGCAATGAGCTTTCCATCCTTGTCACGGGCAGTGGTGCGGTAGGTGAGTCGGTAGCGTCCGGGCTTGGAAAAGACCGTGTAGTTGTGAGTGTGCGTACCGCTGGTGAGCCACGCCGAATGCGGAGCTCCTTCAGTGGTGCCGAAAAAGCGCTGAAGACCGCCGGGTCCGGGGTAGTAGCCGAACATTTCGACCTCGCCGGGCCCATCGACGCTCAGGAGGTCAAGAGAGGCGATGTTGTCGCGGAAGTCGTTGACAGGCAGCCCGGTGTCGGCTCCGAAACCCATCCATACCGGGTCCAAGCTTCCGTTCACGCTGGCCGGTGCCATGTAGTAGGTCTTTCCGGCCTGACCTGCGAAGGAGAGTGCGGGGTCTTCTGGCACGGTGAACTGGTACTGGTTGGTGCCATTCTGGTCCCAGCCTTTGCCCACCCATGCCACGGTGTCTTTGAGGTCATGGTCTGAATCCGCCGAGTGTGATTTGAGGGTGAGGGAGTTGTTCTCCCAGAAGGACTTGGGGGAGTCGATGTGGGTTTGGGTAGCTACGTGCTTGCCATCGTCTGGGCCAGCGACTGCGGTAGCAGGAGAGGCGAGGAGGGCGGCGCAGGTAATCAGCGCTATGGGACGGAATCGTGCCACGATATAGGGAGACCTTTCTCGAGTTTTGGGGAGAATCTCACTATAGGTAATGATTTCCATTCTCTTTATTGGGTTCCGAAAAGTCCTGCATATAGTTAGTGGATACAGCTTTCATTTACCCCCATGTGGGGCGTCCGGTGCGGCGAAGCAGCCCTGAACTACGATGGAGGTCATGACTGAAACAACTTCCGACGTCCGCGTACGTTTTTGTCCTTCACCTACCGGTACGCCCCACGTGGGCATGGTCCGCACGGCGCTGTTCAACTGGGCTTACGCTCGCCACACTGGCGGAAAGCTCATCTTCCGCATCGAGGACACCGATGCTGCTCGCGACTCTGAGGAGTCCTACCAGGCCATCATCGACTCCCTGAACTGGCTAGGCCTGGGCTGGGATGAAGGTGTCAACGTGGGTGGTCCTGATGAGCCTTACCGCCAGTCCCAGCGCATGGATATCTACGCTGAGGTTCTGCAGAAGCTCAAGGATGGCGGCTACGTCTATCCGGCGTACTCCACCAATGAGGAAGTCCAGGAGCGCCACAAGGCTGCCGGCCGCGACCCACAGCTGGGCTACGACAACTTTGACCGTGACTTGACCCAGGAGCAGATCGACGCTTTTGAGGCTGAAGGCCGCAAGCCCGTGTGGCGCCTGCGCATGCCGGATAAGGACTGGTCCTGGACAGACCTTGTCCGTGGGGAGATGACGTTCAAATCAGAGACTCAGCCGGACTACGTGGTTGCCCGCTCCAACGGTGCTCCGCTCTATACGCTGGTCAACCCTGTCGATGACGCCCTCATGGGCATCACGCACGTCCTGCGTGGTGAGGACCTACTGTCCTCCACGCCGCGCCAGCTTGCCCTCTATGAGGCACTTATTGAGCTGGGTATTGCTAAGCAGACTCCGGAGTTTGGCCACCTTCCCTTCGTGATGGGTGAGGGCAACAAGAAACTGTCCAAGCGTGACCCGCAGTCGAACCTGTTCAACCACCGTGACGCCGGCATCATCCCGGAGGGCATGCTCAATTATCTGTCGCTTCTGGGATGGTCGTTGTCTGCGGACCAGGACATCTTCTCCGTGGACGAGCTCATTGCCAACTTCGATGTCCACGACGTGCTGGGTAACCCGGCCCGTTTTGACCAGAAAAAACTGGAGGCCATCAACGCCGACCACATCCGCTTGCTCAAGCCGGAGGACTTCGCCGAGCGTCTGCGCGCGTACCTCACTGAGTACACCGACTTCCCGGCGGATTACCCGGAGGAGAAGTTCGCTTTCGTCGCCGACTTGGTGCAAACGCGTATCAAGACACTTTCGGATGCCTACGGCCTCATGTCCTTCCTCACCACTCCGGATGCGGACCTCGCGCTCGATGAAAAGGCTGCGAAGAAGAACCTGAAGGATGACGCTGTGCAGCCGCTCGAGGTCTCCATTGCCAAACTTGAGGAGCTCGGGGAGTGGAAGACGGAGGAGATTGAAAAGGTTCTCTCCGCCGCGCTTATCGACGACCTCGGCCTCAAGCCCCGCAAAGCCTACGGCGCCCTGCGTGTAGCTATCTCGGGCCAGCAGGTGTCTCCGCCGCTGTTTGAGTCCATGGAGCTTCTGGGCAAGGAGTCCACGTTGGCTCGACTCAAGGCCGCTTTGGCCGTGACTCCGTGGAGTGCTGAGTAGCCCTCCTGGTTCATCTCACAGGGATGTAATTTCGGGGCGTTGGAGATGGTTCTCTACACCCCGAAAATCCTTTCTGGCCTGGCGATTTGTGTGGATCGTGTGTGCTGGATATAGTTATAAACCGTTGCAGCGAGCGGCGAGGGGAAATCCCAAGCAGGTTCACCGCAATGATGGCCTATGGTGTAATTGGCAACACAACGGTTTCTGGTACCGTCATTCTAGGTTCGAGTCCTGGTAGGCCAGCAGTGATAGCGATTTAACGCAGTAACTCGCGTCAAACTATGTTGTCACAGTTCTATGCCCCGTTCGTCTAGCGGCCTAGGACGCCGGCCTCTCACGCCGGTAACACGGGTTCAAATCCCGTACGGGGTACCGCGTAGAGCGGCAAGCTTTCAGAGCTTGCCGCTCTTTTTTGTTTTAGTATCGGTGCCATGCACTTTTACATTGTTCATGGATATCAAGCCAGTCCGGAGAGTCACTGGTTCCCGTGGCTCGAGCAGCAGCTTTCTGCCGATGGGCACACGGTTCACACGATTGCATTGCCGCACTCGAATGCTCCGGAGCTCGATGAATGGGTCGAAGCGATTGGTCGAGTCATCGCTCGTCCCAGTGCTGACACCTGTTTCATTACGCACAGTCTTGGCGGCATAGCGCTGCTGCACTACCTCACCGCACTGGAAGGCGAGTGGGAGCTTCCAGGGCTCTTTATTGTCTCCGGGTTCGTGGAGAAGCTTCGCGTCATTCCAGAGCTCGATGAATTTATTGGCCAGGCGCACGTTGACCTGCCCAGAGTGAAACCCCACGTTGCTCACACTGAGGTCGTCGTTTCCACGAACGATGTCCTCGTGGACCCAGCCCTCACACAGCAACTTGCTGGTGTCCTCTCGGCCGCCCTTATTACCGTTGAGAACGGAGGGCATTTCCTCGAAAGAGATGGCTTTACTGAGTTTCCACAACTGTATGAGCACGTCGCACAATGGCTGCGCAGTCTATAACCCCTCTGTCATGGCTTTGAGCGCCTTCACGTGCTGCGTGTAGGCCTGTGTTCCTGTTTCAGTAAGTGCGACCCACACGGCATCCTTCGCGCGCGTGGAGCCGTACTCACGGGTACGGGTGGTATAGCCATTGTCATCAAGATGCTTCAACTGTTTCGATAGTGTATCGGCGGGAAGCTCCGTGAACTCAGCAAGCAGGCTGTATTTCATTTGTCGGCCGTTGGTAGCACCTGCAGAGAACAACGTGGCACAGATTTTGAGCCGATTAATAGGATGGATGACCGGATCTAGCTTGGCCGAGTGCTGCGCAGGTTGCTCAGGCATTGATGCCCTCAACGGCGGCGTTGCGGTTTTCATACAACATCCATGCGGTGGCTGCAGAAACAACGACGCCGCAGACAACCATCCACGGCCACGAATCCGGCGTGGGTGTGGTGGAGAAGAGCATGGCACCCAACAGCAGTACTCGTGACCACATCGCGCGATCGTTGCTCGGTCCTCTGTTGGGATCGAGTCGAACGAAAGGGTTGGCAATCTTGTCCTTGAGGAGATAGCCCACAACAAACATCGGGATTAATACTGCAAGGCCGTACCACCAGGACAGCTTGGTTAGCGCAAGTCCGCATCCGGTGCCGAGAGCAACAATCGCTACTGCCCATGGGCTCTGAGCCCAAGCGGTGCGCTTGTGGGCTTCTTGAATGACCTTAAACTCGTTGTTCTCATTGTTCTCGTAGTTCATCGTTCATCTCCTCACCTTTTCTTACTTGCAGCTAGTGCAAGTCTAACACTTGCAACTGATGCAAGTCTAACACTTGCAACTGGCGCAAGTCTAACGCTTGCAGCTGGTGCAAGTAAGTGGGTGACGATGGAGCGAAATGGAGGAGGGGGCGGTTGCAGACGCGATGAAGTGGTGTCAGTGGTCTGGTCATACCCCATACCGGCACGTCTTATGTCTGCGGTGGGTAGGGTGTGAGCTGCCGTACCAGGGGGCAAACCAGCGCCCAATTGGTCTACGTGCTTCCGGTGTGTCAGTGAGGGGCATACACTGCAGATACAACACATTCCCGGAAAGAAAGGAGAGCGGATGGCGGAAGCAGATAATCATCACTATCGCCGACGCGACTCTAGCAGACGGTAATGGGCGGCACTGCCATAATCCATAACTTCTCAACACCAACATTCGAGCGAAGTAGGAGCCCTGCCCCACATGCTGTTAGCGCACGCGTCCTCCCGAACCTCCAGCGATGCGCACGAGCATTCCGGCCCCAGCTGCCCACGGCACGCCCGCGGAATAACCACTGATTCGATCCGCCCAGGGTCTTAGAGAATGCTAGCTGGCATCGCAGCCGCAACAGGGCGACGAGGTTCGGGATTTTATCTTTGTAAAGGTGCTTTTAGCTGCCGATTTGTGCAAACTTTCGGGGATCCTATAGTGTTTAGCAAGTCCGCAACGGACAGCTAAGCGAGCCCCGTTCGTCTAGCGGCCTAGGACGCCGGCCTCTCACGCCGGTAACACGGGTTCAAATCCCGTACGGGGTACAAAAGGGCGGTTTCACGTTTCTGAACTGCGAAGTTCACGAAACCGACAATCGCCAATCTAACTCCCGATTCTCGTTACTGAGAATCGGGAGTTTGCTTGTCTTGCTCGATTCATGGTGCTCAAAAGCAACAGAGATACGGCGATATTTTTGGGTTAAGGGTCAAAATGTGTGTCTGGTCGGCGTGTCGTTGGGGTTAGATTTGGCCTTTTTGGATGCCGATTGAGTGGGTGTAGTTGGTGTCGATAGCGTTGTCATAGAGGGCTGGTCGTCCTGTTTCGTGGTCGGCTTGGTTCTCGTTGTGGGTCAGGGGTTCTACTTTGGCGAGTTGGTCCTGGCCCCAGTTGGGTTGCCTGGCGATTTCTATGGGATCGTCGGGCAGTTCTGTTTTTAGATACAGCCACCACTCCAGCATTCGTCGTTGGTGTTCTCCGCGTCTTCCGCGGTGTGTTCTCGCTAGTAGTTTCAGCTGGGAGTTGATACCGCCTTCAAGGCTGTTGGTGGTGGCTTTGATCCGGTGTGCATCAAGGACTCCGTCGGGTGGGGTGAGGTAGACAATCAGCAGGTTGCTGCGCCAGAGGTGGTTCAAACTGTTGTAAGCCTTGCGCACATTGGCATGGGTCCAGGTGCGCGTCCAGCGGCCTGTCTGAGGGCCTTTGACAAGCGTCGTTTCGTCTCACCAACTGCGGTAGACCGTGGCGAATTCATGTAGTTGAGCTGCCCATTGGCCCGCTTGCTCAATCGTGGTAATACGCCGAGTTTGAGTGCTATCCGGTAGATTGCGCGCCCGGCATCTGTGCGTGGGCGTGAGGTGGTGTAGCGGCGTACCACGCGTTGAGCATGCACTAGGCAGCGTTGAATGACAGTGGTAGTCCAGCATTGTTTGATAGCGCTGGCAGCTCCTTGACCGCCATCGATGACTGCGATGAACGGTGCTGGGATGCGTTCCAAAAGCTGTTTGTAAGGGTGGGTGGTTTCGTGTTTGCACTAGTGCCAGGCGATGACGTGGTCGACGGTGGCGGCGACGATTAAGCATCCGCTGGTGGTGTAGGTGCCGTCGATGAAGACTTGGTCGTAGATTCGGCCTGTATGCCCGATAGTGGGATCGGGAACATCAACGAGCCAGCACCAGCTAAAGCGTCGTTTCATCGTTGACGCACTGACACCATTGTGTTTGGCCAAGGCCTCCAGTGAGGTTGTGGTGGTGCAGTGCTAGATGAACTGGGTGAATGTGGCAGCTTTGGTGATATCTGGCCGGCTTTTATTGACTGACGCTCCGCAGGCTTCTTCCATTGTTTCGCCGCCTGAAGCGTTAGAGTCATCACGTACTGAGGCACTGTCACGGTACCAAGCCCGCAACGTGTGGTGAGATACTCCAAGCAGCTCACCGACCTCCGTGTAGGCGCGTTGCAGTGAGCAAGACTCCAGGCGGACCATTTCGATGATCTGATGGACCGCCTTCTCCTTGAACTCGACGGAATACTTTCTAGGCATAGTTCAATCCTTCCTTAGCTGAGGTAGGAACTAAACCCAGGACGCTTCAATTCATTTGCGTGATAATAGGTGCATGGCTGCGAAAGAACTCACCGAACGGCAAAAGAAGGTTCTTAAATGGATCGTGGACGGGTGTGTCGGCAACCCGCCTTACGAGACATTCAAGACCACAGCACGCATGTTGGAGGGGCACGGTCTGGTCAAGATTTCGGGTCGTGGTGCAGCATGGAAAGCGGTTGCAACGAAGCGCGGTGAGCGTGTTCACGATGGGACTGAAGCTCTGTTCGTGAAGAGGCGAGGGAAGGGCGCGGCTTCGTCTATGCCTGTCTCACACCCTCACGTTCCTGTGAAACCACTCGCGCCACCTGAGCCGAAGATTGATCTAGAGCCTTACGTACAGAAAGTGTTGAGTGCAATTGAGCAGTCGGATCTTGACGCTTTCTGGTGTGCGGCGAGTGAATCTGAGTTGAAACGAATTTGGATTCCGGTCGGGAAAACATTGATCAAGAACTATGGCGACCCTGAGTCAAATATTATCTATGACTATGTCGCAACACAGCCAGGCTACTGGCGAACACAGGGCAGTTTCAAAGTGGGAAAGCTTCAACTTGAGCCGTTGCGACTTCCTGATTGGCGGGAATTGATTCGCGGTGAGAAGAGGGTTGCTAAGTACCATCCCGCCGTGAAAACGACTTTTGAATGGCGTAAAGAAAAACTCAGCCCTGACGTTTATGCGCGTGCGAAGCGGGTGTTGCATGTCGTCTTCACGTTGTTTGAGTTGTACGGCGGCACTGTGGAAGTCGATCAGTGGTACAACGACTGGTCGAAGAAAACAATTGTGCGTGGAGTTTCGGCGGGTATTGGCAGCTTGTCGAAGGTTTTAATCAAAGAAGGCTACGACAAGTCTGAGCGCGAGCCGACCAAAGAAGAAACCGAGAAGCATAATCGGTGGCATAAGGGTGAGCCGATGCGCCGTTTCTACAATCACATTCCCAATGGGCAGCTGACAATCGAAGTCGGTTACGGCCTGGGCGCGCACGATACAAAACGCAATCCGAACGGAATCGAAAACGGAATCGAGCGCTATTTCATGTCGCTGCGAGTAAGAGATTTTTGGTACGGAGTTGATTCTGAAATCTCACGACGGCGAGAAGAACTTAGGGAGCGGCAGGCTGAATTTGCTCAGGGCATCGCGGCGAAAACTGTTGCGAAGGACTTCTATTTCGATGTGTTACACAAGCGTTCTCAAGAGTTGAAACAGTTTGAAGCAGTACGTGATTACGTCGATTTCATACAGCGAAATGAGCCTGAAAGTCCATGGATTACGTGGGCTGAGAAGTATCTCGACACGTTTGATCCTCGGCACAATCTGGCAATGCCGACCCCACCGGCACTTGATTTGAAAGCTCACGCGGGACTCATTGAAAAGATCATCGGTGTACTTGGTGAGGATGAGAGCACGTGGCCTGAGGCGTTCCCGGACGGTGAGTATCACGGCTGAGTTGGCTGTTGCGCGGGTGTCATGAACATTTGTAGCTGCGGTGGGAGGGTGTCGTGCGTGACGGATCGGTGGTGGGTTTAGGCACCCGAGATCCGGGGTTAGTTGGCCGGTCCTTAGTGGCTTCTAGGTACTGCTTCACGGCGACACGGGGTCAGAAAGGACAGAGTTGTGGCTCCTACACTGGTGGCGGTGCGGGGGCTGTTTCATGGAGACGGACGTGCCGAGGGGCTGCGGTTGGTTTAGGGAGCGTGTCTGTGACTTCGCATGACGAATTTATGTGCAATCGGGAGAAATAGGGGCAGGCGCGAAAGTGATTCATATAATTTCGCTAGCACTTTTGGCTTTAGAAGATAGTTTGGCCGCGTTTGATGTTTTCATCACTAACCGAGTGGGCTGAGCATTCAAAGAACGAAATCCCACAGACTGATAAAAGGGCACAAGCCCATTGTTGAGAGCATCGACAACAAGCAATCGGACTCCTGCCGCAGCGGCTACCTGACTGATTTTGCCTAGAGCTTGAAGACACAATCGTCTCCCGTGTTTCTGACCTTGAAGTCCTGTTGCTAGACCCATTTTGGCCAAAAGAATTGCCGGAGCGTCGAACTCATCCCTTGAGCAATAAGTCTTGCGGAGAGAATTTGACTCTCCATCGAACCTGCAGACCACCGAGGTGTGGGAGAAAAAGCCGACCACTTGACCTACATTATCGACACAAACGTGGGTGATGACCCTATTGTTGGCGTGTTCCTGCGCCGAATTTTGATGAAACCAATTATCGATTATCGGCTCGCCGGAACTAAAGCTGCCTATTTGATTCGTGTTATTTCTCGGCTCTACATGCGTCCAAGGAATTGTCATAGATCTGCGAGAATTGCGTCGATATCCTGGTCCGTAAACTCTATGTCAAAGGTTTTGGTATCAGCTTCCGTGAACAGATAGACGTTTGGTGGATATGCCTGTCGATCTCGTGATCGAGGCTGCCTGTACCAGTACTGCATTTCTTGATCACTGATCTCGTTCTTATATCCGCCCTTGACATAGTTGTCTGCCCAAGGAGCATCTTGATGTGACAAGTTGCGCAGCTGCGCAGCTGATAGATCTCCGAACATATTCCAGATAGTGTCTAAAAACGCTTTTACTGAGTCTGGCAGGCTAGAGGAGTCAAGCTTGGCATTGAACGCAACGGCGTCATCAGCGGCCACGATAATCTGTCGACCGAATTTCTTGAATTCATCGCGGATTTTGTCGATGATTGGCCCATGTTCGAAAGCGTGAACATCCGAGTCAAAAAGCCGTCTTCCAGTACCTGCCAGGTAGTTTGCCTGAGCGAAATACATCAACTTGTGTAGCTTCATTTGAGTGACGTCGGGATCTTTGCGCTCATCGTCAAGCGCAAGAAAATAGTCGCTAATTAGATGGGGATCTAAGTCGTAGCGGACTTCGGAATCCCAAGCGTTGGGAGTCTCTTCATTCATAATTTATCCTCCTTCCAGGGCGCTGATTGAGAGTATGCTTCACTTCAGCTTACGCTAAAATACGGCCATGTGCGTACCTGAAATGCAGTGTGTGTGAATCCTTAGTGGGCTTGGCCCCGACCCTTATTTCGCACTTGTTCGCTGATCCTGCTCCCATCCGGCATACTCGTTCCTGTCCCTACGACGCAGGAGCTTGTATGCCCGCACCCTTATTTACTTTCGATGGGTTCGGGATTATCGGAGCCGAGACCAAAGCCGCAATCCCACAATCAGAGTTCCCGCCTGACATCGTGGCGATGAATGATCTGCTCACGGCTCGACGGTACTGGCCTTACCTCCCGCACGTGGATCTCGACCTGATGGAGCAACACCACCCAGGAGCCAAGGACCTCATCACTGGCTTGAAGCGTGCACTCCATGAGACGTGAGACATGCTCGACGGTTGGACGGGACTGTACGAGTCCGGTCAGGCTCAGTGAATCGTTGAGCAAGTGACAGGTGGGGTCGAGGATAAGGAGCTTGCTTCTTTTTGCGGCGGCATCATCGAGGACCTGTTCCTGTGGGCCATGAATGATGAGCGGTCAGCGATGGAGGGGCGTGAAGTGCTCAAGGAATACGGGGTGCAGTCCCCAGAAGTCCTGTTGACGTTCTCGTATGACCCAGCTGGGCTTGCTGGCGGGGCGCTGGAGTTGTGGCATACAGAGCTGCGGCGTAACTATCTGCATTGGCTGATTCAGAGTGCTATGGCAGCGGAGCGGGAGGGGGATAGATTGCCGGCGTGGCAAGTGACGGGGTTTGCGGCGGTGAAGGAGTGGCTTGCGGATCTCTAGATTCATGGATTCCTAGCGGTGTCCGCCTCGGGTCTTGATACCTACATAGGTGTAGTTTCTCGACTGGACATTTGTAATAGACTCAGCGCATGACTCTGGAATTATGCGTTACTATTGCTCTCGCAGTAGCAGGATGGTTGTTTGGCTTCATTAAGTGGTGGGGTGAGAAAAAGCAGTCGAAGCTTGCGGAAAAGGCGCAGAGCGAGCGCGATGCTGTAGCAAAGCGTTTGACCGAGGCGCAAGAGAAAATCGCTGAACAGCAAGACAAGCTCGTGCAAGCGGCACGTGAAAATGCTGATTCCGTGAAGCTTATCGCTCAGCTGCAGAAGGACGATTCCAGTAGGTTCATTTGGGAAGTCTCCTGGGACGTCGGAGATCTCTACCGCGTGACCAACAAGTCCCGTAGAACAGTGCACAACGTGACTGTGATCAACGACAGTCCGTTAGCGAGAGATGATGATGGAACTGCGGAGTTGATGAAGCCTGGAGATTCGATCACATTCTTCTACGCCGCTGTGTGGGGATCCGACTACAAAGCGGAAGTGTCGTGGACTGATGAGTGCGGAAACGAATACTCTCGCTCGGTCAATTTCAAGAAGCAGGGTTCGATTGAATTTATGGAGTAGCGGCTCCATTCACATTCGGACTCACGCCTCGCGTTGAAGCTGGTAGCTCCATAGTTGTGGTGCAAGCTCCGAAATTCCGTGGTGCAAGCGTATTTGCAGGTCAGAGGTTCGGGCTGGTGGGGGGGAGTTTCGTGAAAGTGCGAAAAGTAAGAGTGGCACACGGAAGCGTGTGTCACTCTTGTTCTCTGTGGCTTAGACGATGAGCACTTCGGCGCCATTTCCTCCGGTGCAGCGGACGACTTCGTGGTCATCGATGTGGCAGGCCAAGTTATAGTCTTGATGCGTTACCGGGCTATTGACCAAGATCTGTGCCGGCATGTATCGGCGCAAATCCTCCTTGGGGCTCGGCGTGGACCCCATGAGCCTGCCAGCCGTCGAACGGGCGAAATCGCAGCTGGTGTTCTCGCCAGCCATCACGTAGGTGATGTTGTAGCCATCACCCATCAGACACATAGTGGCAGGAGTGCCGTGAACGTTTACCTTCGCGCCGTTCGGCTTGTCCTTGGGGAGTTGTTCAAAGACATGGTTTATTGAGCCTACGCGTGCGGCTTCAATGGTCTGCCGGCTGTTAGGTTCTTGGGCGGGGTTCGTGGCTTGTACGCCAGCTTGTTGCGGTATGTGCTGGGCAGCCTGGCCGTCGTTGTCTACGGGAATCGAACTAGGCCCCTCGACGGCGGGCGCAGCGCCTGGCATTGTCGGTTTGGGGGTGTTGGGGACGCGGACCTGGGAGTCGTCATTTAGTGGTTCGAACGCCGGATACGTATTCTCAAACGCCGGTTCCGCGGCGGTGGAGAGAGTTGGCGATGCCACGTCCGCGGAAGATGAACAGCCGGCAGCCAGTAGGCCAGCTGCAGCAACGGCTGCAAGGGCGGCGAATGGACGGCGGGTCTTGGTCGAAGTCATGGCACCTACCCTATCGGGGTGCGAACGGGGCTGCTGTGCAAAACGGGGAACGCTGCCCAGCCGTGTGGCTGGACAGCGTGGGGGAGCAGGGGTGGATTAGTGATCGTCCCAGTGGCCGTCGTGTGCAGCGTGGCGGTGGCCATCGTGCAGGTAGTCAACGTGATCGCCGTGCGGGATAGCGACGTGACCACAGCCCTCACCGTGCTCGTGGTCGTGGTCCTCGTGAACGTGATGCTCGGTAGGCTCGCATTCATCCCAGTGGCCCTCGTGCTCGCGGTGGATGTGGCCATCGTGGGAGTAGTCGGTGTGGTCGCCGTGCTGGAAAGCGACGTGACCGCAACCCTCGCCGTGGGTGTGGGTGTGCTCGTCATGAATGGTGTGGCTCATGGCTCCTCCTTAGGGAGTTCGAGTGTTTTCAATCTGTTTTCATTTAATCCTATTTTCAGTACAGTTTCAATAGTGGGGGTAGCGGGGTGCTACAGTAAGCGCATGACAACGAGACTGACGAGCCGGTTCCTGGCTGCCGCTGGGTCTTGCGCACTAGCCTTGGGTATCGCCGCCGCGCCTGTCGCTGCGGAAACTACCGTCCAGCTCACGCAAGGGCAGAAGATCATTACGTCTGACGGTGCAGAATGCAGCGTTGGCTACGTAGAGTCCACTCGCGCATGGACCTCGGCGCACTGTGCTCTCGATGGTGGGCAGGTGTATACCGATTCTGGGCAACACGTGGGAACCCTGCGATGGTTTAGCCCCTCGGGCGCCGCTAGCCACGACCTTGCCTACATTCAGTTTGCAGCTGGTACCTCCTCCGGTGGCAATCCGCTAACCGGTGACGGTATCGCGCCCCCTCCTGGCGAGGGCGCCACTGTGTGTATGGACGGCCGTTACGCGGGACGTCAGTGCGGACCGACCGTTCGCGGTCCTGGAGTTTTTCCGGGGATGCACTACGCATCAGGAGTTTCCCTGTCTCCAGGGGATAGCGGAGGTCCCGTTTCTCTGCAAGGGCGACCCGGGGTGGTGGGCATTTACCAGGGAGTTACGGAGGCGGACCGCAATGGCCGCACAGTGACCTTCTCCAACTATGCGCGCATGCCGTATGCCGATGAAATAGCCCGACTGCCACATCAGGGTTTCGTGCCGCGTCGTCCGAACAGGGAACCGGCCAACCTCGTACGTGCTGTTCGGGAGAGGGGAGAGGCATTTTCATCCACGAGCAGCAGGGGGCCGGAGGGCCTGAGGGGGCTCATTTTCTCTATCGGCCTAGGGGTTGTAGCGTCCCGGTTGCCGCTGCTTCCCTCTTTGAGCTCCCCGTCCTAAGTCGCGTCGTGGGCTAGAGCGTTGCTGAGCCGCTGTGCGGCGTCGAGAAGCATCGGCGCAAACTTCTCCGCAGGAGACGGGCGGAAACGTTCTGCTGAGCCGGACACTGAAAGTACAGCGATGAGGGTGCCTGAACCTTCAAATACTGGGGCAGAAATGGATGCGAGATTGGATTCGCGCTCCTCGATTGACTCGGAATAGCCATTCTCGCGCGCGAGAGTCACATCCTGCTCGCTAAACAGGGCGTCGGGAACGTGGACATCCGCAAAAGCGGCGAAAATACGTGCGGCGGAACCTGACGTTAGGGGTAGTTGGCGGCCCACCGGCACGACATTGTGTAGTCCAAATTCCGGCTCACGGGTGGCAATGCACGTGCGTGTCGTGCCGGAGAGCTCATAGAGCTGCACAGACTCACCGGTGGCTGCAAGAAGCTCCTCCATGATGGGCCCGGCGGTCTCGATAATGCGATCGCGGTTGCCCGGTAGGGCTGGGCCAGCGCCCCATTTCCCGTCGGGGGTGCGGGTCAAAATGCGATGTGCTTCGAGTGCTGTCGCGAGCCGGTGGGCTGTTGCCCGTGGTAAACCAGTAGTCTCGCAGAGCTCATTGAGCGTGGAGGGGCGGTTGGTCGCGGCCATCATGATGGCGACGGCGCGATCCAATACCTTTATTCCTGATACTGCGCTATACTCTCCCATATAATGAAATCTACGTCCCATTAATTGAGATTTCAAGTGGAGAGGCTTATGACTACGAAACTGACATTGGCAGAGAAGGTGTGGCGCGACCACGTCGTGCGCAAGGGAGAGAACGGCGAACCCGATCTCCTTTACATTGACTTCCAGCTCCTTCACGAAGTTACCAGCCCACAAGCCTTCGATGGGCTGCGCTTGGCTGGGCGTACCATGCGTCATCCTGAGCTGCACTTGGCTACAGAGGACCACAACGTTCCCACCGTGGGGATTAAGACCGGCAATCTGCTGGAGATTAAGGATGAGATCTCCCGTACCCAGGTCTCCACGTTGCGCAAGAACTGCGAAGAGTTCGGCGTGCGTCTTCATGCGATGGGGGATGCACAGCAGGGCATCGTTCACACCGTTGGCCCGCAGCTGGGTATCACGCAGCCCGGCATGACCATCGTGTGCGGTGACTCCCATACCTCGACGCATGGAGCGTTTGGCTCCATTGCCATGGGTATCGGCACCTCAGAGGTCGAGCACGTCATGGCCACCCAGACGCTCTCGCTGAAGCCCTTTAAGACCATGGCTATCGAGGTGAGTGGTGAGCTGGCAGAAGGCGTTTCGGCTAAGGATCTTATCCTGGCTATCATCGCCAAGATTGGCACCGGTGGCGGCCAAGGCCACATCATTGAGTACCGCGGCGAGGCCATCCGTAAGATGTCCATGGAAGCTCGCATGACCATCTGCAACATGTCTATCGAGGCGGGCGCCCGCGCCGGTATGGTAGCTCCGGATGAGACGACCTTTGACTACGTCAAGGGCCGCGAATTCGCACCGAAGGGTGAGGATTGGGACGCTGCTGTGGAGTATTGGAAGACCTTGCCTACTGATGATGGCGCCGAGTTCGACACCGTCGTCCACATCGACGGCTCTGCACTGACTCCATTCGTAACCTGGGGCACCAACCCGGGACAGGGACTGCCGCTGAGTGCGTCCGTACCGGACCCGGAATCCTTTGGTGACGAAGGCGACAAGGCAGCCACCGAAAAGGCCTTGGCCTATATGGATCTCAAGCCCGGCACCCCGCTGCGTGAGATTGAGATCGATACGGTCTTCCTAGGTTCCTGCACGAATGCCCGAATCGAGGATCTGCGGGCGGCCGCTGAGGTGGTCAAGGGCCGCAGCATTGCTGACGGCACCCGCATGATGGTCGTGCCCTCCTCAGCCGTTGTGAAGGCGCAGGCGGAAGAGGAAGGCCTCGACAAGATTTTCACTGATTTCGGTGCTGAATGGCGCACGGCTGGTTGCTCGATGTGCCTAGGTATGAACCCGGACCAGTTGAAACCGGGGGAGCGGTCGGCGTCGACAAGCAACCGCAATTTCGAAGGCCGACAGGGCCCAGGCGGGCGTACCCATCTCGTTTCGCCCGCTGTTGCAGCAGCCACCGCAGTTCTGGGCCACTTGGCGTCACCGGCAGACATCGACGCCTAAGAGGGGACGAGGAAGTACAAGGAAGAATCGGAGAAAGCAGAAGACAATGGACAAGTTCGTAAATCACACTGGCGTAGGTGTTCCGCTGCGCGCTTCGAACGTGGATACTGATCAGATCATTCCGGCTCGCTACCTCAAGTCGGTCAAGCGCACTGGCTTTGCCGAGGGACTGTTTTCTAACTGGCGTTCAGACGAGAACTTCGTACTCAACCAGCCCCAATTCAAAGATGGCTCCGTGCTTTTCGCTGGCCCCGACTTTGGCACAGGTTCCTCGCGCGAGCACGCGGTGTGGGCACTGGCGGAGTATGGTTTCAAGGCCGTGTTCTCTTCCCGGTTTGCCGATATTTTCCGTGGAAACTCAGGCAAGGCTGGGCTCCTGACCGGGCTCATGGCTCA
Organism: Corynebacterium sp. BF-R-2; assembly: GCF_024586525.1. NCBI lineage: Bacteria > Bacillati > Actinomycetota > Actinomycetes > Mycobacteriales > Corynebacteriaceae > Corynebacterium > Corynebacterium sp. BF-R-2. Next base: position 79,636 of record NZ_JAMFTP010000010.1, on the reverse strand, counting down.
GGAAGACATCGAGTTGATTTGGAAGCAGCTTGAGTCCGGCGAGACACAGGTGAGCGTTGATTTGGAGGCTCGGACTGTAACCGTCGGTGGTAATAGCTACACCTTCGACATCGATGACTACACCCGCTGGCGTCTCATGGAAGGCCTCGACGATATTGGACTTACCCTGCGCAACGAGGCGGACATTGAGGATTTCGAAGCTGGCCGTCCCTCGTTCAAGCCGAAAGTTGGTGCACAATAATGGTCGGCATCGCGTGAGAATGTGTAAATATCGTTAACCCCTTCTGAGGTAGGAAGGGGTAGTATTCCCCGTCTCATGTGGCACCCCTAACAGGGTGCCGTTAGTGTTTTCCGCATGACCAACCCTTTTGATAGCAATAGAGACCCGTCCAGCGATCAGCACGGCGGAAACAACGGCCACAACAGTTCTGGAGCCTATGGATCCGGCAACGGGGCCTCCACCGGTGGAAATACCTATGGCTCCTATGGGTCCGACCAGAGTAGCTTTGGCAACAAGAACTACGGCGGAACTTCGTATGGGGAGAACTCCTACGGTGCCAGCCAGGGTACGTACGGTCAGGAGTACCAGGATCCCAACGGATACGGTCAGGGATACCAGCAGCAAGGTGGCTATGGCGCGGGCTACCAACAGGAAGGTGGCTATGGCGCGGGTTACCAGCAGCAAGGTGGTCTGACCGTCTCGCCGGTCGACGCCATGGATTCCATCGGTCAGGCGTTCAAGGGTTATTTCAAGCAGCCTATGCCGGGTGCTCTCGCCGCTCTTGCCTACTTCGCAGTGATGGGAATCGGGATTTTCCTGCCTCTTTTCGTCGTGAGCATTGGTGCTGCGTCTACTGCCGCGACGTCGTATGACCCAGCGACTGACGCCTTTTCCGACGGTGGCGCTGCGGGCCTTGGGGCATTGAGCATTTTCGGTTTGGTCGTTGTTTACTTCTTGGCGATTCTTCTCTCTGCTTGGATGTATGCCGGCTGCGTCTCCGCCTCACGCAAGATTGCTAATGGGGAAAATGTCTCTTTCGGCGACTACTTTAAGGGTGGCAACGTCAAGGGTATTTTCGGTGTGTATATCTGCTATATGATTGCCCTTGTTATCGGTAGCTTTACCATCGTTCTGGGCATCGTGGCGGCCGTGCTTTTCTGGGCGGCACCGGTGATCAAAGCTGAAGACCCCGAAAAGAGTATTGGTGAGTGCTTTAAAGAATCGATGAACCTTGTCGTGAACAACTTCGGTCAAATGTTCCTTTTCTACCTCTTGTTCTCGATCTTGATGAGCTTGTTCATGTTGATTCCCATTGTTGGAATACTCTGTGCTCCTCCGCTCATGAGCTTGGGACATGTCCTTTTCTTGCGCACCGTGCGCAAGCGTCCGGCCATGCGCTGGGCCTAACATCTGGATTGTGTGACAGGGGCGTTCGTCCAAGACGGCGCCCCTTTCGTCGTGGGCGGAATGACTTCACTTGCGTTGCGTGGGGAATAGACCCCTGTTATTGCCGGGATGGAGGGCACTTCAGCGCGCCGACACTGAAACTCCCTATAGACTCCAGTGCATGACCAACCCATATGAAGGATATGACGGGCCACACGGGTATACCGGGCAAGGTGGATTTGGAGGCTCCTCTAGCCCCAACATGGGGCCACACCAATCTGGTTATGGAGCGCAGGGAGGAGGGGTGCCGCCCTACTCAGGACACGGTGGCCCTTATCAGCCGGGGCCCTATGGGGGTGGAAACTACTCGGGCTCCTTTGAGAACCACTTCAACGGAACCGGCCCTTACCAACAAGGGCCGTGGCCGCAGCAGCCCCCAGTGATGATGGGGGTGCCGCAGGCAGAGCCCGGCTATATTATTGGGCAGTCTTTTAAAGCCTTCGGGGATGCTGCTGCAGAGTGGATCGTGGGTGTCCTTGCCCATCTGGGCATCCTTACCGCTGTCTATTTTGCGGTCAATTTTGCCGTGATGGTGGTGTCCTTCAACGTCGCGATTGTTATGGGCAGCATTTCCTCCACCGCGGCCTCTGAACCTTTGAGTTTCGCGGGCGTCGTCGCCTTGCTGCTGACGTTCGTCGCAATTTTCGGTTGCGTGTTTGCCTGCATGCTGTGGATGCAGGCAAACTTTTGCTATGCCGCCAATAAGGCGTTGGACGGCGAAAAGCTGACGTTCGGAGATTTCTTTCAATTCAAATCCGTCGCTGGCTTGATGAAGGTTTTTCTGTGCGTAGGATTTATGGTCACCGTGGGCTCGCTGCTCATCATCCCAGGGATTGTTGCGATCGTGCTGTTCTGGGCGGCACCAGTCATCAAGGCGAAAGAACCTTCGCTTACCGTGGGCCAATGTCTGAGCTTGTCACAGCAGATGGTGCGCCAAAACTTCGGCACTGCCCTGGGCACTGTAGTTCTGCTCGGGTTGATTCAGTTTGCCTTCTCATTGTTTCTGTTTCTCGGGCTAATCCCCGCCTTTCCTATTACGGCATTGGGGTTTGCGTTTGCCGCTCGCGCCATCTCACAGCAGCAATGCAGGCTCTGGCCGTAACTTTGGGGCGGGGGGAAGATGGGATGAGCAAGAAACCTCCCATTCGCGGAGCTATCGCACCGGTAGGGGGCTAGCTAGGTAGTCCGCGCCAGTCAGCTCACCGTCGTTGAAAGACAGCACCCACACTGAGGCCTTCTTAAACTTCAGCTCCTCGATAGGGGTTGTGATGAACTTTGGGGCATAGGACTCGATGATGCCCGGAATAGTGAGACCCTGGCTTACGACAACCGGAACGCCACCGCCATCGACAACGCGCTGGAAAGCTGCGCGGGCGTCCTCAGGTGCGGCGTCAAAAACATCATCACCGAAAGCCTTGTTGATGGCGATGTCCATTCCGAGTTCGTCGGCAAGCGGAGCGGCCGTCTGTTGGCAGCGTTGCGGTGGGGCGCAGTAGATGGCCGTCGGGTGGTAAGGGGCGAGCATCGGGACGAGCATCTCAGCCTGGCGGCGACCTTTCTTGTCCAACGGGCGCAGATCATCATCGCCCTCCCAGGTTCGTCGCTGGTGGGCGTGGGCATGCCGCACGTAGAGAACACGCGTGGTCGGGGCTAGGCGCAGTCGCTTTTGAGCCTTAGCCAACACTTGCGTATCGACTTCATAAGACAACAACTCGCAGGCTTCGTCGATGGACACCCACCGCAGCTCATCGGTCTCATCATTCGGAGTGTAGGAACCCTCCAGAACTCGCGCCATCCAGTAGTAGACCACCTTTGTTCGGCCTTGTACCGGGTACGCTACCTTCCCGATGAGCTTGCCCAATCGCACCGTGTAGCCGGTCTCCTCTAGAATTTCGCGGGCAGCGGTAGCTGGCAGGGACTCGCCCGGATCGACCTTGCCCTTGGGCAGCGACCAATCGTCGTAGTGCGGGCGGTGGATGATGGCCACCTCTGGATCCTGCGGCTCACCGCGCCACAACACCGCACCGGCAGCCAGCGTGGTGCGCTTGAACTCATCGGCCGGATCCACCGGAATTTCCTGATGGCGCCCGGAAACAAACACCTCCGATTGGGTATCTTTATCCGTTTCGTGCATGTTCTTTGCCTTGGGCATACTGCTCCTTCAACACCGGTATTTTTCGCTCCCTCCATCTTCCTCCACTGTCCGCCGTGATGCAGCCTTACGCGCCGAGCGTGCTTTAATGGTGGAAACCGACAAAAGCGATTCAAAAGTGAGGTGGCACATGGTTAATGTGGCCGTAATGGGAGCAGGCTCCTGGGGAACCACCCTGGCCAAAGTTTTTGCGGACGCCGGCAACGAGGTGCGCCTGTGGGCTCGCCGCGCAGAGCTGGCGGAGGCCATCAACACTCGCCACGAGAACCCAGACTACCTACCGGACCTGCCACTTCCCGAGTCAATTCAGGCAACGACGGATCCCGCGCAGGCGCTTGGCGACGCCTCCATCGTCATCTTCGGTGTCCCCTCCCAGACCCTGCGCGCCAACCTGGAAGACTGGGCGCCGTTACTGCCGCAGGACGCCACGGTGGTGTCCATCTCCAAAGGTGTGGAAAAGGAAACGCTTAATCTCATGAGTGAGGTTATCGCGGATGCCGCCGGGGTAGAGGAAGCGCGCATCGCGGTGCTTTCAGGGCCCAACTTGGCCAAGGAGGTGGCACAGGAACAGCCGGCGGCGACGGTTATCGCCTGCACCGATGTAGCGCGCGCTGAAGAAGTTCAGCATGCAGCGGCCGCACCTTACTTCCGCCCGTACACGAACACCGATGTGATCGGCGCAGAGATCGGAGGTGCCTGCAAGAACGTCATCGCGCTCGCGTGCGGCATGGCCTCCGGCAAAGGCTTGGGCAACAACACTATGGCCACCATCATCACCCGCGGTTTGGCGGAGATTACGCGCCTTGGTGTAGAACTCGGTGCGGATCCTTTCACGTTCTCCGGCTTGGCAGGTATGGGAGACCTCGTTGCAACCTGTAGCTCAACGTTGTCGCGCAACCGCACCTTCGGATACCGCCTGGGCCAAGGCGGCACGCTGGAGGAAGCCACGGCGGCCACCAACGGCCAGGTAGCTGAGGGCGTTATTTCTTCGGACTCCATTTTCCGCCTTGCCCAGCGTGCAGGAGTGGAGATGCCCATCACTCAGGCCGTCTACGGCGTGTGCCACGAAGGCGTCAGCGTGGATGACATGATCGTGGCTCTGATGGGTCGCACCAAAAAGGCGGAGTAGAGCCGAGTAAAGTTGCCGGGTATGACTGAAGCGAAACCTGTGCGCGTAGCCGTCGTCTACGGCGGGCGCAGCTCCGAGCACTCGGTGTCCTGCATTTCCGCGGGCGCCATTATGGAGCACCTCGACCCGGAGAAATACGAGGTGGTGCCTATCGGCATCACCCGTGATGGTATGTGGACCCAGGGAACCCGGGAGGGCCTGCAGATTGTTGACGGCCGCCTCCCAGAGGTCGAGCTGCACGACGAGCTTGCGCTCTCCCTTAACCCTGCCACGCGCGGTCGCATTCATAACGTGACCCGTCACGAGCACTACACCGAGGTGGACGTCATCGTCCCGGTCCTGCATGGACCGTTTGGTGAGGACGGGACGGTGCAGGGCCTGTTCGAGCTGTCCGGAATTCCGTACGTGGGCGCCGGTGTGCTGGCGTCTGCCGTCGGGATGGATAAGGAATTCACCAAGAAGCTGCTGGTGGCCGAAGGCCTGCCCGTGGCGCCCCAGGTGGTGCTCACCGGAGAGACTGCGTTGAGCGATGAACACAAGGCCCACCTTGGCCTTCCCGTCTTCGTCAAACCAGCACGCGGCGGATCCTCCATCGGCGTGTCCAAAGTTTCAGTCTGGGAGGATTTCGAGGCAGCCGTACAGCTAGCCTACCAGTCCGATGCCAAGGTGCTCGTGGAGCCGGAGATCCTCGGCGCCGAGGTTGAGGTCGGCGTGCTCGAACACCCAGACGGAACCCTCCAAGCCTCCGTACCCGCGAAACTCCTCGGAACCACGGAGTCCGAGGAAGGTTTTTATGACTTCGACTCGAAGTACATCAATGAGGGCGTTTCTGCAGCAATCCCTGCGCCTTTGAGCCAGGAACTCAGCGAAGAAATCCGCGAACGCGCCATCGAAGCCTTCCGAGCGTTGGGCGCAGCGGGGCTGTCCCGCGTGGACTTCTTCATCACCGACGAGACCTACTACATCAACGAGGTCAACACCTTCCCGGGATTTACCCCGATTTCGATGTATCCGCAGGTCTTCTCCGCAGCCGGCGTGGGTTATGCCGAGCTGCTTGACATACTGATCCAGACTGCACTCGCGCGCGCCTAGCCGCTGTTTATGACTGGGGCGGTGTGGCCTTAGCGAGAGCGTCACTCAGCCGAACGAGCGCCGAGTTCGCCGCGTCCTGCGGGGCAGATAGTGCGAGATCCTCGGAGCGTCCCAAGGCGAACCACGTGCCGGCTGTGGTGCCCTCAGCCAAGGTGGTGTCCTCAAACCACGGAACCCCATTGACTTGCTGTAGCTGGACGCCGGCTGCGTAGTTCTCCGGAGAGGCCACGCCGCAGCGTACAACAATTTCCTCGCGCCCCGGCGCGCTATACACCCACGTGTTCTTGTCGCCCACATCCGAGCGGCGTGTGTAGCCTTCCGCGAGCGATCCTGGCAAAGCTTTGTCGAGCTTAGGGCACATCTCATCCGGCCCGGCAGCTAGCTGGGACAGCGGAGCTGGATGTGGCGTGAGGGATTCATGGGGGAGACGGGAGAGGGCGTCGCTAAGTCCCTGTGGTTCCTCATCTGCCGCGGTGGTCATGGCCACGGCCGGGGACCGCTGCGTGGAGTACCACGTTGTGAGGTTCGATCCTGGTGTCGCATCGATAACCTTGAGCCATTCTTCGCCCTCGACGTCGAGGGTCTGCGAGTATTCAGTGTACTGCTGTGGCAAATCTACGCCGCAGCGCACCGTTACGCGGTCCTCCGAGGTGCTGGCCCATGCGGCGACGCCGGCGGGCGCAGGATCCGCGAGTTCCGCGCGGGGGTGGCCCAGGAGGACGTCGGGAAGCGCTCGCACCAGCTCCGCACATTCGGGGGAGTCCGCGGCCTCCGACGGGGTCGGTGGCAGCGCAACCGGCTGCTGAGCAGTGGACGTGAAGACGTATTTGGCCCCAAAGATCACGGCCAGCACCATTGCGATGGCAATCCCGAGTGAGACGTAGATGGCGGTGCGGTTAAATTGGGTATCCATAGGGGCTTATCCTAACCCCGGGAGGCCTAAAAGAGAGAAGGAGTCTATGGGTTTGTCGCACACGCTGGAGCAGGTCGGTGAAAGGCACGTCATCCATGAGATTGTTGCTGCAGCACCGAGCGCACTCAACGGCGACGATGCAGCGGTACTGTATCCGGCCGCGCCCAATTCCCGGGCGGTAGCCTCAACGGACATGATGGTGGAAGGGCGCCACTTCCGCCGTGACTGGTCGACGGCCGCGGAAGTGGGACAGAAGGCGATAGTGCGCAACTTTGCCGATATCGAGGCAATGGGGGCGCGGCCTACCGCAGCTCTGTTGGCCATCGCCGCACCAGGAGACACACCGGTGGGTTACGTGCGAGGAATTGCGCAGGGAATCGCAGAGCGGTGTGCGCTGTACAACGCTGAGCTGGTCGGTGGTGACCTCACACGCAGCGACAGTTTGGTCATCAATGTGACTGCCATGGGATCACTGGGTGGCAGCGGTGCGCCGTTGACGTTAGACAAGGCGCGAGCGGGACAAACCCTGGTAGCGCACGGAAAGATTGGCTATTCCGCGGCGGGCCTGGCGCTGTTGGAGCGCTTCGGCCGTGCATTGCCTCAGGAATTGGAGGACCTGTGGCCGCTTGTCGACGCCCACTGTGCCCCCACCCTCACCCCCGGTCGCGGTGTTATCGCGCGTGCTACTGGGTCGACAGCGATGACGGATAACTCCGATGGTTTGGTGCGTGACATGGGTCTTATGGCCCAGCGCTCCTCCGTGAACATCGATCTTGACCCAGCGGCGATTGCGCCGGATGCGCTGCTTGTCTCGGCCGGGGCCGTGTTGGATGTGGACCCGTGGGAATGGGTTCTGAGCGGTGGAGAGGATCACACGCTGCTGGCGACGACGTACAAGGCCGCACCGTCTGGATTCCGTGAGATTGGCCAGGTGCAGCGCGGAACAGGAGTAACCGTGGGCGGCGAGGCTCCCCGCTTCACCGGGGGATGGGAGAGCTTCGCATGATTGACACCTCACGGATCCACTACTCCTGGCTGCCGCACATCCGTCACGCCCTGGAGGAGAACCTGCCGCGTATTGAGGAGCACATCGGCCAGGAGTTTTTACCGCCACCTGCGGACGTCTTTGCCGCGTTGTCCATGCCGCTTGAGGATGTTCGCGTGCTCATCGTGGGCCAGGATCCCTATCCCACTCCGGGGCATGCCATGGGGCTGTCCTTCTCCACGCGCCCAGGTGTTGCGGCTCCCCGCTCGCTGCGGAACATTTATGCTGAGTTACAGGATGACCTTGGAATATCCGGGCGCGACGACGGTGACTTACGTGCCTGGAGCGCACAGGGGGTGTTGCTGCTCAACCGCGTTCTCACCGTTGCCCCGGGGCAGGCAGGCTCGCACCGCCGACTGGGGTGGGAGGCGATTACGGAGGCAGCGATTCGGGCGCTTGCCGGGCGCGACATCGTGGCCATCTTATGGGGTCGCGATGCCCAGAACTGCCAGGCTTTCCTGCCCGGCACCGACTGCATTACCTCGCCGCACCCCTCGCCACTGTCGGCGCGGCGCGGTTTCTTCGGCTCGAAGCCGTTCTCCCGGGCCAATGCAGCCCTCGAGGCACGCGGCGTGCCCGCGGTGGACTGGCGCTTGTAAACTAGCCCTCATGTCGTATCCCGCCGAGTTGGACGCTCGCGGCCTGCATTCCTGGGCCGCGCGAACCGTGGAGGAGCTCAAACGCCGCCGCGCCGAGATTAACGCCCTCAACGTGTTTCCCGTTCCCGATTCCGACACGGGATCCAACATGGCTTTCACCATGGAGTCCGCGCTGGCGGAGGCAAACAAGGGCGAGACCGATGTGGCTGAGGCGCTAGCTCTGGGTTCGGTGCGTGGTGCCCGCGGAAATTCCGGCATGGTGCTCTCCCAGGTGCTGCGAGGGGTGGCGGATACTACGACGGAATCTCGCGTCGACGGGGCTGTTCTAGCGGATGCCCTTACCCACGCTGTCGACCTCGTCGATCGCGCACTTGCCGCACCGGTCGAAGGCACGATTATCACCGTGCTTCGCGCAGCGGCCGAGGCTGCTCGCGGCGCAGCGGCTCACCCCGGCGCAGAGCTGCATGGCATCCTCACCGCGGCTCTTGAAGCTGCCCGTCGCGCATTGGCCGCCACGCCCTCTCAACTGCCCGCCCTGCGCGACGCCGGTGTGGTGGATGCCGGTGGGGCCGGACTCGTTATCTTGCTTGAGTGCCTGCTGGCTGAGGTCACTGGTGCAGGACCCACGCCACAGCCGTTGACGGTGGATGAGCGGGAGCCTGTGAATGCTGAGGTGAGCGGGGCGGAAATTGAGGCCATCTTTTTCTATGAGGGTGACCTCGATGAACTCCAGCGGGCATTGGACCACATGGGAAATAGCCTCGTTATTGCACGTGCGACGGAATCCTCGGCGAGCGTGCATATCCACAGCTCGGAAATTGGACCGGTGATTGAGAAGGCTTATGAGCTGGGCGGAGTCAGCCGCTTGCGTGTGGAAGTCTTGCCTGCGGCCGGCCTCGGGCCAGCGGATGAGTCCGTCGCGGACACAGGCCGCCGCATTTTTGCCGCCGTGTCCGAGGACGGGGTGCGGGAACTCTTCGAAAAAGTTGGCGTGATTGTGGTGGACCCAAGCGCCGAACTGAATCAGGCACGTGACGGTGATCTGTTTCTACCCAATGGCTGCGGCGGCGATGCGGGGCGGGCCACCGTTATTCCCTCCGATTCCGTGGTGGCTAGCTTGGCCGCTATGTCGGTCTATGACCCGGAGAATCCTGATACCGCTGAGGTCGTGGCAGCGATGGGAGATGCCGCGCGGTCTATGCGCATGGCGCATCTCGCTGAGGAAACCGAGTCCTGTCTCGAGGACACCTGTCGGGCCCTCTTGGTTCAGGGTGGTGAGCAAGTCACCGTGCTGACCTCGCTGGATGTTGCTGAAGAAGAGCTCGCCCACAGACTTGGTGTGGACACTGTTGTCGTAAGCGTTTCCGGTGCGCGTACGGAAATTGGGGTGGAGTAGACCGTGCTGGGCTGGCAAGATGAGCGCGCGCTCACGGCTGTGCTGCCGAAGAAAGATGCCGCGGCGCTCAAGAAAGCTTTCGGCTACACCACCTGCGGTGAGTTACTCAGCCATTACCCGCGCGATTACATCCGCCACAACAAGGAGGTGGGCCTTGGCGGTGCCGAGGAAGGTGACCAGGTCACCATTACCGGCGTCATCACCGATGTGCGCACGCGCTACACCTCCAAGGCGATGGTCTTCACTCTGTATATGGACAGTGGCATTCAGGCGGCTTTTTTCAATGCGCACTTTGTCCAGCGCATCCTGCGTGGCGGAATGCGCATCATGCTCTCGGGAAAGCTGAAGTACTTCCGTGGCACACCGAGTCTTCAGCACCCGGATTTCCTCATCCTGGACCCAGGGACTGCCCAGAGCTCGCTGCTGGATAAAGCAGCAGGGACGGGCACAGGTTCGCTCAAGAAGCTCGCGCAATTCGGTTCGTTGGAGACCTTCCTCAAACGAGAGTGGATTCCCGTGTATCCGGCCAGCGGCACAGCCACCTCCTGGTACGTCATGGGGGCAATTCACAAGGTACTGGAGAACACCCCACCAATCACGGAGCCGCTGGACTACCGCATGATGGTGACTCTGGATCAGGCTGTGCGTGAAATCCACGAGCCTGGTCCACAGGGGCCGGAGCGGGCGATTCAGCGTCTCAAGTACAACGAGGCACTGTCCATCGGACTCGTCATGGCGTTGCGCCAGCGTGATGTCAAGGCCCGCACGGCACCATCGATGCCAGCCATCATCGATGGTTACCGCGATGAGCTGCTCATGGAGCTTCCCTTCGCGCTTACCGATGGCCAGCGTCGCGTCATTGGTGAAATCGACGAAGACCTGTCCGGAACCGTTCCCATGATGCGACTGTTGCAGGGCGAAGTTGGCTCCGGCAAGACCCTCGTAGCCACGTGCGCGATGCTGCAGGCAGTTGACGCCGGTAAACAAGCAGCGCTACTGGCGCCAACAGAAGTGCTGGCGGTGCAACATGGGGCGTCGATAAGCACAAGCGTTCCCGAGGGCGTCACCGTCACCGTGCTTACAGGCTCGATGAAAACCGCGGACAAGCGCCAAGCCCTTCTGGAGATTGTCTCTGGCGAAGCCGATATCGTCATCGGCACCCACGCCATCATCCAAGACACTGTTGAGTTCTTCGACCTCGGCCTCGTCATCGTTGATGAGCAACACCGTTTTGGTGTGGAGCAGCGTGACAGTCTGCGAACCAAGACGCGGGAGGGAACAAGCCCGCACCTGCTCGTCATGACCGCAACACCGATTCCTCGCACCATCGCCATGACAGTCTTTGGTGACCTTGCCGTCTCAACTCTTAAGGAACTACCGGGTGGGCGCAAGCCCATCTTGTCCGCGGTGGTGCCGGAATGGAAGCCGGAATGGGTCCGCCGCGCAATCGAACGCATCCGTGAAGAGGTAGAGAAAGGCCACCAGGCCTATATCGTGTGCCCTCGCATCGACGGCGAGGGAGGAGTCGAGCAGATGTCCGTTCAGCTGCGCAACCTGCCCTTTAGGGGGCTGACCGTGGAGATGCTGCACGGCAAAATGCCAGACAAGGACGAGGTCATGGCCAGGTTCGCGCGGGGAGAGATCGACATCCTCGTGGCCACCACGGTGATTGAGGTCGGCGTGGACGTGCCGAATGCCACGGTGATGCTCATCCGTGAATCAGAGAATTTCGGCGTGTCCCAGCTGCACCAGCTGCGCGGGCGTGTGGGCCGAGGCGGCAATGAATCGGTGTGCTTGTTGCACACGACGGCGCAGCCGAACTCTAAATCCTATCGGCGCGTGTCCGCCATTGCGGATACCCCATCTGGTTTTGACTTGGCAGAACTGGACCTCAAGCAGCGCCACGAGGGCGACATCCTCGGAACCCTGCAGTCAGGCACGAAACGCACACTCAAACTCTTGGACTTAAGCAATGACCGTGAGATTGTCGAGCGTACGCACAACGATGCCGCTGCGATGGTGGAGCGCAACCCCCAGCTTGCCGAAGAGCTTACCCAGAATCTCACCGCGGACGAGCAGGGTTTCCTAGAAAAGAATTAGGGGGACATCTCCCGACGCTGGACTTTGGGGGGATAGGGTAGAGGCCATGACGAGAATCATCGCTGGGGAAGCCCGCGGGCGCACCATCAAGGTGCCCGAGTCTGGGACGAGGCCAACTTCCGACCGTGCCCGCGAGGGCCTTTTTTCATCTCTCGATGTGCGCTGGGGTTTCGTGGATTCCCGTGTGCTCGATCTCTTTGCTGGCTCCGGTGCGTTGGGCCTTGAGGCCGCCAGCCGCGGTGCGGAGGAGGTCGTTCTGGTGGAACATAACCCCGCTGCGGTCAAGGTGATTCGACACAACATTGGCGTGGTGAAGCACCCCCGCGTGGACGTGCGGGAAATGAAAGCCTCAACGTATCTGGCCACCGCACCGCGCGGCTACTTCGACATTGTTCTCGCGGATCCTCCCTATGACTTCGACGACGTTGACGGGCTTCTGGACGCGATTGAACCCGTGCTCGATGACGCTGCAATTGTCGTCATCGAACGGCACGTGGATTCGCCCCACACTGAGTGGCCGGAGGGTTTTGAGCCGACCGGCCAAAAATTGAAGAAGCGCACTTTCGGTATTGCGCGCTTTGACATGGCTATCTATCACCGAAGCGAGGAGAACTAACATCATGCCCACTCATGCCGTCTGCCCTGGTTCTTTCGACCCCATCACGCTGGGGCACGTCGATGTCTTTACCCGCGCTGCAGAGCTCTTCGACAAAGTCACGGTACTTGTGACCGCCAACCCAGATAAGCCTTCTGGACTCTTCACCGTAGAAGAGCGCGTCGAGCTCATCCGTGACACTGTCTCGCTTGACATCGAGGTCGAGTGGTGGAGCGGTCTTCTCGTGGACTACACCAGCGCCCACGGCGTGGACACGATCGTTAAAGGCCTGCGGTCCTCACTGGACTATGAATACGAGCTGCCCATGGCACAGATGAATCGTCGTCTCTCCGGCATCGATACTGTCTTCCTCCTCACCGATGAGAAGTACGGCTATATCTCCTCCTCGTTGTGTAAACAGGTGGCGAAGTATGGTGGCGATGTGACTGGCATGTTCCCGGAGCGTGTCGCAGAGGCTGTCATGAAGCGCTACCGAGGTTAAGCGCGGTGAGTGTCGTAGCACTTCCCTTTGCCATCCTTCTTATCGTCGCGGTGGGATCGTGTTTGCAGCGCGTCTCCGGCATGGGCCTCGGACTCATCGGTGGGCCCATTCTGACCCTCATGTTGGGGCCGGTGGAAGGCATTATGGTCACGAACGTTCTGGCCTGCATCAACGCAGCCTTAACCACGTATTCCATGCGCGCTGATGTGGATTGGCACAAGTGGCTGCGCATCGGCCCCTTCATGGTTTTGGGCTCGATCCCGGCGGCACTTCTCATTGCACGGATTGATACCGCGAGCCTCCTCGTGTTGGTGGGCGGCGCGCTGCTTTGTGCGCTCGGCGTGGTGTCCTTCGGACGGCGTTTTGTCCCCGAGCTGCATGGAACCGGGCCAGCGATATCTGCTGGCATCCTCGGTGGTTTCACTAACACATTGGCAGGCGTGGCCGGTCCGGTCATCACGGTGTATGCCCAGGCGGCGCGGTGGCCGCAGTCGGTCTACGCCGCGACCTTGCAGCCCTGTTTCTTCATCGGGGGGCTTTTCTCCGTAGTGACCAAGTATTTCTTAGGGGCTGGTGGCTTCGAAGGTTTGCACTGGTTGGTGTGGCCTTTCGGCATCATCGGCATGTTCATCGGCATCAAGGTGGGCACGTCGATTGCAGGGCGGGTCTCCCGAGAGAAGGCACGCAAGCTTTCCTTAACGGTGGCGAGCTTGGGTTCCTTGAGTGCGCTCATTCGTGGCCTTATAGCTTTGGCTGCGTAGGCGAGTAAAGGCTGGTGTTGCTGTGGCGGCGGTCTCTGTAAGCTGGTCGCTATGGCGAAATTCAAGATCGAAGACGCACTGAACCTGCGCGCAGGCAAGAATTTTCAGATCGACTCCGTGGATCCCTCCTCCACGCCGGGGTTCGACGGCGATAAGGATGAGCTCGACGATCGCTTCTCTAAGTATGACGATGAACTGTACGAGCTGCAGGAACGCCTCTTCGCCAACGGCCGCGCCTACGGTGAAGACGCACCAGCTGCACTCATCGTTCTGCAAGGTATGGACACCTCTGGCAAAGGCGGCGCCATTCGCCACGTGCTGAGTACGTTCGACCCGCAGGGCACAACGACGGTTGGTTTCGGCAAACCTACCGATGAGGAGCTGGAGCACGACTTCTTGTGGCGTATCCGCAAACACGATCCCACACCCGGACAGATTGTGGCCTTCGACCGTTCGCACTACGAAGATGTGCTCATCCAGCGTGTGCATGAGTGGGTCGACGAAGAGGAAGTTGATCGCCGCATTGAGGCGATCCGTGACTACGAGCTGGACCTGACGGCCAAGGGCGTCAAGGTCATCAAAATCTTCCTGCACATCTCTAAGGAAGCGCAGAAAGAGAACCTTCTCGAGCGCACCGAGCGCCCGGATAAGTTCTGGAAGTATGACCCGTCGGACGTCGAGGAGCGCGCGTACTGGGATAAATACATGGAGGCCTACCAGGACGCGATCCAGCGCACCGATGAAAACTATGCCCCCTGGTATGTCATCCCCACTGACAATAAGAAATACGCCCGCATGGCGCTGAAGTTCCTCATCGTGGATCTCCTGCGGCACGTGGACCTTGAGTGGCCGGCACCCGACTTCGACCCAGAAGTCGAGCGCCAGCGCATCGAAGAGGCCGACTAAGCCTCGTCACCCGGCACACCGCCCGCAAGCCCGCGGACGGTGTCGTTAAAGGTATCCAGCACGGACAACAATGCCTCTTGGGCACTGATAATGCCTAGGTTGAGGGCATGGAATAGTTGGTCATCAGTCATGCCCACAGCGGTGACGAAACACGCGTCACCGCGCAATTCCACCATGCCCTCAGCAGTACCAACGAGCGCACGGCCGTCGAAAGCGCTGGAATTAAACTCATTGCACAGCACGTGGAACAGCGAAACTACCTCAGCGTCTAGCTGCGTGGGCAGAACGCATTCGAGGCGTACCAGTTCGTCTTCAACAGAGATGACCCAATCCAAGTCGTTGAGGCGAGCCACGACTACTGCGCCGTCGTCGGGCTGGGCCGTTGCGGACATAGCGAGCTCCGTCCCGGTGAGCAAGGTCAGCACGCGGTCGCGAGTAACTTCGGGCAGGGGAGAACCAGCCAGAATCTCGTAAGGGTCTGCACTCATAGTTTGTCCTCTGTCTCCTGTTCCTGCGAGTCATTCCACGTCACGGCCTGCGGGAAGCGCTCAGCGATGACATCGAAGATCTCGGCGAAACTAGCCAATGAGCTCAGCAAGAAGTGCCCCAGCTGGCCCAAAGACAGGCCCTCGCCTACGGCCATGGCGCGGTTGGCACAAAGCTGGATCTCTCCGGGCGCACCAGCCTTGTCGTCCTCGTCGCCGCTCACCAGATAACTTACGGTCGGCGCCACACTGGCCCAGTTGAGCTCGGCCACGGTTGCGGCCACCGCTTCCTCCTCAACGGCAGCAAGCGTGCCCTCCCATGTGGCAAAGGTGCTGAGGACGTCGCCGTCTTCGCTAAGGTCGCAATGCACCGCAATGTGCGGGATGCCGGTTTGCAGGACGCGGTGTAAGTCAACGTCGTCAGCGTACGCATCTACCTCGACATCAGCTCGCGGGGCTTCAATGATGGCATAGTCGGCGTCGATGATCTCACACAGCTCGGCGAGCCTGTCAATGCTCACCGGCTCGATAGCGTGAAGGTCAGTCACTACTCGGCGCTTTCGGTGTTGCCCTCGCCCGCCTGAGCAGCAGACTCGGAGCCAAGCTTCGCCATCTCCTCAGCGGCGGCAACCATTGCGTTCTGGGCATTGATGACGCCGTCAACGGAGGCGCGCAGAGCAGAAGCCAGTTGCTCGTCATTCATACCGGCAGCGCATGGAATATCGGACTCGGTGCGCACGAGCAGCATGCCGTCAAAGTCTGTGATCACGGCGCTTGCACCCATAGCCACGGAATTAATCTGGTTAGCAGCCAGGAAGAGGCCAGCATCTGCCTTGGCATACTCGGCGTCGGTAGGCACATCGCAGCGCACAATGGCCACGCTGTCGAGCACCGCAAACATGCAGGGCAGGCCGTTAAGGTTCGCGGTGGCGGCATCGGTGCGACCGGTCACCGGTTCAAGCTCGATGTCGAAAGTTTTCATTGCGGCGATGACACGGTCGAGCGTGACGTCAGGCAAAGCGTTCGGGTCCTTGGCAGGATTAGTCATGGTTGTGCTCCTTCCAGGTCACAAGCTGCGGGTACTGCTGTTCAATCCATTCGAAGGATTGCAGGATGGCATCCAAGGTGGACATCACAAAGGCGCCTAGCTGGTTGCGGGAAGCACCGTGGGTTGTGTCCAACTCGCGGGCACCGGAGACTGCTAGGGCGTTATCTGGGGCCTCAAAGAAGCGGAACGTGGGCGTGAAGTGATCCTGATTCCACGAGTTGATGTGCATCAGCAGCGCGGGGCCTTCGGAAGCGGGAACCGAACCGCGCCACACGGAATCCACGATGAGGGAGGAACCGATGAGTTGGAAAGCAATCGCCGCATTGGAGAAGCCAGTGCGCAGGAGAGTAACGGTTCCAGAGTCCTGCGTCTTCTGCTCTTCGATGCGGTATTCCAAGCCCTCGGAATCAAAGATCTCCGCGATGCGCTCGAGGGTCACATCCTCCACGGGGGTGTCAGGCAGCAGCTCGCGCTGCTGCGCTTCTTGCTGATTGGTCGCGTCAGTCACTTTCTTTCTCTCACTCACTTCGCTAGTTTCTGAGCCTTAATTTTCTTTACGGCCCCGACCCTACCGGAGGCATGGGTACCGGGTGAGCGGGTGGGGCCTAGAAGAGCTCCTCGCCGCCCAATTCATGGGCAAGCGCTTGGTCTACCTCGCGGTAGCGGAAAACATGCCCTAACTCGTCTAACTTGGCGGGTATTACCTTTTGGTTGGCCAGGGCAAGCTCACGGGCGCCTTCCTTGCCTAGGAGCACGGCGGGGCCTAGCTCCGGAATCGGAATGATGGTGGGGCGGTGCAGCTCGGAGCCCAGAGCAGCGACATAGTCGCGATTGCGGACCGGGGTCGGGGAGACGGCGTTGATGGGGCCCTGCCACCTCTGGTCCAGGGCGGCACGAACGTACATATCCTCGAGGTCATCTTGGGCAACCCAGCTGTACCACATCTCGCCCTTGCCAAAAGCGCCGCCACACCCCGTGGAGAACAGCGCACGCAACAGCGGGAGCATCCCGCCGTTTCCGGACTGGACGATTCCGGTACGCATGTTCACCACGCGTTTACCGGCAGCAACCGCCGGCGCACAGGCATGCTCCCAAGCTTCCACCACGTCGGCGAGGAACCCCTCGCCACGCGCGGAATTCTCCGTCAGTTCTTCATCACCGCGGTCAGGCCCATAGAAACCAATCGCCGAAGCACAGACCATGGCACTGAGTGATGTGGTCTCGGCGGCGACCTGTGCCAGCAGGTGTGTTGGGCCCACGCGCGAATTCCGAATGGCCTGTTTGTGGGAGCTGTTGAAGCGGCCAAAGATGGGCTCGCCAGCCAAGTGGATGAGCACGTCCACGCCTTCCAGCAGGTTCTTGGCAGGTAAGTGTGGCCGCCACAGGCGCTCGCCCACGCTCGGAGTGGCGCGAACCAAGGGGATGACGGTGTGGCCGAGCGTAGTGAGCTGTGCTGCGACGGCCTTGCCCACCGTGCCGTGGGAACCGGTGAGGGCGATGGTCAGAGGATTATCGTTCAGCGCGCCCAAGCGCTGTGCGAACCGGAAGTCCTCGATGAGCTGATGCTGGCGGTAGGCAAACGTGGACCTGACGGCCGCGGAGGGGATGCGGGTATGAACCTTGTCCGTGATCAGTGTGCCGTCCGGGTGATCTTCGAAGAGATGCTCATGACGCCAGTTCGCCAGCACGCGGAAAGGGGCGTTGACGCACACGTCGGCGAAGGACTTCTGCGGTTGGTAACCCGCCAAGTCATGGCGGGCGACCCATTTCAGCCCGCCCGGCAGGCCCAGTATCGACGTGCCGGTGGCTAGAGACTCTGCCTGGCGGATGGGAGTCATGACACCAAACGGTGCGTTCAATCGAAGGAGTGCCCCGGGACGCTCGTGCCACCGCCACACCTCCTCGCGTGATGCTGGAACAACGTGCTGGGTGGTGAAACTCACTAGTGGACAACCTGCCTTAAGGATAGTGGGGCATGAAGGCTGGGTTTTAGCCTTCAACAGTGCACGGAAAAAGTGCTAAGGTTGGTGCTGACTTTCAAGCATAGACAGTCTTTCTAACCATTGTCCGACATCCTTTAAAGACCGCACTGTGAGGCGGGGAAGGAGGTCACGATGAGTGAAACCGACATTCACGCGGAGTCCAATGAGCTTTTGAGCTCATCAGACGTCGCGCGCACCGTCGCACGCATCGCGCACCAGATCATTGAAAAAACCGCGTTGGATTCGAGTGACTCATCGCGAGTCATTCTCCTTGGCATTCCCTCTGGTGGCGTGCCACTAGCCCAGCGCCTTGCTGAAAAAATAGAGGAATTCTCCGGGGTAGAGGTTCCCTGGGGTTCTCTCGACATCACCTTGTACCGTGATGATCTTTATTCGCGCCCACACCGCGCGCTTAAGCCCACTACTGTGCCGGACGGTGGTATCAACGCCACCACCGTCATCCTCGTGGATGATGTGCTCTATTCCGGCCGCACGATTCGCGCCGCGCTCGATGCGTTGGCGGATATCGGCCGCCCCGACATCATCCAGCTCGCGGTCTTGGTGGATCGCGGCCACCGCCAGGTTCCCATTCGCGCCGATTATGTGGGCAAGAACATTCCCACCGCGCGTGATGAGGACGTCACCGTCTACAACGCCGAAATCGACGGCCGTGACGCCGTCGTGCTCACCCGTTCGGTCGAGTCGGCACAGCCCGGCAAGGAGGCCTAAATGAAACATCTCATCAACATTGCTGACTTGAGCGCTGAGGAGATTCTGGCGCTCATGGATGAAGCGGATCGCTTTCGTGAGGCGCTTGATGGGCGCGAGGTTAAAAAGCTTCCCACTCTGCGTGGCCGCACGGTCTTTACCCTGTTCTACGAAAACTCCACTCGTACGCGCTCGTCCTTCGAGACGGCCGGCAAGTGGATGTCTGCGGATGTCATCAACCTCTCTGCGTCGAGCTCTTCCGTGAAGAAGGGCGAGTCCCTCAAGGACACCGGCTTGACGCTGACCTCGATTGGCGCGGATGCCATCATCATTCGCCACCCGTCCTCGGGTGCTGCGCAGCAGCTGGCCAGCTGGGTCGCTCCGGATGGACAGGGGCCGAGCGTCATCAACGCCGGAGACGGTTCGCACCAGCATCCGACGCAGGCGCTTCTCGACGCCACCACGATGCGCCAACGCCTCAACCTCGATACCGAGCGCTCCGCGGGCGGCACGGGGTTTGAAGGCCTTAAGGTCACCATCGTCGGTGACTGCCTGCACTCCCGCGTGGTGCGCTCCAACGTGGATTTGCTCTCCACCTTGGGCGCTGAGGTCACCCTCGTTGCGCCGCCGACGCTGCTGCCCTATGGGGTAGATACCTGGCCGGTGCGCGTCTCACACGACCTCGATGCCGAGGTGGCTGATGCAGACGTCGTTATGATGCTGCGCGTGCAGGCCGAGCGCATGAACGGTGGTTTCTTCCCGTCTCATCGTGAATACGCCTCCCTTTATGGTCTATCCAAGGATCGCGCGGCCGCGATGAAGAAGGATGCGATCATCATGCACCCAGGCCCGATGGTCCGCGGCATGGAAATCAACTACGCCGTGGCGGACTATGACAATGCGGCCGTGCTTCAGCAGGTTAACAACGGCGTCCACGTGCGCATGGCCACCTTGTTTACGCTGCTTACCAATGGCGAGAACGCCGGAATCTAGACGAGGAGATACTGAGATATGACTACTTATCCTGACACCGGCGCGCTGTCTGCACCCGCGGACGGCACCCTGCTCATCACCAATGTCCGCCCGTATGGCGAAGGTGAGCCGACAAGCGTCCTCATCAAGGACGGCATTATCACAGCGGTGGGCACCACGAACGATGCAACGGGCGGCGCCGCGCCAGACCGCACCATTGATGCTGGCGGTCATGTCCTCCTTCCAGGCTTGGTGGATATGCACGTTCATCTGCGCGAGCCCGGCCGTGAGGACACCGAGACCATTGAGACTGGTTCGCGTGCCGCTGCCAAGGGCGGCTTCACCGCCGTGTTCACCATGGCGAATACCTCGCCCGTGACCGACCAGCCCATCATCGCTGAGTCTGTCTGGGCCAAGGGCCAGGCCCGCGGCCTGTGTGATGTCCACCCTGTTGGCTCTATCACCAAGGGCCTTGAAGGCAAGACGCTCACCGAATTTGGCATGATGGCGCGGTCTGATGCCAAGGTGCGCATGTTCTCCGATGACGGAAAGTGCGTCCAGGACCCGCAGCTCATGCGTCGCGCCCTGGAGTACGCCAAGGGCCTTGATGTTCTCTTGGCACAGCACGCTGAGGATCACCGCATGACCGAAGGTGCTTCCGCCAACGAGGGTGAGGTCGCTGCACGCCTGGGCCTGCGCGGATGGCCGCGCGTGGCGGAAGAATCCATTGTCGCCCGCGACGCACTCTTGGCCCGTGACTACGGCAACCGCATGCACATTTGCCATGCGTCTACCAAGGGCACCGTCGAGCTGCTCAAGTGGGCGAAGGAGCAGGACATTCCACTGACTGCCGAGGTCACCCCGCACCACTTGCTCATGACCGATGAGAAGCTCGTGACCTATGACGGTGTCTTCCGCGTGAACCCGCCGCTGCGCGAGGAAGCAGATACCTTGGCGCTGCGCCAGGCGCTTCTCGACGGCCTCATTGACGTCGTCGCCACCGACCATGCCCCGCACGGAAGCGAAGACAAGTGCGTCGAATTCGAGAACGCAAAGCCCGGCATGCTGGGGCTGGAGTCCTCCCTCGCGGTCATCGCCAAGCTTTTCGTCGCTACCGGGCTCGCGGACTGGCGCTTCGTTGCCCGCGTCATGTCTGAGCGTCCAGCCGAAATCACCCGTCTGCCTGGCCACGGCCGCCCCATCGCCGTGGGCGAGCCAGCCAACCTCACCATCGTCGATCCAAAACACTCGTGGGTATCCGATTCCACCCGCCTGGCTTCTAAATCGGACAACAACCCCTATGAGGGCGAGGAATTCGGCGCGCGCGTGACCCACACCATTCTGCGCGGCGCGGTGACGTATGACCTCGCCGCCGACCACTCGGGACAATAGTTACTTAGAGACACCACGAGCACCTAGTGCTACATACTGAAAGGCCACCACACAGTGACTTCCACAGAAACTTCTTCTGCAACCGCGACCGGTGAGGCGTCGTCAAGCGCCCAGCCCATTCCCGCCATCCTGGTACTCGCTGATGGCCGCACCTTCCGCGGCCACGGCTTCGGCGCGACTGGCACCACCCTGGGCGAGGCCGTCTTCACCACCGCCATGACCGGCTACCAGGAAACCATGACGGACCCGTCGTACCACCGCCAGATTGTCGTGACCGCTGCCCCGCAGATCGGCAACACCGGCTGGAATGACGAGGACAATGAGTCCCACGGGGACACGATCTGGGTCGCCGGCCTCGTCATCCGCGACCTGGCACGCCGCGTCTCCAACTGGCGCGCTGCGCGTACTTTGCCGGAGGAGATGGAAAAGCAAGGCATCATCGGCATCAGCGGAATCGACACCCGTACCGTGGTGCGACACCTGCGCAACCACGGCTCCATCAAGGCCGGTCTCTTCTCCGGCGAAGCCGCTGAGAGGGACGTTGCGGAGCTCATCGAGGAGGTCAAGAACCAACCGTCTATGGCTGGCCTGGATCTCTCTGAGGAGGTCTCCACGGATAAGCCCTACACCATTGAGGCAGTCGGGGAGAAGTGCTACACCGTCGTTGCCTACGACATGGGCGTGAAGACCGCTACGCCGAACAACTTTGCGCAGCGCGGCATCGAAACCATCGTCGTTCCGGCCAATACTCCGTTTGAGGAGATCACGCAGTACAACCCAGACGGTGTCTTCGTCTCCAACGGCCCGGGTGACCCGGCTACGGCCGACGCCATGGTGGAGGTCGTCCGTGACATCCTCGCCGCCAAGTACCCCTTCTTCGGCATCTGTTTTGGTAACCAGATTCTCGGCCGCGCGCTGGGCATGGACACCTACAAGCTCAAGTTCGGACACCGCGGCATCAACGTGCCGGTGCGCAACCAGCTCACCGGCAAGATTGACATCACGTCCCAGAACCATGGCTTCGCCCTGGCCAGCCCGTCTGGCAAGGAGGACCCTGCCGGCGAGGAATTCGATACCGACTTCGGCCCAGCCATCGTCTCCCACACCTGCCTGAACGACAACACCATTGAAGGCGTTGCCCTCAAGGATGGGATGGCCTACTCGGTGCAGTACCACCCGGAGTCTGCTGCTGGCCCCCACGATGCCAACTCGCTCTTTGACCAGTTCATCGAGCTTATGGCCGAAAAGTCCCCGAACAAGTAAACCGCAACCAGGAAAAGGAAGAAGAAACTTATGCCAAAGCGCACCGACATCAATCACGTCCTGGTTATCGGCTCCGGCCCGATCGTCATCGGCCAAGCCTGCGAGTTCGACTACTCCGGCACCCAGGCGTGCCGCGTCCTGAAGGAAGAAGGCCTGCGCGTGACGCTGGTCAACTCCAACCCGGCCACCATCATGACGGACCCGGAGTTCGCTGACCACACCTACGTCGAGCCCATCGAGCCGGAATTCATTGAGAAGATCCTCCTGAAGGAAAAGGAAGAAGGCCACCCCATCGACGCCGTGCTGGCAACCCTTGGTGGCCAGACCGCTCTCAACGCTGCGGTTCAGCTGGATCGCCTCGGCATCTTGGACAAGTACGACATCGAGCTCATCGGCGCGGACATTGACGCAATTGAGCGCGGTGAGGACCGCCAGAAGTTCAAGGACATTGTTGCCTCCATCGGCGGTGAGTCGGCTCGTTCCCGCGTGTGCCACTCCATGGAAGAAGTCCACGAGACCGTGGCCGAGTTGGGTCTGCCGGTTGTCGTGCGACCGTCCTTCACCATGGGCGGCTTGGGCTCCGGTCTGGCCTTTACCGAGGAGGATTTGGAGCGCATCGCCGGCGGCGGTCTCGCAGCATCGCCAGAGGCCAACGTGCTCATCGAGGAGTCCATACTTGGCTGGAAGGAGTTCGAACTCGAGCTCATGCGTGACGGCGACGATAACGTCGTGGTCATCGCCTCAATCGAGAACGTCGACGCCCTAGGCGTGCACACCGGTGACTCCGTCACCGTAGCCCCGGCGCTGACCCTGACCGACCGCGAGTACCAGAAGATGCGTGACCAGGGCATCGCCATCATCCGTGAGGTCGGCGTTGACACCGGCGGTTGCAACATTCAGTTCGCCGTCAACCCTCAGGACGGCCGCATCATTACCATTGAGATGAACCCGCGCGTGTCCCGCTCCTCTGCGCTGGCGTCCAAGGCCACCGGTTTCCCCATTGCGAAGCTGGCCGCCAAACTCGCCATTGGCTACACCCTCGATGAGGTTCGCAACGACATCACCGGCGTGACCCCAGCGGCCTTTGAGCCGACGTTGGACTACGTCATTGTCAAGGCTCCGCGCTTTGCGTTTGAGAAGTTCCCGGGTGCCGATGACACCTTGACCACGACGATGAAGTCGGTGGGTGAAGCCATGGGCATTGGCCGCAACTACATTTCCGGCCTTAACAAGGTGATGCGTTCGCTGGAGGGCAAGCAGGCCGGTTTCTGGACCCAGCCGGACGAGTACTTCGCTGGGGAGCGCGCCACTGACCTGGATGCCGTACTCAAGGATCTCGAGCGCCCGACCGAGGGCCGCATGTACGACATTGAGTTGGCTTTCCGCCTCGGCGCTACCGTGGAGCAGCTGCATGAGCACTCCAAGCTCGACCCGTGGTTCCTGGCCGAGCTCGAGGCCTTGGTTCAATTCCGGAGCGAGCTTGTCGATGCCCCCGTGCTCGATGCCGAGCTGCTTCGCCGCGCCAAGGTCTTTGGCCTGTCCGACGCCCAGATTGCCGCCTTGCGCCCAGAGTTTGCCGGTGAAGACGGCGTACGTTCTCTTCGCTGGTCCTTGGGGATTCGTCCGGTGTACAAGACCGTCGATACCTGTGCAGGCGAGTTCGAGGCACAGACCCCGTACCACTACAGCACCTATGAGCTTGACCCGAACGCCGAGTCCGAGGTCCGCGAGAGCGCGGACGGTTCCAAGGGCAAAGTCATCATCCTGGGCTCCGGCCCGAACCGCATTGGTCAAGGCATCGAGTTTGACTACTCCTGCGTTCATGCCGCCTTGGAGCTCTCCCGCAAGGGCTACGAGACCGTCATGGTCAACTGCAACCCCGAGACCGTGTCCACGGACTACGACACCGCGGATCGTCTCTACTTCGAGCCGTTGACCTTCGAGGACGTTATGGAGGTCTACCACGCTGAGTCGCAGTCCGGCGAGGTCGCCGGCGTCATCGTCCAGCTCGGTGGCCAAACCCCGCTCGGCCTGGCAGAGCGCCTCACCGCTGCGGGCGTACCGGTGGTGGGCACTTCCGCTGCTGCCATTGACCTGGCAGAGGACCGCGGCGAGTTCGGCAAGGTTCTGGAAGAAGCCGAGCTGCCGGCCCCGGCTTTCGGTACCGCCACGTCCTTTGACGAGGCCCGCGCGGTTGCCGCTGGCATTGGCTACCCGGTGCTAGTCCGCCCGTCCTACGTGCTGGGTGGACGCGGCATGGAGATCGTCTATGACGAGGGCTCCCTGCGTGACTACATCGACCGCGCTACCGAAATCACCTCCGATCACCCCGTCTTGGTGGATCGCTTCCTTGATAACGCCATCGAGATCGACGTCGATGCGCTGTGCGACGGCGAGGAGGTCTACCTGGGCGGCGTCATGGAACACATTGAGGAAGCCGGCATCCACTCCGGTGACTCCTCGTGCGCGCTCCCGCCGATGACGCTTGGCCCGCAGGATATTGAGAAGGTGCGTGAATCGACGCGTCGACTAGCGCACGGCATTGGCGTCAAGGGTCTGATGAACGTTCAATACGCCCTCAAGGACGACACTCTGTACGTCATTGAGGCTAACCCTCGTGCCTCCCGTACCGTGCCGTTCGTGTCCAAAGCCACGGGTGTTCCGCTGGCCAAGGCTGCCGCGCGCGTCATGCTGGGTGATTCCATTGCGCAATTGCGTGGAGAAGGCATCATCCCGTCCAACTACGATGGCGGATCCCTCCCGCTGGAGCACCCGATTGCGGTGAAGGAAGCCGTCCTTCCGTTCAACCGCTTCCGCCGCCCAGATGGACAGCTGCTGGACACCCTGCTGTCCCCAGAGATGAAGTCCACTGGTGAGGTGATGGGCTTGGCCGATAACTTCGGCGCGGCCTACGCCAAGGGTGAGACGGCGGCCTTCGGTGAGCTGCCAACGGAGGGCACGGTCTTCGTATCCGTGGCTAACCGTGACAAGCGCACCCTGATTTTCCCGATCCAGCGTCTGGCCTATATGGGCTACACCATCGTGGCCACCGATGGCACTGCGCAGATGTTGCGTCGCAATGGTGTGGAGTGTGAGGTCGCTACGAAGGTTTCGGAGGCCAAGGACGGCGAGGAGTCCATCGTTGATGCCATCCTCGGCGGCAAGGTGGACCTCATCCTCAACACCCCAGCTGGTTCCGCGGGTGCCCGCCACGATGGCTATGACATCCGTGCCGCCGCTGTGTCGGTTGGTGTTCCGCTGGTCACGACTGTCCAGGGCGTCACTGCCGCGGTGCAGGGTATTGAAGCATTGCGCCAGGGTGATCTCAAGGTGCGCGCACTTCAGGAGCTCGAGCATGCCCCAGCCAAGTAGCACTGTCGCGTCCTTTGGCGAGCGCGCTGTCGCAGCCGGACGTGAGCGAGGACGTCTGTGCGTGGGCATTGACCCGCACCCACACCTACTTGAGGCGTGGGGCCTGACTGTCGATGTTGACGGCCTGCGCACCTTCACCATGACGTGTGTGGAGGCTTTTGCTGACACCGCAGCCATAGTGAAGCCGCAGGTGGCTTTCTTCGAGCGCTTCGGCTCCCGCGGCTTCGCAGTGCTAGAGGACGCCCTGGCGGCGCTGCGTGAGCAGGGCTGCTTGAGTCTGGCCGATGCCAAACGCGGCGATATCGGCTCCACCATGGCCGGCTATGCCGATGCCTGGCTGGGGGAGAGCTCTCCTCTGCGTGCGGACGCCGTAACGGTGTCGCCCTACCTCGGCGTTGGTGCTCTGAATCCAGTCTTTGACCTTGCCGAGGCGACAGGCAGGGGAGTATTCGTTCTTGCCGCGACCTCAAATCCGGAAGCAGTGGCCCTCCAGTCATTAAGCGTTGATGGGCGAAGTGTAGCCCAACGCGTTGTGGACGAGCTCGCAGAACGCAACACGGCGGCCGGGGCGGCTGTAGGTGCTCTCGGCGTGGTCGTTGGCGCGACCCTCGACACGCCGCCCGAGCTAGACCAATTAAATGGTCCTGTGCTGCTTCCAGGCGTCGGCGCCCAGGGAGCCACGCCTGACGACGTCCGTACACTGACTGCGGCGGCGCCTGAACTGGGGTTTGCCAACGTGTCACGAGCCATTCTTTCACATGGCCCACAGGTCGCTGACCTGCGTGAATCCGTCATATCGACGGCTGCGGAGTTCCGGGATTAAGTGTGCGGCGCGCCCGATTAACGAGCGCGCCGTTTACCTGGTATTTTGTTTAGGGCATATGCGTTGACGTGCAGGAACCTTTAGAACAAGGGGGCCGGGTTACGTCATCGTGTACAGACCAGTGCTAGGATTGCCAGAAGTCGGTTCGTGGAGATGCTAAAAGCTATTTCGCGCTGGGGAAACAAACCCCTGAGGACCGAAAATCTGGTGCTAGCCATCAGACGAAAATGTTCACACTAATGAAATCGGAGGAAACCCGTGGCCCTTCCCAAGTTGACTGATGAGCAGCGCAAGGAAGCTCTCGCAAAGGCCGCTGAGGCCCGCAAGGCTCGCGCTGAGCTTAAGGCTGCGCTGAAGCGCGGCGAGACCAACCTGCAGGACGTTCTGGAGAAGGCTGAGACCGACGAGATTATCGGCAAGACCAAGGTCTCTGCTCTCCTCGAGGCCCTGCCGAAGGTGGGCAAGGTCAAGGCCAAGGAAATCATGGAGGACCTGGAGATTGCTCAGACCCGTCGCCTGCGTGGCCTGGGTGACCGTCAGCGTCGCGCCCTGCTCGAGCGTTTCGGCTACGGCGAGTAATTAGCGCAATGGCTGACGAAACTGCACGCGGACGGCTGGTCGTACTGGCCGGTCCGTCTGCTGTGGGTAAGTCCACTGTGGTTTCGCGCCTGCGTGACGATATTGACAACCTCTACTTCAGCGTCTCTATGACGACGCGCCAACCCCGTCCTGGCGAGTCCGACGGGGTTGACTATTTCTTCGTCAGCCCGGAGGCCTTCCAGGAGCACATTGACGCCGGAGACATGCTCGAGTGGGCAGAAATTCATGGCGGCTTGCAGCGTTCCGGTACGCCGGCTCAGCCCGTGCAGGAGGCCATGACGTCTGGTCGCCCGGTGTTGGTGGAGGTTGATCTTGCAGGCGCCCGCAACGTCAAAGCGGCGATGCCGGAGGCGGAAACCGTGTTTCTCGCCCCGCCGTCATGGGAAGTTCTGGTTGAGCGCCTTACTGGGCGGGGAACCGAACCCCAGGACGTTATCGACCGCAGGTTGCAGACCGCAGAGACGGAGCTTGCCGCGCAAAAGGAGTTCGACCACGTCGTTGTCAATAATGACCTCGATGAGGCCGTTGCTGCTATTAGTGCTATCCTGCGTGGATAGACCAAGATTTTGACCATCTATCAACAGTAAAGGTGCATGTGACCAACGTGACCACACCTGCTAATTCTGAGGCCGTCAAGCCGGAGCCAGTCTTCGATCCGCCGACGGGCATTACCGCCCCGCCGATCGATGAGCTCCTGGACAAGGTCTCGTCCAAGTACGCACTGGTGATCTTCGCTGCAAAGCGCGCGCGTCAGATCAACAGCTACTACCAGGAACAAGACGAAGGCGTATTCGAGTTCGTTGGACCGCTGGTGACCCCGGAGCCGGGTGAGAAGCCGCTGTCCATCGCTCTGCGCGAAATTGAGGCCGGTCTCCTAGACCACGAGGAAGGCAACTAATCTTCCTTGAGCGCTCGGCAGGCGGGTGAGTGCCCGGTGCCGCGCCTTGTAACCCACCCTGTGCATCGTGTGCGGATGCCCGGGTGGGTTTTCTGCGTCTTGGGTAACATTGTCCGAGTGAATGACGTACAGGAGAACCCAGACATGACCAGCAACCCGCGTCGCATTCTTGTCGGCGTGGCGGGTGGTATCGCCGCGTATAAGGCCTGCCACCTCATTCGTGACTTCAAAGAGCATGGCGATGATGTGCGCGTGGTTCCCACCGAACCCGCGCTCAACTTTGTTGGGGCAGCAACTTTTGAGGCGCTTTCTGGGAACCCAGTGTCGACCACGGTTTTCGATGCTGTGGATGACGTTCAGCATGTGGCCTTGGGGCAGCAGGCCGACGCCGTCGTCATTGCTCCAGCGACTGCGGACCTCATTGCCCGCTTGGCCGGTGGCCGTGCTGATGACTTGCTAACAGCCTCAGTCCTCGTGGCTACCTGCCCGATCGTCGTTGTGCCTGCCATGCACACGGAGATGTGGCTTAACCCGGCTACGCAGGACAATGTTGCTACGCTTCGTCGCCGTGGCATCACTGTTATGGAACCCGCTCATGGGCGTCTTACCGGCAAGGACACCGGCGCTGGGCGTCTTCCGGAACCTAGCCAAATTGCGGAGTTTGCACGTACGGTCCTTGCCGGCCACCCCGTTCCGTTCGATTGGAAGGGCCGTAAGGTCGTGGTTTCTGCTGGCGGCACCCAGGAAAACCTCGATCCGGTTCGCTACATAGGTAATCGATCGTCCGGACGCCAGGGTTTCGCCTTGGCGGAGCTCGCTGCACAGCGGGGCGCGGACGTGACCATCGTGGCTGGAAATACCGAGGAAATTCCTGTGCCGTCGGGAGCGACTATTCTCCGTGTGACGTCGACGCGCGACATGGAGAAGGCCATGAATGAGTCCGCGGCTGATGCCGATGTTGTCATCATGGCGGCCGCTGTAGCGGATTATCGTCCAGCTACTGTTGCTGGCTCGAAGATGAAAAAGGGAGCTGCGGACGAGCAACTCGCGCAGCTCGAGCTGGTGGAGAATCCGGATATCCTTAAGGGCCTTGTAGCCCGCCGTGACGGCGGTGAGCTCAAGAAAGATGCTGTCATCGTGGGCTTTGCTGCAGAAACTGGTGATGCAAACACGAGTGTGCTTGAGTACGCCCAGCAGAAATTCAAGAAAAAGGGCTGCGATGTGCTCATGGCCAATGAAGTGGGTGAGGGCAAAGTATTTGGACAGTCCACGAGCGCCGGCTGGATTCTTCGCCGAAATGCCGAACCGCTGGAGGTCGCTCACGGCAGTAAACAGGTGGTTGCGGCACAGATTCTCGATGCTGTGAATGAAAAGCTAGCGAAGTAGTGGTCGTTCTTGCAGATATAGACTGCTTGGTCTACGATGGCCTAGTGTTAACGCGTCGGGCTTTCAAGCTGGCATTGCGTCCCAGTTTCTTTTTTCCTTACGGCGCGCAGTACTAGTTAAAGGACTATGTGTGACTGAATCAGCTTCTCAGGCAGTACGCCTCTTCACCAGCGAATCCGTGACCGAAGGCCACCCGGATAAAATTTGCGACGCAATCTCGGACGCCATTCTTGACGCCCTTTTGGAGGCCGACCCGGACGCCCACGTCGCCGTGGAGACCTTGGTGACGACTGGCCAGGTCCACGTCGTCGGTGAGGTTCGCACCTCCGGGTACGTGGAGATCCCGCAGATTGTGCGCAAGACCCTCGTTGACATTGGATTTACCTCCTCCGATGTTGGCTTCGATGGCCACACCTGCGGTGTCAACGTGGCCATTGGTGAGCAGTCCCAGGAAATCGGCGCTGGTGTGGACGCATCGACCGAGGTGCGTTCCGGAACCTATGAGGATGATGACCAGTATGGTGCGGGTGACCAGGGCCTCATGTTCGGCTATGCCACCAATGAAACCCCGGAGTTCATGCCGCTGCCTATTTCCACGGCACACCGCCTCTCGCGCCGTCTTACCCAGGTGCGTAAGGAGGGCATCGTGCCCTCCCTGCGCCCCGACGGTAAGACCCAGGTGACCTTCGCCTATGACGAGGACGATGTTCCTACTCACCTGGAGACCATCGTTATCTCCACGCAACATGATCCGGACGTGACGCAGGACTGGCTCATGGAACAGTTGCGCACCAACGTGGTGGAGTGGGTCGTGAGCGATGCCAACCTGAGTAAGTACTACACCGAGGACACGGAGTTACTGATCAACCCGTCCGGATCTTTCATCCTTGGCGGCCCGATGGGTGATGCTGGCCTGACCGGCCGCAAGATTATCGTCGATACTTATGGCGGCATGGCCCGCCATGGTGGTGGCGCGTTCTCCGGCAAGGACCCGAGCAAGGTTGACCGTTCCGCTGCGTACGCCATGCGGTGGGTGGCCAAGAACATCGTGGCAGCCGAGCTTGCTGACCGCGCTGAGGTGCAGGTTGCCTATGCCATTGGCCGTGCAAAGCCAGTGGGCCTCTACGTTGAGACCTTCGGCACGGCAAAGAATGGACTGAGCGACAGTGCCATTCAGGCCGCGGTCAACAAGGTCTTTGATCTTCGTCCTGCCGCCATCATTCGTGATTTGGACTTGCTTCGCCCGCTATACAGCGCAACTGCAGCCTACGGTCACTTCGGCCGTACTGACGTTGATCTCCCTTGGGAGGACACCACCCGTGCCGAGGAACTGCGCCGCGCCGCAGGCCTGTAGAATCGGGCGCCATGCCCAAGAAGACACCCGCCGCCCATCAACCGGTCGCGCGGGTGTTGCCCTTATTAGGGGTTGCACACCTGGATAGATCCTTTGACTACCTCATTGATGAGGCCGATTCGGAGGTTGCGCAGCCGGGTGTTCGGGTGAGGATTAGGTTCAATGGCCGGCTTGTCGACGCCATCCTCCTCGCCCGCGGCAGTGACTCCGAGTTCGATGGATCGCTACGCTACATCGACCGCGTAATCTCACCTTTTGCGGTCTATACGCCGGCCATGTCTGCCCTGGTGGAGTCATTAGCCGCGCGCTATGGCGGAGTTCGCTCCGACATTATCCGCACCGCGATTCCTTCCCGCCATGCCAAGGCAGAAGAAGCAGATCTCGAGACTCCGTGGGAGGAACTTGGTACTACCGAGCATCCTGACTTGTCGGCGTGGTCGCACTATGTTCATGGCGAGTCCTTCGTCGATTCGGTACTGGAAGGCAAGATTGCCCGCGCTGCCTGGCAAATCGCGCCCGGCGCGGACTGGGCCGATGCCCTGGCTGCCTTGGGAACGAGCGTGGCGCTCACTGGCGGGGGAGTGCTCCTCGTCGTACCTGATCAGCGTGATCTTGACTGCTTGGAAGCGGCCTTCCGTCAGTATGTGTCCGCCAAGCAGATCACGGTGTTGGCCCATAGTACTGGCCCTCAGGCGCGTTATCGGCGTTACCTGTCCGCACTAACGGGCCAATCCCGCATCGTTATTGGCACACGTTCGGCCGCATTTGCTCCGGTCAAGGACCTTCAGCTGGCCGTCATCCTTAACGATGGCGACGACAACCTTGTTGACAACCTCAAACCCTATGTCCATGCCCGCGAGGTTCTCAGCACTCGCTCTGCTCAAGAAAGCTGCAGCCTCATTCTCGCCGGGCATTCGCGTACAGCGGAAGCCCAGTTGCTGGTTGAGTCCGGGTGGGCGCACGATCTTCTCCCGACCGAGGAGTCAGTGGCAGCCTCCTGCCCCGACATCGTGCCGGTAGGCCGCTTCGGCGTGAACCTCACTAGGCACATGCAGGGCGGAACGACCTCTGTGTCCGGGCCCGCCTTCCAGGCAACACGCGCTGCTTTGGAGCGTGGCGAACCAGTGCTGGTACAGGTTCCGCGCAAGGGGTATGCGCCGATTCTGGCGTGTGGGAACTGTTCCTCCCCGGCGCGCTGCCGACACTGCAATGGGCCGTTGGGCCTGCCGTCCGCTGGTGGTCGCGACACCCAGTCCGCTGCTTTGCCCACTTGTCGCTGGTGCGGGCGTGTGGATACACATTACCGTTGCTCTGACTGCGGTTCACCGCGGCTTCGAGCCATCGTCTTGGGCTCTGAGCGCACCGCGGAAGAGATGGGCCGTGCCTTCCCGCAGACGCGAGTTATCCAGTCGGGCGGTTCCAAGGTCATCGACGAAATAGCCCGCGAACCCGCGCTCGTCATAGCCACCCCCGGCGCGGAGCCACGCATCGAGGAAGGCGGGCGCTATGGAGCGGCCCTTCTTGTCGAGACCGGAGCGCTCTTGGGCCGACAGGATCTTCGCGCCACGGAAGACACCCTCGCCACATGGGCGGCAGCAGCAACACGCGTCAAGCCCGCACAGGATGGTGGCGTAGTTATCGTTGCCGCCGATGACCAGCTGGCTTTGGTCGGCTTCTTTGCACGTTGGGACATGGTAGGCGCCGCCGCCGCAGAGTTGCAGGCCCGCCGTGAAGTACGTTTCCCGCCAGCTGTTCATATGGCAGCCATCGATGGCGCCGATGCCTCCCTTGATGCCTTTCTTGAGCTCTCTGAGCTTCCAGAACACGCGGAGCTTCTGGGACCTGTACCGCTCCCACCCGGCGTCAGCCTTCCGGGCGACTATGACCGGGAGAGGGGAGGTGAGCCGCAGCGCCTGCTCGTGCGCACACCTTTAGGACCGCGTGCGGAGCTCGGCACAGCCTTGCGAAAGGCTAATGCGGTACGCAGCGCGCGCAAAGATGTGTTGCCCTTGCGTATTGCGGTCGATCCCATCAACATCGGCTAACTGGCTGATGCCGTCGGAGTCGGAGAGGTACGGGCTGGCGGGGTGAATAGGGCAGGATGCAGACGGGGTGAGGGGGCCTCGTCGCCAAGCGCGGTGCCTCGTGAACTATTGTCGGTCTGTAACGCCCCAACGAAGAGGAGTACTCACCATGACCGTGCGCAAGGTTCGCCTGTATGGCGATCCCGTCCTCAACACCCGTGCCGATGAGATCACCGACTTCGGCCCGTCCTTGGAGCGCCTAGCTCAGGACATGCTTGAGACCATGGAGGATGCCGGTGGAGTCGGGCTGGCGGCCAACCAGATTGGCTTGACCAAGCGTATCTTCGTCTTCGATTGCACCCACTACCAGGATGGTCTGCGCGGCGCCATAGTGAACCCGGAGTGGGAGGCCATTGGGGAGGAGACGCAGTTGGGCACCGAAGGCTGCCTGTCCATCCCAGGTATCTCGCAGCCGACCGAGCGCTTCAACACCGTGCGGGTACGCGGCGTCGATACAGCAGGCCGCCCGATCGCCATGGTGGCGTCTGGGTTGATGGCTCGCTGTATCCAGCACGAAACCGATCACCTCGACGGCGTACTCTTTCTGCAGCGCCTGAGTGATGACCTGCGTAAAGAATCCATGAAGACCATCCGCGAAGCGGATTGGTTTAACGCTTAGATCCATACCTAACCAAGAAAGAGACACGACCTACTGTGCGTATCGTTTTCGCCGGAACCCCTGAACCTGCCGTGGTGGCGCTGGAGAAGCTCATTGCCTCGCGCCACGAGGTGGCTGCCGTTATTACCCGTCCGGATGCCCGCCGTGGACGTGGCCGCAGTCTGCATCCCAGTCCAGTTAAGGCCTTGGCCGAAGAGCACGGCATAGAGGTGCTTACCCCGACCACTCTCAAGGCCGGCACTGAGGACGGCGATGCGCTGCGTGCACGCTTGGCGGAGCTTTCGCCAGAAGCCATTCCAGTGGTGGCCTATGGCAACCTCATTACTGAGGATCTCCTCGACGTGCCCACGCACGGCTGGGTGAACCTGCACTTTTCTCTGCTTCCGGCGTGGCGAGGTGCAGCCCCAGTCCAGGCATCCATCGCTGCGGGTGATGAGGAAACAGGAGCCACGACGTTCCGCATTGACAAGGGCCTCGACACTGGTGACATTCTTGCCACTGTGGAAGAATCCATCCAGCCTACCGATACTGCTGATGATCTCCTTACGCGCTTAGCTTATTCCGGCGCGGACTTGCTCGTGCGCACGATGGATGGTCTCGAGGACGGCAGCATCACCCCGAAGCCGCAGCAGGGGGAGGCCACCTACGCGCACAAAATTGCTACGGAGGACGCCCGCATCGACTGGGCGGCGCCTGCCGACGTCATTGATCGCCACATCCGTGCGCATACCCCAGGCCCTGGCGCATGGACGCTACTGGGCGAATCCCGTCTCAAGGTTGGTCCGGTGACGGCGGCACCTCAGTTCTCGGAAGAGAATGATTCCGCCAGTAACGCTCTTCGCCCTGGTGAAGTTCGCGTGGCCAAGAAGGATGTCCTCGTGGGGACCGGCAGCAGTCCGGTTCGTTTGGGCCAGATTCAACCGCCCGGTAAGAAGATGATGAACGCCGCCGACTGGGGCAGGGGCCTCAGCAGCAAGATGACTCAGGATGGCAAGGATGAGGTGATCTTTTCATGAGCGGAGGATTCAGATCCCGAAGCAAGTCCGGGGATCCCGCTGACCGCGGCAGGAAAGAGCGAGGAAACACAGGCCAGCGCGGTGCCCAGCACTCGCGTGGACAGCGCTCCGGCAAGTCCGGTGGCCGGCCGAAAGGTGGGCGCAGCCAGCGCGCACATGCTGGAAGTAGGCCACGCGGTGAAGGCCGTGACACGCGCCATTCCCAGGCGGATTCACTGATTCAGTCGGCTCGCCGATGCGGAGTGGATGTGCCACGCGCGGTGGCCTTTGACGTGCTCCGTCGCGTCGATGCTGATGATGCCTTTGCCAACCTCACGCTGCCGAGGGCCTTGAGCGCTAACAAGATCAGTGGGCGGGACGCTGCGTTCGCCACTGAGCTGACCTACGGCACCCTGCGTACCGAAGGGGTACTCGATGCGGTCATTTCTGAGTGCGCGTCCCGCGGCCTTGAGGCCATGGCCCCGGAGGTGTTGACCGCACTGCGCTTGGGAACCTACCAGGTGTTGTATACCCGCGTGGAGGCGCACGCTGCCGTCGATACCACTGTGCGCCTCGTCGAGGCAGCGGGGCAGGAGAAGGCTAAGGGGTTTGCTAACGGCATCATGCGCACCATCACGCGTACCCCAGCGCAGGAGTGGTTCGATAAGCTCACCCCAGTGGGTGAGCTTCCAGCGGCGGCTTTCCGCCACGCACATCCGGAGTGGATTGCGCGATCCTTTGCACGCGCGCTCGGGAATTCGGACGAACTTGAACAGGCGCTGGAAGCGGACTCGCAGCGTCCCATCGTTCACCTCGTCGCGCGCCCGGGTGAGATCACCGCGGAAGAGCTGGCGCTCATGACCGGCTGCGAAGAAGGCCGGTATTCGCCCTATGCGGTCTACCTTGAGCAGGGCGATCCGGGTGCGCTGGAGCCGGTACGCCAGGGCATGGCTGCGGTCCAAGATGAAGGATCACAGCTCATTGCCCGTGCGGTAACTGAAGCTCCGCTCAGTGGCGAGGACACTGGCCGCTGGCTCGACTTGTGCGCGGGCCCCGGTGGGAAGGCGGCGCTCATGGGCGCCATTGCCCGTATCGAGAGCGCCACCGTTGACGCCGTGGAGGTTTCACCGCATCGTGCGAAACTCGTGGAGAAGACGGTGGGTGATTTGCCTGTTCGTGTGCACACCGCCGACGGGCGCACTCCCGGACTGGAAGCGGGGTATGACCGCATTCTTGTCGACGCCCCCTGTTCCGGGCTCGGAGCCTTGCGCCGACGTCCCGAGGCACGGTGGCGCAAGTCTGAGTCCGACATTGCTGAACTCACCCGCCTGCAGACAGAGCTGCTTGAGTCCGCTCTGAAACTTGTGCGCCCTGGCGGCGTGGTGGTGTATTCCACGTGTTCGCCAGACCTGCGCGAAACCCGCGAGATTGTCGATGCCGCACTCGCTGAGCACGGTGGCGAGGCGGAGATCCACATTGAGGAACTCGACGCCCGCGACATGCTGCCGAAGATGGGCAATATTGGCTCCGAGCTGTCTGCCCAGCTGTGGCCGCACCGTCATGGCACGGATGCAATGTTTTTCGCTGTCCTTCGCCGAGTAGCGGACTAGGAGGAGTGAAGGGACTAGGCTGTGTGACATGTCTGCAGAAAAGTCTGGTCCCATCATTGCTCCGTCCATTTTGGCCGCTGACTTCACTCAGCTCGGTGATGAAGTCCGTGCAGTAGCCAACGCGGACTGGATCCACGTTGACATCATGGATGGTCACTTCGTTCCCAATCTGTCGTTCGGCCCGGACATTACCGCCACCGTAGACGGCATCACCCCCCAGACTCTCGACGTGCATCTCATGATTGAAGAACCCGAGAAATGGGTAGAAACATACGCCAAGGCGGGTGCTGATTGCATCATCTTCCACGTCGAAGCCGTAGCGGACAAGGACGCTGCCGTGGCTTTGGCCCACAGGATTCGAAACATGGGCGTGCGCGCGGGTTTCTCCATAAAGCCGGGCACCCCGATCGAGCCGTGGTTGGACACGCTTGAGCACTTTGATGAGGTTCTTGTCATGTCCGTTGAACCTGGATTTGGTGGCCAAAGCTTTATGCCAGAGCAACTGGACAAGGTCCGGACGCTGCGCCAAACAATCGATGAGCGTGGCTTGGATGTGCTCATCGAAATCGATGGCGGCATATCTGCCGAGACCATTCGGGAATCCGCCGAAGCCGGCTGCGATGCATTTGTGGCAGGTTCGGCCATTTATAAGCAGGACGATAAGGCCGCTGCCGTTGACGAGCTACGCCGTCTAGCAACGCTGTGATCGTATCAGGAATGCTCTCACCAGTAATCCAGCATGCGCTGCGCCTCGCCATGGAGGCCGGCGCACAGGCGCGTGGTACGACGAGCCCCAACCCGCCCGTCGGTGCGGTCATCCTCGATGCGGCCGGTCAGGTCGTAGGCGTGGGCCACACTCAGCCACCGGGTGGGCCGCATGCGGAGATCATGGCTTTGGCAGACGCGGGGGACAAAGCCCGGGGTGGCACCGCGGTGGTGACCCTGGAGCCCTGCAACCACACTGGTCGTACGGGGCCCTGTGCACAGGCGCTTGTCGCCGCCTCCGTTAGTGCCGTCTACTACCTCCACTCAGACCCAACCCCTCAAGCAGGGGGAGGAGCAACCACTCTCGCGCGGTCGGGAGTCACCGTCAGACAACTTGATGCTCCTTCTGGGCCACAGGATGTGCTCATCCCCTGGCTGACTGCCGCATCCCTGGGACGTCCTCACGTGACCCTGAAGTTCGCCCAGAGCCTCGATGGTTTCACAGCCGCCGTCGATGGCACGAGCCAGTGGATCACAGGCGAGCGGGCTCGCGAGTATGTTCACGAGGATCGCGCCCGGCGCGATGCCATTCTCATAGGCACTGGCACCGCACTAGCGGATAACCCCTCGCTCACCGCTCGCTTTCCAGACGGCTCGCTGCGTGAAACGCAGCCACGGCGTGTAGTAGTGGGCTCGAGGGACGTGCTTCAGCACGGCGCGGACAACCTTGGAAGCCTAGGCTTCGAGCAGTACGCCACCCCCGAGGAGGCACTGGCGGAGCTCTATTCGAGTGGTGCGCGCGACGTCCTTGTCGAAGGCGGGGCAGGCCTTGCCATCAGCATGCTGGAAATGGGCTGCGTGGATGCCGTGCAGGCCTACCTCGGCAACGTCATTCTCGGTGAGGGCACCGGGGTTCTCGCCCGTGCGGCGGCATCGACGCTGGCCACAGCACCGCGCTGGCAGCGTACGGCCGTGATGGAACTGGGCGATGATCTGCTTGTTGAATACCGGAAGAAAGGACAATGACACAGTGTTTACGGGACTTGTTGAAGAGATTGGTCGTGTCGATAGCGTGGAGAAGCAGGGCGATGCCGTGCGGCTTGGTATAGCGGCGACCACCGTTCTCGGGAATGCTGCGCTTGGTGACTCCATCGCTGTTAACGGTGTGTGCCTGACCGTGGCCGAGCTGGGCGAAGGCACCTTTATCGCTGACGTTATGCAGGAATCCCTCAACCGCAGTTCGCTTGGTGGGCTGGAAGTAGGTTCTGCAGTGAACCTAGAGCGCGCAGTGCTTCCGACGACACGGCTCGGTGGGCACATCGTCCAAGGACATGTGGATGGCACCGGAGAGCTACTGTCGCGCACGCCTTCTGACAACTGGGACG
The DNA here is from genome assembly GCF_024586525.1 of Corynebacterium sp. BF-R-2. NCBI lineage: Bacteria > Bacillati > Actinomycetota > Actinomycetes > Mycobacteriales > Corynebacteriaceae > Corynebacterium > Corynebacterium sp. BF-R-2. Next base: position 41,318 of record NZ_JAMFTP010000010.1, on the reverse strand, counting down.
TGCTGCGCTTTAGCCTGCCTCAGGAACTAGCGCACTATGTGGTGGAGAAGGGAACCATTGCGGTGCAGGGCACCTCATTGACGGTTTCTGCCGTGGGGGAGGATTTCTTTGAGGTCTCTCTGATTCCGACTACTTTGCGCGATACCATCTTCGGTTCCTTGGAGCCTGGTGCACGGGTAAACCTCGAGGTAGACGTTGTAGCAAAGTATGTGGAGAAGATGGTTCACCCTAACGTCACCGCGTACGCGGCGGAGGGATAGAGTTATTTCCTATGAGCGCCGCAGATTCCACCTTCACTTTCGATAGCGTCGACCGAGCCATCGCCGATGTTGCGGCTGGCAAAGCGGTTGTCGTCGTGGACAACGAGGACCGCGAAAACGAGGGTGACCTCATCTTCGCCGCAGAATTGGCCACGCCTGAGCTCGTTGCCTTTATGGTGCGCTACAGCTCCGGCTACATTTGTGCACCGCTGTTGCCCGATGATTGTGAGCGCCTTAACCTTCCACCTATGATGGCCGTCAACCAGGATGTTCGCCACACGGCCTACACCGTGACGGTGGATTTGGCTAACGGCTCCACCGGAATTTCTGCCACCTCGCGCTGTGACACCATCCGCGCGTTGGCGGATCCGTCGTCAGCACCTACTGACTTCACTCGCCCCGGTCACGTCGTTCCCCTCGCTGCTCGCCCCCACGGCGTACTTGAGCGTGACGGCCACACCGAGGCCGCTATCGACCTTGCTCGTCTGGCGGGCCTACGCCCGGCAGGAGTGCTGTGTGAGATCGTCTCTGAAGAGGATCCGACCGATATGGCTCGTTCCCCGGAGCTGCGCCGTTTTGCGGATAAGCACGGTCTGACGATGATCTCCATCGAGCAGCTCATTGAGTGGCGCCGCCACAATGAGCAGCAAGTGACTCGCCAGGTAGAGACCCGCCTGCCCACTGAGGATGGTGAGTTCAAGGCGCTGGGTTACCAGAGTGGCGTCGACAAGCGCGAGCACATTGCCCTCGTCGTCGGTGAGGTTGATGATTACGCCGGTGCTAAGGACGTACCCGTGCGTGTTCATTCCGAGTGTCTTACCGGAGATGTCTTCGGCTCCCAGCGCTGTGACTGTGGTCCGCAGCTTCAGGAATCTCTCCGCGCAGTGCAGGAAGCTGGGCGCGGAATCGTTATCTACCTGCGGGGTCAGGAAGGCCGTGGCATTGGTCTGGTGAACAAGCTCAAGGCCTACAGCCTGCAGGATGGCGGCATGGATACCGTTGACGCAAATGTGGAGCAGGGCCTGCCGGAGGATGCCCGTGAGTATTCCGTCGCCGGCCAGATTCTGCGTGACATCGGGGTTAAGTCCGTCAACTTGCTTACCAACAACCCTCACAAGGGCGAAGGCCTGCAGGGCTTTGGCATTGATGCCTCCGCGCGTACAGCACTGGCAACCCCAGCCACGGTGGAGAACATTGCTTACCTCCGCACCAAGCGCGACCGCATGGGCCATGATCTGCCCCAGGTGGCAGAGTGGGATAAGAAGCACTCTTAACACGTCACAAAGGAGCACACAATGAGCAAAGAAGGCCTGCCGACACCCAAGAACGTCTCTGGAGAGGGACTGCGCGTGGCTGTGGTGACGGCCACGTGGAACGAAGAAATCTGTGATCAATTGCATCGTCGTGCCATAGAGACTGCTGAGGAGGCCGGTGCGGAGGTCACCGCCGTGCGCGTAGTCGGCGCACTAGAGCTTCCCGTCGTGGTGCAGGCCGCCGCACGGACGCACGACGCCGTTGTCGCCTTAGGCTGTGTTGTTCGTGGTGGAACCCCGCACTTTGATTATGTGTGTGACTCGGTAACGCAAGGTTTGACGCGCATCGCGTTGGACGAGTCAACACCAGTAGGAAATGGCGTGCTCACCGTGAACGAGTATGACCAAGCCGTGGATCGCGCTGGCTTTGAGAACTCCGCTGAAGACAAGGGCGCGGAATCTATGCACGCAGCTTTAGAAACAGTGCACACGTTGCGTACACTGAACAGGTCGAACGCGCAGTAGGTTGCACACAGCCCACGCGACGCGGTCCACACCGTGTGGTGGGGAGTATGGAGGAGATGGAGGTCTCGATGACGGACTCACAGGTTCCCTCGGACAAGGAACAGCAGGCGAGTGCTGTTCGCCCAGGGATCAGCGACGAGCAAGTGATGGCGTACACCAGTGCCGATCCCTTCGCCATGACGTCCACCAAGCCGTGGGAATATGAGGCCCGCTCGCCGTTCCTGCGCAAGGTCGCCATCATCTGGATCATCCTCGTCATGGCTGCCCACCTCTTCATGGGCTTCACCGTCGGTCTGTCGTTCACCGGTGCTACGGTCACCACCATCGATAAGTTCGCGTTCCCCGGCGTGGGCGTGGTGATTTCGATCCTGTCCTGGATTGCGCTGACCCGCCCGCGCTTGCGTGCCAACTCCGATGGCGTTGAGGTCCGCAACATCGTCGGCACCCGCTTCTACCCGTGGCAGGTCATCTACGGATTGTCCTTCCCAGAAGGTTCCCGCATGGCGCGCATCGAGCTGCCAGATTTTGAATATGTCCCCGTGTGGGCGCTGCAGTCCGGGGACAAGGAGGACGTCATCCCCAAGGTGCGTTCCTTCCGTGACCTTGAAGCCCGCTACATGCCGCAGGACGACTAGTGGCTGATCCCACCACCTATCGCCCGGCGCCGGGGAGCATCCCCACTGATCCGGGCGTTTACAAGTTCAGGGACGAGAATCGCCGCGTTGTCTATGTGGGCAAGGCAAAGAACCTGCGCGCACGCCTGTCTAACTATTTCCAAGACATCACGCAGCTGCATCCCCGCACCCGACAAATGGTGCTCACGGCAGCCTCGGTGGAGTGGACCGTAGTAGCCAGCGAGGTCGAAGCGCTGCAGTTGGAGTACACGTGGATTAAGCGCTTCGATCCGCGCTTCAACGTCATGTACCGCGACGACAAGACCTACCCCATGCTCGCGGTGTCCGTTGGGGAGACCATTCCACGCGCTTTCTTCTATCGTGGCCCGCGGCGCAAAGGAGTGCGTTATTTTGGGCCTTACTCGCATGCCTGGGCCGTGCGAGAGTCCCTCGACTTACTGACTCGGGTGTTTCCCATGCGAACGTGCGCGAAGGGCGTGTACAACCGCCATGAGCGCTTGGGCAGGCCTTGCCTGTTGGGCTACATCGGAAAATGTGACGCGCCGTGTATCGGGCGCGTAAGCCCCGAGGAACACCGTGAGACGGTCAATCAGCTCATCAGCTTTATGAACGGCAACACCGCGCCAGTGCGCAAGCGTCTCACCAAGGAAATGGAAGAGGCTTCCGAGAACCTCGAATTCGAGCTCGCGGCTCGCTTGCGCGATGACTTGGGGGCCATTGACAAGCTCATGGAGCAGCAGGCAGTGGTGCTCTCTGATGGAACTGACGCTGACCTCATCGCTTTCAGCTCCGATGAGTTGGAAGCCGCAGTTCAGATCTTCCATGTCCGGTCCGGCCGCATCCGCGGCCAGCGCGGCTGGGTGGTGGAGCGCTCCGGTGACCAGGCCACGGCAGAACCACGGCAGGAAGGCGAACCGGATCCGGGCCTGCCGGCGTTGATCCAGAACTTCCTCATGCAGTTCTATTCTGACGCCGTCGAGAGGCAGCGCCAAGAAGCCGCCGAAGACGCCAAACTAGAGCGCAGGGGAGTGGACCAGGAGTCTCACACCGACATTCATCGAGGCAATGCCATCCCGCGCGAAATTCTGGTCCAAATGCCACCCGAGGAAGCCGATCAAGTCAAGATAGTTCTGGAGGAGCTTCGCGGCGCACAGGTAGACCTGCGCGTGCCGCAACGCGGCGATAAACGCGCGCTCATGGAGACTGTGGAGCGCAATGCGAAAGAGCAGTTGCGTCAGCACAAACTCAAGCGCGTGGGGGATCTGACGGCGCGCTCGGCTGCTTTGCAGGAGCTGCAGGAAGCCCTGGGCATGGATTCGGCACCACTGCGCATCGAATGTACGGATATTTCGCACATCCAAGGCACCGATGTGGTGGCTTCCCTCGTTGTCTTTGAAGACGGCTTGCCACGCAAGTCGGACTACCGGCGCTACCGAATCAAGGAGGCTGCCGGGGACGGCCACTCCAATGACGTGGCCTCCATCGCGGAGGTCACGCGGCGCCGGTTCAAGCATCACCACGACGACAAACGCGCCGTGCCCGATGAAGAACTGGAAAACACCACCTTCGCGGAGGAGCTCGTGCGGGAGGAAGCGGCCAGCACTACGAAGCGCAGCTCTTATCCTCCGCAACTATTTATCGTCGACGGCGGGGCACCTCAGGTGGCTGCGGCCCAAGAGGTCTTTGATGAGCTCGGCATTGTTGACGTCACCCTCATAGGCCTTGCCAAGCGCCTTGAAGAAATTTGGGTACCCGGCGACGATGAACCCGTTATTCTTCCGCGTAACTCCCAAGCGTTGTTTCTTCTTCAGCACCTGCGTGATGAGGCACACCGCGTGGCCATTACGTATCACCGCCAGCAGCGCTCTAAGCGCATGCGGACGTCTGTGCTAGATGCCGTACCTGGACTTGGTCCGCAACGCCGCACCGATTTGGTGAAACACTTTGGCTCCGTCAAAAAACTCAAGGAGGCCAGTGTGGAGGACATTGCTGAGGTCAAGGGCTTTGGTCCGAAGCTGGCGCAGACGGTCTTTGACAATTTGCAACAAACCTAAGATTGCGGGACTGCACAGATGGGGCTGCGCCGCATGTCGGAATGAAGTTTCACCCCGTCACGGGATCGTTGTCGTTTTCTCACCGAACTTTCAGTGTAGGTGGTAAGAATAGAGGCCATGACGTTGTTTGATTCCCCGCCCATTTTGGTCACCGGCATGTCTGGCGGAGGCCTGACTTCGGCCGCCAAGGTGCTGGAGGATAAGGGCTACTACGTGGCTCACAACATTCCCCCGAAGGCCATTGTTGACCTGCTCAAACTCTGCGCCCGTCCGGATTCTCCGGTCACCAAGATCGCCGCGGTGACGGATGTTCGTTCGCGCATGTTCCCAGGTTCTCTCCCAGAGACCCTCGATGAGCTTGCCGAGCTAGACATGAAGCCGACGCTGCTCTTCCTCGATGCCCGCGATGATGTTCTCATTCGCCGTTTCGATTCGGTGCGCCGAACCCACCCGCTTCAGGAGGGGGAGACTCTTAAGGCTGGAATCCAGCGTGAACGTGTCGCCGTCCAGGAAGTCAGGGATCGCGCCGACATTATTATCGATACAACGAACCTGTCTATTCATGACTTGCGCCGCGCGATAGAGGCCTCCTTTGGCGAGATGGGCCACGAGAGACAGCACGTGACGTTGGAGTCCTTCGGCTTCAAGCACGGTTCTCCGCGCGATGCTGACGTTGTTGTTGACGTGCGTTTCCTGCCCAACCCTTATTGGGTTCCGGAGCTGCGCGGCTACCGTGGCACGGATGAACCAGTGGCGGATTATGTCCTGTCACAAGAAGCCGCAGAGCCCTTCATCGAAAACTTCATTGAGATGTTCGATTCGATGCTTAAGGGCTACCGCCACGAAGGCAAGAATTTCATCACCGTGGGCATCGGCTGCACTGGCGGCCACCATCGCTCCGTCGCTGTCACTGAAGAAATTGCTCGTCGTTTAAGCGAGCGCGGGGATGTCGACGTTAACACGTTGCACCGCGACATCGCTCGGGATTAAATTCAGATCTCTCTCATAGTTAACAATTGAAAGCCGGTACGTACGTGACCACACCCCCATCTCACATGGCTAGCCTGGGCGGCGGCCATGGTCTTTATCAAACCCTGTTGGCGGCGCGCCGAACGGGCGCGGAGGCAATTTCAGCTATCGTGACCGTGGCTGATGACGGCGGCTCCTCCGGCCGCTTGCGCCGTGAGCTGGAAATCATCCCGCCAGGGGATCTCCGCATGGCCTTGGCTGCTCTGTCAAGTGATTCTGAGCACGGCCAGCTATGGGCCAAGACCTTGCAGCACCGCTTTCGCGGCAATGGCGCTATGGCAGGACATGCCGTGGGCAATCTGCTCATCGCGGGCCTCAGTGATGTTTTGGGTGACTTCCAGGACGCTCTCGATGCCATCGCGAAGCTTACTGATTCCGCCGGCCGCGTGCTGCCGTCAGTGAACTTGCCGCTCGACATCGAGGCTGATGTTGCCGGGCTTGATGACGACCCCCGAATCATGCGCTCAGTCCGTGGCCAGGTTGCCGTTGCCTCGACAGTGGGGCAGGTGCGTCGCGTGCGTATTATCCCAGAGCGGCCTAAGGCCAACCCAGAAACGCTACAGGCGCTTCACGACGCCGACATGATCACCCTGGGCCCTGGTTCGTGGTTCAGCTCGGTCCTGCCCCACGTTTTGGTTCCAGATATCGTTGAAGCCATCACCTCTTCCGATGCGCTGCGAGTAATCGTGCTGAACCTATCTTCGGAGCCAGGAGAGACCCAGGGCTTCTCCGCAGAGCGGCATCTTCACGTGCTGGCACAACATGCCCCGAATCTCCGGGTAGACCGCGTCATCGTAGACGAGGAAAGTTTGCCAAATGAGTCAGAGCGCGTCTTTGTTCAGCGTGCGGCAAGTGTTCTCGGAGCGACGGCAGTCTTCCGGGATGTGCGTCAGGTGGACGAAGACGGGCAGGTTTTCAACAAGCATTGCCCAGAAAAGCTTGCGGCTGTTTTCAACGAGCTCTATGCCGAGCATATCTGCGATGCCGAGTAAAAGACGCTGATGTGCAGCGTGAAAAGCGGGTTCTAGCCCGGGCATGCACGCCTACTCGGCGCGCACGTTAAACTATGGGACACTCATAGCCGCGTGGCGGCATCAACAGTCGAAAGGGGAGACACGAGGTGTCTGCGTCATTGACCGATCAGGTCAAGGAGGAACTTACGGCGGTATCCGTACCGCGGCAGTCTGCCCGCGCGGCAGAAGTTGCCGCCATTCTCAGGTTTGCCGGCGAGCTACAGGCCACTGGTGAACGCGTCACCTATGACGTCGAGCTGGAATCAAAAAAGGTGGCTGACCGTCTGGTCACTGCGTTGGATGAGCTTTATTCGATCACTGCCACAACGCACTTGGCTGGCCCAGCATCGTCGTCGAAGAAGAACCGTATCCAGGTGCGTATTGCCACGGGAGCCAAGGAGCTCACCCGCCGCCTTGGCTTGATCACGAGGTCGGGGCACCCAGTAGTGGGCCTTCCACCCCAGGTCATATCTGGCTCAATTGCGGATAACGAAGCCGCGTGGCGCGGCGCTTTCTTGGCGCAGGGAACGCTCACTGAACCGGGCCGTTCATCAGCTCTCGAGGTGACCTGTCCGTGCCAGGAAGCAGCCCTAGCCCTTGTGGGCTGTGCCCGCCGTCTTGGAGTACCGGCAAAGACCAAGGAAACCCGCGGTGCGGATCGCGTGGTGATTCGTGATGGCGATGCAATCGGCGCCCTGCTGACTCGCATGGGTGCCCAAGAAACCCGTCTTACGTGGGAAAAGAAGCGTATCCAGCGCGAGGCGCAGGATACCTCTCGCCGCCTAGATAATTTTGATGATGCCAACTTGCGTCGTTCCGCACGCGCTGCGGTAACTGCGGCTGCTCGCGTGGAACGCGCGATGGTCATTTTGGGCGACGATGTACCAGAGCATTTGGCTGATGCCGGCCGTTTGCGTGTGCAGCACCGTGAAGCTTCATTGGAGGAGCTGGGCCGCCTAGCGGACCCACCTATGACTAAAGATGCTGTCGCTGGCCGGATTCGCCGTTTGCTCTCTATGGCAGATAAGCGAGCCAAGGAGTTGGGCGTTCCGGATACGACCCAGTCCGTGACTGAGGATCTTTTCGACGACGATTAAGCGGCTCGCGCTAACGTAACGCCCGTTCGGGCATTCGTTCTGGGGCGCCCCACGTAGCCACCCTGAATTTTTGTCTGGGTGGCTTCGCTCGTTTCCGCTTGGGTGATATATCCCACGCGGTGTCAAAACTATTCCACACATTCCCACATGAACGGGCATAGGTGCAGGTGTTGCGGTGTGGTTTTCCTCGAACTAAACAAAGGCGCCAAACAACTGTACTCCGGTTTTTACTGTGCCGCGGTCACGAGTGTGGTGCCCCTGACTAAGCAGTGCGAGAGCCCACAACCGTGGGTACTATCGACCGTGTTGGGAAAACCGACGACGACGTCACGAGAGCGTGGCCGCCTATCGGCAGTCCCCACGAAGAACTTCACTCGATTATTTGAGGAGACATCACAGTGACCATTCGCGTAGGCATCAACGGCTTTGGCCGCATCGGCCGCAACTTCTTCCGTGCAGTAGCACAGGGCAACAATGACCTTGAGGTTGTCGCCGTCAACGACCTGACCGACAACGCCACCCTCGCCAACCTGCTCAAGTACGATTCCGTTCTCGGCCGCTTCAACGGCGAGATCGAGCATGACGAGGAGTCCATCACCGTCGACGGCCACCGCATCGCTGTTTCTGCCGAGCGTGACCCGAAGAACCTGAACTGGGGCGAGCACAACGTAGATATCGTTATCGAGTCCACCGGCTTCTTCACCGACGGCGAGGCAGCCAAGGCTCACATCGAGGCCGGCGCCAAGAAGGTCATCATCTCCGCTCCGGGTAAGAACGTTGACGCCACCTTCGTCTACGGCGTGAATTCCGACGAGTATGACGCTGAGAACCACAACGTCATCTCCGCCGCATCCTGCACCACCAACTGCCTGGCGCCGATGGCAAAGGTCCTCCACGAGAAGTTCGGTATCGAGAAGGGCCTCATGACCACCATCCACGCTTACACTGGTGATCAGCGCATCCAGGACGCTCCGCACCGCGACCTGCGTCGTGCCCGCGCCGCTGCCGTCAACATGGTTCCGACCTCCACCGGTGCTGCTAAGGCAGTTTCCCTGGTTCTCCCAGAGCTCGAAGGCAAGCTGGATGGCTACGCAATGCGCGTTCCGACCATCACCGGTTCCGCTACCGACCTGACCTTCCAGGCTTCCCGCGACGTCACCGTTGAAGAAATCAACGCAGCCATCAAGGAAGCATCCACCGGCGAGTTCGGCGAGACCCTGGGCTACACCGAGGATCCGATCGTCTCCACCGACATCATCACCGACCCGCACGGCTGCATCTTCGATGCTGGCATGACCAAGGTCTCTAACGGCAACTTCGTTAAGGTTCTTGGTTGGTACGACAACGAGTGGGGCTACACCAACCAGCTCGTTCGCACCACCGCCCTGGTTGCTTCCAAGCTCTAAAGCCTTAAGCACCTTGTGATACACCGGCCCATGCGCCACGCCCTCAACCTCCGTGGCGTGCGCTGGGCCGGTTGTCGTCTATTAGCCCGCCTAAGCGCATAAAAATACGTACGATTTTAGTTAGTCAATCACTTTCCATAAGGAGAATCACCATGGCTTTCAAGACTTTGGATGACCTGCTCGCAGAAGGCGTCGAGGGCCGCCACGTCCTCGTCCGCTCTGACTTCAATGTCCCTCTGGATGACGAGGGCAACATCACCGACTCCGGGCGAATTACCGCATCCCTGCCCACCATCAAGGCTCTTATCGAGGGCGGTGCCAAGGTCATTCTGTCTGCCCACCTTGGCCGCCCGAAGGGAGAGGTGAACGAGAAGTACTCCCTAGCACCAGTCGCTGAAGCCCTTTCTGAGGCTCTCGACCAGTACGTTGCACTTGCGGGTGACGTCAGTGGTGAGGACGCTCACGAGCGAGCCAACGGCCTTAATGAGGGCGATGTCCTCCTCGTGGAGAACGTACGCTTCGACCCGCGTGAGACCTCCAAGGATGAGGCAGAGCGCGGCGCCTTCGCCGATGAGCTCGCCGCACTAGCAGCCGACAATGGCGCTTTTGTGTCCGACGGTTTCGGTGTTGTCCACCGCGCACAGGCGTCCGTGTACGACGTCGCCAAGCGCCTTCCCGCCTACGCCGGCAAGCTGGTTCAGAAGGAAGTGGAGACCCTGGCGTCCGTAGCCAAGGACCCGGAGCACCCGTATGTCGTGGTCCTGGGTGGCGCAAAGGTCTCCGACAAGCTCGGCGTTATCGAAGCACTGGCTGACAAGGCCGACAAGGTCATCATCGGCGGCGGCATGTGCTACACCCTGCTGGCAGCACAGGGCTACAACGTTCAGAACTCCCTGCTGCAGGAAGACCAGATCGACAACTGCAAGGACCTCCTCGAGCGCTTCGGCGACAAGATCGTCCTGCCGGTCGACCTTATTGCCGCCACCGAGTTCAACGCAGACGCCGAGAACAAGGTCGTTGCTCTTGACGGCATCCCGGAGGGCTGGATGTCCCTCGACATCGGCCCCGAGTCTGTCAAGAAATTCGACGAGGTCATCGCCACCTCCAAGACTGTATTTTGGAACGGACCGATGGGCGTCTTTGAAATGGAAGCCTTCTCCAAGGGCACCGCTGGTGTTGCACAGTCCATCATCGATGCCACCGCCAACAACGGTTCCTTCACCGTCGTCGGCGGCGGCGATTCCGCTGCATCTGTCCGCCTGCTCGGCTTGGACGAGAACGGATTCTCCCACATCTCCACCGGTGGCGGCGCTTCCCTCGAGTTCCTGGAGGGCAAGGAACTGCCGGGCGTCGAAGTCCTCGAATCCTAATCACCACTCAACACGTTCCCCTGTAGAAAGGCACATCATGGCACGTACCCCGCTTATTGCTGGTAACTGGAAGATGAACCTCGATCACAAGGAAGCTATCGGCTCCCTTCAAAAGTTCGCCTTCGCACTGCCTCAGGACTACTACGAGAAGGTCGACGTGGCCTTCATGGTCCCGTTCACGGATATCCGCACCGTGCAGACGCTTGTCGACGGCGACAATCTCAAGTTCACCTATGGCTCGCAGGACATCTCCAAGCACGAATCTGGCGCCTACACCGGCGAGGTGTCCGGCAAGATGCTCTCCGCTTTGGGCTGCTCGTGGGCCGTCGTCGGTCACTCGGAGCGCCGCGAATACCACGGCGAGACCGATAAGCTCGTAGCAGAGAAGGCTGCTGCGGCGCTGGCTAACGGAATTAGTCCGATCGTCTGCGTCGGTGAACCACTCGACGTTCGGGAGAAGGGCACCCACGTTGATTACGTGGTGACCCAGACACGCAACTCGCTGCAGGGCCTGTCTGCTGACGACCTTGCCAAGACCGTCATCGCGTATGAGCCGGTCTGGGCGATCGGCACCGGTAAGGTCGCCTCCGCCGACGACGCGCAGGAAGTCTGCGCTGCTATTCGCGGTCTCGTGCGCGAGCTCGGCGGCGACGAGGTTGCAGAGGGCATTCGCATTCTCTACGGCGGTTCCGTCAAGGTTGACTCCGTAGCTGAGATCGTGGGCAAGCCGGACGTAGACGGCGGTCTCGTTGGCGGCGCCTCGCTGAAGGGTGAGGATTTTGCGAAGCTGGCAGCCAACGCTGCGTCTGAGGCCTAAGCGCTAGGGCATAGGCACTGGTGGCTTAGTCTCCCTAAGCGGGTCGGAATGGTTTCTGGCCCGCTTTATGGTGTAGCATCGAAGAATGTCTTGCGCCGGTTGGACGCCTCGGCACACCCGAGTGCGCCGCCGAATACCGCGCAACCTGTACAAACGTCACAACCGTGTAAACAAGGAACTTTTTCATGATCTTGGCACTGGAAATCATCCTGGTGATTGCCGCAATCCTCATGTCCATCTTCGTGCTGCTGCACAAGGGTAAGGGCGGCGGCCTGTCCAGCCTCTTCGGTGGCGGTGTGCAGTCGAACCTGTCTGGTTCCACTGTGGTGGAGAAGAACCTGGACCGCTACACCGTGGTCATGGTCATCATTTGGCTGGCCTGCATCGTTGCGCTGAACCTGCTGCAGGCTTACAGCTAAACGCACGGTTCCCGCACACCTGCTACGGGGATAGAGAAGAACGCCGCGGCCCCTTTCTTAGTCGAAGGGAGGTCGCGGCGTTTCTTTGATTTCTGGCAGTCTCCGTGAGAGACTGCCAGTGCCCCTGAGGGCTAGAGTTTCTCAGCTGCGTCGTCGGCGAGGAAGAGAACGGTTTCCTCAACGCCGTGGGCACCGGCCGCTGGCCAGTCCTCAGCAGCGGCGCCGGCAACAAGATGGGCAGCGGCCTCGGCCTTTTCTTCTCCGGCTACCAGGAACCAGACGCGCTGGGAGCGGTTGATGGCAGGGTAGGTGAGCGTGACACGCTCCGACGGGGGTTTAGGGGAGTCATGCACCGCAAAGGCAAAGTCAGTGTCCTCGTAGACGGCCTCAGCGTGCGGGAAGATGGAGTTGATATGGCCTTCGCCGCCCATCCCCAAAAGGTGAAGGTCAAAGCCTTCTGGGGCGAACTCACGAATTTCTCCCTCATAGGCTTGAGCTGCGTGCTCCATGGAAATGGCGCCAAGGTCATAGCCGTGGATATTGTGTTCCGGGACTCCGACCGGACCGAGCAGGGCCTCGCGGGCCTGCCCCTCGTTGGAGTCCGGATCACTGACGGGTACGTTGCGCTCATCACCGAAGAACACGTGCACGCGAGTCCAATCCACCGTCAACGCTGGGAAGTCAGGGCCCTGCTTCTGTGCAGCATGATCCAATCGCGCAAGCTCACGCAGAAGCCCAATTCCCGCACCTCCACCGGTAAGCACTACTCGGGCGACGCCGTCCTTGTGCAGGCCGCCGCCCGGAGTCTGGATGGCCGCAATCGTATCGATGAAAGCGAGTGCGGCGGAGGATATGAGCTCATCTACATCGCTCACGCGGTGAAGAGTAACCATGGTGCAGGAAGATCCTTTATAGAGAAGTGTAGAGGTGCTGGGACTTAGTGTTTCTCACTGTAGTCCACGTTAGCCAATGCGCGGAGAGTACGGGCGTATGTCCTGTCCGCGTCGAGATGACGCAGTTCTTCAGACAAGACTTCGGCCTCCGAGCGAATATCCAGGCTCACGAGCGACTCGGGTGATCCCGGGACGCTGACCTTGACGGTTTCCGAATCCACTACGGTGATAGCGACATCTGTAGTGGGGCGGCGGAAGATGAGGGAGGTAATTGGGAAGGTGTTCTCATCGCACTCCGCAACTGTGCGATGGACGGGGACGGAGAGGGCGTCGAGAAGCCAGCCAGCGGCAAAATCCACGGCGGCGTGGTTGTGAGCACCCGAAATCTCCACAGAGTGCACAGGCTCATGTGGGTGACGGTCCAGCGCAGACGCAACAATGCCGCGCCACAACGTGATGGCGCCCCACGACATGTCGGAATCACCCGGCTTGTATCCCGAGGACAGCAGGTGAAGATCGTACTGATCGACGCCATCGCCATGCGCCACATTGGTAATACGACGCTGAGCGAGCGCACCAATGGGGACCGATGCCGGGGATTGCGGGCAAGCCGTGGGCCACCACGCCACAATGGGGGTATCAGGAAGCAGCAGGGGAGTCACGACTGCCTCTGCTTGGTCCGCCAATGCTCCATGCAGGTGCATGACCACGATTTCTGAAGCGCCGGCTTCACCACCCACGCGTAGCTCAGCGTCAAGGCGAGTCTTGTCCACAGGATTACCGCGGGCAATAACGATCACACGGGATGGGTGCTCATGAGACGCATCGCGAACGGAAACCAAGAGGTTGTCCAGGTCGTCGCCCTCCTGCGTCATGACAATGAGGGTAAGGACACGGCCCGTGGTCAGAGTGTAGTGCTCCTGCATCTCCACGAGCTTCTGGGAAATCTTGCGCGTCGTCGTTTCGGGCAAGGGGATAATCATGTGGTGTTCCTCCTGTGGGCCTACGGACGGCGCCAGGAGTGACCCTGACGGCGCAGCATTCTATCAGCGGACTCGGGACCCCACGTGCCAGCGCGGTACTGCTCGGGCTGTCCAATTCCTGCCCAGTACTCGATGATGGGATCCAGGATGGACCAGGACAGTTCAACCTCGCGGTTAGTGGGGAAGAGGGAGGATTCATCCAGCAAGGCATCGAGGATGAGGCGCTCATAGGCCTCGGGAGACTCCTCAGTAAACGCGGAGGCGTAGGCGAAGTCCATGTTGACGTCGCGCACCTCCATGGTGGAACCAGGCACCTTGGAACCAAAGCGCATGGTCACGCCTTCATCCGGCTGGACGCGGATGACCACGGCGTTCTGATCCAAAGCCTCAGCCTGCCCCTGGTCAAAGGGCTGGTGTGGGGCGGTCTTGAACACGAGGGCGATTTCTGTCACGCGGCGCCCCAAACGCTTGCCGGTGCGCAGATAGAAGGGAACGCCCGCCCACCGGCGGGAATTCACCTTGAGGGTGCAGGCAGCATAGGTCTCCGTTGTGGACTCAGGATCAAAGCCCTCTTCCTCACGCAGTCCCTTAACGTACTCCGAGCCCTGCCAACCGGCCGCGTACTGGCCGCGTGCCGTCGTTTTGTTGAGCGGGTGCACCGCCTGTGTGGCCTCTAGAACCTTGATCTTTTCTGCCTGAAGGGCTGCCGGGGCAAAGGAGGACGGCTCCTCCATGGCGACGAGGGCGAGCAGCTGCAGAAGGTGGTTCTGGATAACGTCGCGAGCGGCACCAATACCGTCGTAGTAGCCGGCGCGCCCTCCCAAGCCGATGTCTTCAGCCATCGTGATCTGAACGTGGTCAATGTAGTGTGCGTTCCACATCGGCTCGAAGATCTGGTTGGCAAAGCGCAGCGCCATGATGTTCTGCACTGTTTCCTTGCCCAGGTAGTGATCGATACGGAAGACCGAAGACTCCGGGAAGACGGCGTTGACAATCTCGTTGAGCTCGCGGGCAGAAGCCTGATCGTGGCCAAACGGTTTCTCAATGATGACACGGCGCCAGGAACTCTCCGTGTTGTTTGACATGCCGACTCGCTCCAGTTGGTGGCAGATATCGGAGAAGAATTCCGGCGGAACGGAAAGATAATACGCCCAGTTACCACCGGTACCACGAGAGGTGTTGAGCTCGGAAAGGCGTGCTGACAGTTTATCGAAGCCGGCGTCGTCAAAGTTGCCTTGAATAAACTCGATGCCCTTGGCAAGGTGCTCCCAGACACGTTCGTTGAAGGTCGTGCGGGCGCCCGCCTCGGCTGCCTCGCGGACGTAGTCGCAGAAAGCTTGTTTGTCCCAGCCGCGACGGCCATAGCCCACGAGGGTGAAGCCGGCCGGCAACAGACCACGGTTGGCCAAATCATAAATGGCCGGCAGGAGCTTCTTGCGTGCCAAATCGCCGGTCACGCCGAAAATCACCATGCCAGAGGGGCCGGCGATGCGCGGAAGGCGCTTATCCTTCGCGTTGCGCAACGGGTTAACCCACGCGCTGGTAGTGCTCACTAAGTGTCCTTTCGGTCTGTGTGAGGTTAGTCCAACAGCCCAGCATAGCGATACGCGCCCCGCCAACGATAGTTGCCTGTTCGTTAGTGGGGCGCGTGTGACTAAAAAGGGTTAAAGAAATCTTCTACCATTTGAACAATTCCTCATCGCCGGGGCAGGGAAAGTGGAGCCTAAGAGAGACGGTCCACCATTGATGCGAGGAGCTCCTCCCACGCGGCCACGAACTTGTCGACTCCCTCGCGCTCCAATACCGCAAAGACGTCATCAAAGTCGATGCCGACTGCTTCGAGCTCTGCGAAGACCGTATCCGCCTGCTCACCGGCACCAGTCAGGGTATCGCCGTGGAGGTTGCCCTGGTCGAGAACTGCATCGATGGTCTTCTCCGGCATGGTGTTTACCGTATCGGGGCCGGCCAGCTCAGAGACGTAGAGCGTCGCCGGGTACTCCGGATTCTTCACGCCTGTCGACGCCCACAGTGGACGCTGCACCTGCGCACCTTCCGGAAGATCCGCGCCGGCGCCAAATTCCTTGGCAAACAAAGCATAAGCGCGTTGGGCGTTGGCCACGCCTGCCTTTCCACGCAGTGCTAGAGCCTCCTCAGAGCCGATGAGTTCGAGGCGCTTATCCACTTCGGTATCGAGACGAGAGACAAAGAAGGAGGCCACGGAGTGAATCGTCGATACATCCTTGCCCGCCGCGGCGGCACGCCTGATCCCTTCCTTATACGCGGCAATGACCTCGGCGTAGCGCTCCACCGAGAAAATGAGCGTGACGTTGACGGAGATGCCCGCGGCTAGCGCGTCGGTGATTGCTGGGAGGGATCCCTTCGTGGCCGGAATCTTAATCATGAGGTTGGGGCGATCCACCTGCGCCCACAGTTCACGGGCCTGAGCCACAGTGGCCTCCGCGTCGGCGGAAATGCGCGGGTCGACCTCGATGGAGACGCGACCATCGCGGCCCCCTGTCTTCTCGAAGATGTCGCTGAGGACATCGCACGCGTTGCGGACGTCGTCAACGGCGAGGGAGTAGACAGCCTCATCGGCTTTCACGCCCTTTTCCTTGAGGTCGGCGATAGCCGCGTCGTAGGAAGTGCCGGACGACATTGCGGAGGCGAAAATAGCTGGATTGGTGGTGACACCCACAATGGACTTGGTAGACACAAGCTCGCGGAGATTCCCGGAATCCAGGCGCTCGCGCGACAGATCGTCGAGCCACGTCGAGGTACCGATCGTGGCGAGTTCATCGATGTGAGTCATGGTGTGTACAGGGTCCTTTCGTCAGCAACGGCGCTGGGCCGTCGCACTGGCCTGGTAGAAGGTGCGGACTAGATGGCGTGGGCTGCGCCAAGGGCATCGCGGGCGGCGTCCACAATAGCCTCGGCGGTAAAGCCGAACTTCTCAAAGAGCTCGCCAGCAGGGGCAGAAGCACCGAAGTGCTCCAAGGACACCGTACGGCCGAAGGAGCCGGTGTACTTGTGCCACGGCATGGAGATGCCCGCCTCGACGGATACGCGTGCCAGGACTGCGGATGGGAGCACGGACTCGCGGTAGTCTGCGTCCTGCTCGTCGAACCATTCCAAGCAGGGAGCGGATACGACTCGGGTCGCGGTTCCCTCAGCCTCGAGCTGCTGTGCGGCCTCTACTGCCAGCTGCACCTCGGAACCGGAGGCCAGCAGGATAACGTCCGGGGTCTCCTTCGAAGCCTCAACAAGTACGTAGGCACCGCGACGAACGCCGTCGGCAGCCTTGTCCTTGGTGCCTTCGAGGACGGGGAGGTTCTGACGGGACAGCGCCAGGCCCTTTGGCGCTGCCTTGTACTCAAGTGCGGCGGCCCAGCCCTGAGCGGTTTCATTGGCATCGGCTGGACGGATCACGGAGAGGTTCGGGATGGCACGCAAGGCGGCGAGGGTCTCAACCGGCTGGTGAGTAGGACCATCTTCGCCAAGGCCGATGGAGTCATGGGTCCACACGTAGTAGGTATCAGTGGACATCAGCGCGCCGAGGCGCACGGCCGGGTACTGGTACTCAGAAAAGATGAGGAAGGTACCGCCGTAGACGCGGGTATTGCCGTGCAGGGCAATGCCGTTCATGATGGCGGACATGGCGTGCTCGCGGATACCAAAGTGCAGGTTGCGCCCACAAGGCTGCGCAGACCATGCATCAGTGGTGATGGATTCGGGACCAAAGGAGTCAGCTCCCTTAATCACGGTATTGTTGGAGCCCGCCAGGTCGGCGGAGCCGCCCCACATCTCCGGCAGGGAGGCAGCCAGCGCCTGGATAGCGGCCTCGGAAGCCTTACGAGTAGCCAGGGACTCGCCTGCCTCCCAGCTTGGGAGCTCAGCGGCGAAGTCTGCTGGGAGCTCGCGAGCCTGAAGGCGGTCGAAGAGCTTCTTTTCTTCTGGGTGGGCGGCTGCCCATTCATCGAACTTCTTCTGCCACTCGGCATGCTTCTGCGCGCCGCGCTCGGTGAGCTTGCGGGTATGGGCAAGCACCTCGTCGTCGATGTGGAAGTGCTGCTCGGGGTCGAAACCAAGAATCTCCTTGGTTGCCGCAACTTCGTCCTCACCGAGCGCCGCGCCATGAACACCGCCGGTGTTCATCTTGTTCGGTGCTGGGTAGCCGATGACGGTCTTGACGCGGATGAAGGACGGGCGGGTAGTTTCTGCGCGGGCAGCTTCAGCTGCTGCTTCGAGTGCCTCGACATCCTCACCGGACTCAACCGTCTGCACGTGCCAGCCGTAGGCCTCGTAGCGCTTCACGACGTCCTCGTTGAAGGCGATGTTCGTGTCGTCCTCGATGGAGATACGGTTGTCATCCCAGAACACGATGAGGTTGCCCAGCTGCTGAGTGCCTGCCAAGGAGGAAGCTTCAGCGGTCACGCCCTCTTGCAGGTCACCATCGGACGCGATGACGTAGACAAAGTGATCAAAGGGGGATTCGCCGGCGGGTGCGGAAGCGTCGAAAAGCCCGCGTTCTTTCCGTGCCGCCATGGCCATACCGACGGAGGAAGCCAAGCCCTGGCCCAGCGGACCAGTGGTGATCTCCACGCCATCGGTGTGGTGGACCTCCGGGTGGCCCGGGGTCTTAGAACCCCAGGTGCGCAAAGACTTGAGGTCTTCCATCTCAAGGCCGAATCCGCCCAGGAAAAGCTGAATGTACTGGGTTAGTGAGGAGTGGCCTACGGAGAGCACGAAACGGTCACGGCCAGCCCAGTGCACGTCCGCTGGGTCATGATTAATGATGCGCTGGTAGAGCGTGTAGGCCAGCGGTGCCAGGGACATCGCGGTGCCAGGGTGACCGGAGCCGCAGTTCTGCACAGCGTCCGCGGCGAGAACGCGCACGGTATCCACGGCGCGGGTGTCTAGGTCACTCCAGTCAGAGGGATAACGGCGCTGGACCATAGCCTGCAGTTCCGGGGACAACTTATCGTGCGACACGGTGAAAACCTCACTTCGCTTCTGGAAACAGATATACCGTTTATCAGTGTAAAGGTTTTTGAATCCCCGGCGGGTAATTATAGAAACCACGATCTGGGCGGTAGGGTGGCATGGTTGAGGCCGGTCGGTTTGTACTCAGGTTTTCCGGGGATTGTCTTCACACGAATGTGAGGATGGTTGTCGGGAACTTTCGAGCCCCCGCAGCCGACCACTACTAAGACCCACTGCTCGTACGCTGTCGTTGCCAGATATACGGAGGATTGTTCCTTGGAGACCATCAAGGCCTATTTTGCGCTGACGAAACCGAGGATCATTGAACTCCTCCTCGTTGCGGCAATCCCGGCAATGCTCCAAGCACAGCGTGGATTTGACGCTGTCTCCTCGAACTTCTGGCTCATTATTTCCACAATTTTCGGTGGCTGGATGGGCGCGGCCGCAGCCCACACGTTTAACAACGTTGTGGACTATGAAATCGATCAGAAGATGCAGCGCACCCGTGCGCGCCCACTTGTTCGCGCCACCATCTCGCGCCGCAACGCGGCTATCTTCGCGTGGATCATGCTGACCCTTTCCGTCTTTTGGCTGGGCGTATTGGCTCACTCGTGGCTCGCGGCATTTTTCGTGCTTCTGACGAACTTCTTCTACGTGTTCGTCTACACCAAGTTCCTCAAGATGCGTAATGCCCAGAACATCGTCTGGGGCGGTCTGGCCGGATGTATGCCAGCCATGGTGGGCTGGGCCGTCATTCGTGATAACGCCCCAGCGGGGGAGCCGGATCGCTGGTGGCAGGCCGTTGTCCTTTTTCTCATCATCTTCTTCTGGACGCCGCCCCACACGTGGGCATTAGCCATGAAGTACAAGGAAGATTACCGTAAGGCTGGCGTGCCCATGCTGCCTGTAGTAGCAGCGGAATCGGAGGTCACGCGGCAAATCGTGTGGTACACGGTGGGCACCGTGATCGTTACGTTGCTCATCATTCCAGCTGCCTCGTGGATATACCTTGTGGCTGCGGTGGCATCCGGTGCGGTCTTCTTGTGGATGGCAATCCGTCTCCACCAGGGAGTGAAACAAGGCGCCAAGGTCAAGCCTATGCGCCTGTTTATCTACTCCAACAACTACCTTTCGGTGCTGTTCATTGGCCTGTCCGTTGACGCCGTTGTGGGGTGGGAGCCCATTGGTCGCATGCTCGGCTGGTCCGCTACATTCTTCTAGCCGCGCAACGCGCGTCGAACCATGCTGGTCAGTTAATCCTCGCGTACACGCAAGACAATGGATCCGGTAGTCTTACGGCCTTGCAAGTCGCGGTGAGCCTGTGCAGCCTCGGCGAGTGGATACTCCGCCGAGACACGGAACGTGATATCACCGTCAATAACGGCTTGGACCACGGCCTGAGCACGCATGTGGAACTCACCCTCCTGCGCGGTCCACGCGCCCAGGGAGGGGCGGGTGAGGAAAATTGAGCCGTGCTTGTTAAGCAGCTGCGGGTCCATAGGGGGAACCGGGCCGGAAGCAGCGCCGAAAAGCGCCACTGTGCCGCGTGGGCGGACAACCTCGAGGGACTCGTTGAACGTGTCCTTGCCCACGCCGTCGTAGACCACATCCACGCCGCGTCCACCGTTGAAGCGGCGTACCTGCTCCGCCAAGCCTTCGCTATAGAGGAAGACTTCATCGGCGCCGGCCTCGTAAGCCAGCTTCTTCTTTTCTTCGGTCGAGACGACTGAATACACCGTTGCTCCGAGGGACTTAGCCATCTGGGTGAGAACGAGGCCCACACCACCTGCGCCGGCAGTAATTAGGCAGGAAGCGCCTTCGCCGAGCTGGTAAACGCCGTGGCTGAGGTAATGGGCCGTCATGCCTTGCAGCAGCATTGAGCCCGCGACAGCAGAAGGAATTTCATCAGGGACGGCGACGACGCGGTCACGGGGCACGCAGACCTGTTCTGCGTAGGAACCAAAGGCATGGTCCCAGGCCACCATGGTGCCCTCGGCAATCTCGCCCTTCGGATCATGGACTACCCGTCCGCTTCCCTCAAAGCCCATGATAAATGGGGTAGAGGCGTTGTAAATGCCTTCACGGTAGTAAGTATCGATGTAGTTAACACCGGCCACGGAGACGTCGATAAGCAGCTGCTCGTCCGTCGGCGTTGGGTTGTCTACCTCGGTGTAGGTGAGGACCTCTGGCCCTCCGGTCGTGGTTACCTGAATTGCATGCATATACCTAGGCTAAACGAAACCCCGATCACAGCGCAGCAAAAAGGCACCGCCTCCCACAGACGGGGATGCGGCGCCTCAGCGTCATTATGACTGGGGACAGGCGTTATGAGTCGACTTCTTAAACGGCTTAGCGCTTTGTGGTCGGTTCACCGTCGAGTGAATGCACATCACGTGCATCCACGCGGCGGCGGCCATGTGCCCACAACAGTGCGGTGAACGCGGTGACCACGGAAGACATGCCGACGTGGAAAGGTACTGTCCAACGCGGAATGTGCAGGTAGAACTGGGCCACACCAATAGCCCACTGCACGACGATGCACATGATGAGAACCCAACCGGCGTTCTTGGCGGCCTTGGGAGCGCCCGAGCGGTGCAGAAGAAAGACCATGATCAACGTCAGGGCAAGGTACACATACATGCAGATGGCGTGAATGACGGCCATACCATAAGTGTCAACGCCGAGGCGCCCTTCCATGCCAACCCCAGCATCACCGGAGTGAGTACCTGAACCTGTCACAAAGGTGCCGGTGAGCAAGACGATGGACAGCGCCACCGCGGCGATGACCGCGAGCGTACGAATAGCAGTAGGGAAGACGCGCGTGGGGATGCCATCATCGGGCTCAGCGATGCGTGAGTAGAGCATGGCGGCGATCCACACCAGCACCATCGACGGCAGGAAGTGAATGGCCACCGACCACCAGGACAGCTTGAGGAAGACCGAAAGAGCACCGATGAGGGCCTGAACCACGATGCCGGCCAAGCCGAGCCATGCGTAGACCTTTAGCTCGGTACGGCGCTTGGATTTATGCATCGCCACGATAGTGGCCACAGCGGCGGCTCCCACGACAAACGTCAACAGGCGGTTGCCAAATTCGATCACCTGGTGCACGAGCGGTGCAGCACCCTCGAGCGGCACCAAGGAGCCGGGGTGGCAATTGGGCCACGTGACGCACCCCAGGCCGGATCCAGTAACACGAACGATGGATCCAGAAACGGTGATGCCAGCCTGGCACAGCAAAAGGATGAGCGCGAGGATGCGCTGCGTCTTCACTGAAGGGCCGACGGCGTGTCCGGGATCCTGGACAGAAGAGTGGGGCGACGTAATGTTGGCAGTACTCACGGCTCCTCAGCCTACCGCTCGGGCGTTCCCGGGACTAATGCCACCTGCTGTGCCCACGCTTGGTGGGGAGAAAAGTCACATTTAACCGTCGAAGCGGAACCAACGCACCGCGGCGAACGACGCGACTGCCGCCCATCCCGCAAGGACGAGTAGCTCGAACCCGGGGAAGCCGCCGGTCAACGCAGTGTCGAGCCCACTTGCCATAGCCACGGTGGGTACAAGCGTCAAGAGGCCGTTATCGCCCAAACCTTGGGAATACATGACCCAGCCCACCGTGCCGAGCAGGATAAACCAGATGAGGTTGGATACAGCGAGAACCACCTCGGAGCTCATCGTGCCGCCAAGAAGAAGGCCTAGCGCAGTGAAAGCGGCGACGCCAAGGATCAAGGCCACGATACCTACCGCGATGCCCTTCGCACCGACCCGTAATCCCAGGATGGCTGCGACGGTACCCAGCACGAGAACCTGGATAACCACCATGGAGAGCACCGCGATGATCTTGCCCACGATAATGGCCCAGGCAGGCACTCCCGAGGCGCCTGTACGTTTGAGTGCGCCATAGCGACGATCGAAGGCGAGGGAAATCGCTTGCCCCGTAAAACCGGAGGAGGTGGCGGCGACGGCAAGCACCATAGGGAAAATCTCCTCCAGACCATGGCCCGTAATGCTTTCTAGCTTGTGGGCGCCGATAAGAATCGCGAGAGGAATAATAACGCTGAGCAGCTGTTGCTCGCCGTGGCGCACCATCAGCTTGGACTCAATGGCTCCTTGTGCGCGGGCCATGGCGGCTACGCCCACGCGCTGGGGCTGTGGGGAAAAGGTTCCAGGTGCGAAGGTGCTCATAGTGTGTGTCCTTAGGTGCGCGCGGTGTACGGGATTGTTCTAGCTACGCATTTCCCGACCTGTGAGGTCGAGGAAGACTTCTTCGAGGTTGCGGTGCGAGGTTTCCAGGCTGCGCAGCGTCACGTCTTGTGCGGCCAACGCGGTGGCGAGAGCCGCAATAGCCTCAGGGCTGACGGTGCTGGCGAGTCGATAGTGGAGCGGGCGCACGGCCTCGGCAGAAATACCTGCGGTGTGAAGGGCCTCAAGGTCTACCGGGGTAGCAGTTTCAAAGCTTACTTGCGCGGTTTCGGAGGTCTCCATGAGATCTGCCGTGGTGCCGCTGGCTACGAGTTGGCCATGGTCGATGATGACGACTCGGTCCGACAGTGCCTCTGCCTCATCCATCAGGTGTGTGGTGAGGACAACGGTGACGCCATCCTCCCGCAGAGCGCGAATGAGATCCCAGACGGCGAGGCGCGATTGAGCATCCATGCCGGCCGTAGGTTCATCGAGGAAGACGAGTTCGGGGCGCCCGATTATCGCCAGCGCCAGAGAGAGGCGTTGCTGCTGTCCACCGGATAGGCGACGGTATGTGTTCTTTGCCACGCCGGTGAGCCCGAGGGTCTCGAGCAACCAGTCCGGATCGAGCGGGTTGGCGTTATATGAGGCGCTTAGTTTCAGCATCTCGCGCACCTTGATTCCGGAATAGGAGCCTCCCCCTTGCAGCATGATGCCGATTCGTGCACGCACGGCATCGGGGTGACGAGAGGGATCTAGGCCGAGAACGTCGATGTTTCCGGAGGTGGGCTTGGTGAAACCTTCACACATTTCGATGGTGGTGGTCTTGCCGGCTCCGTTGGGCCCGAGTAAGCAGAGGATTTCGCCCCGGTTGACGCGGAAACTGAGTCCGTCCACAGCATTGACATCGCCGTATGTTTTGACGACGTTATCCAGGACCAGAGCTGTTGTATTCACGAAGGCTTAGTGTAGGACACGGACGCCTGCCCTGCGTAGCGCAACCCACCCCGCGGTTGCGAGGATAAGGAAAGTGACCACGGCTGCTAGGTAGATGACGAGTACTGTTCCCGGCGGAAGGCCTAGTCCGCGCGGGAGCACGATGAAACTCATCACTCCCGAGTAGATAATGACCGCCAGCCGGAAGAACCGGCGGTTGGCCCACGCGGCAAGGGGGAGCACGGCCCACAGGATGTACCACGGCTGCACGACGGGAAAGAAAACGACGAGGACGAATGTAGACACGCCTAATCCACCGACGGGATGAATCGCGCCGCGATAGGTGGCGAAGAGCATGCGCGCCATGAACGCAGTGGCGATGAGAACACCCACCGCGCGCGTAACGGTGAGGATGGCATCGGTGTGATCACCCAACCCCAGTAGCATTCCGAGGAATCCGGCGCCGACGCCTACCGACGTCGTCGTGGACAGCCAGGATCGGATGGTAGCGGCACCGCCCTGGCCAAAAATCCACCCGATGTCGATCCCTGTCGTGATGGTGACTGCAGCAATCGATGCGGCAAGAATCATAACCTGTGCGATCCCAGCACGGAGGATGGCGCGCACTGGTGAGACGCCGTGCTTATCGACGAGCATTCGGGCCAGCGCCATCCCCACAAACCCCAACCCGATGAAACCCGTGACCTTGACCATGCCCGCACAGGAGATAAGCACACCGGAAACAAGGAAAAGAACCCAGCGGTGCCATCGTGAGGAGTTCTCGTCGCCCACAGCTCGCAGCCCGCATTCCAGGCCGACGAGGGCCAAACCCAGCATGAAGGCCTCGTTGTGGATGCCGCCGACGAGATGCAGGATGGTGAGAGGGTTAAGGATGCCCAGCCAGAGAGCGGCCTCAGGGGAGACCCGGCAACGCACAGCAAGGCGTGAGATAGCCCATCCTGCGGCGATAATGCCGGCCAAGGAGAGAACTCGGTGCGCCACTACACCCCAGATGATGGAGTCACTCGTTATCCAGCTCACAGCCGCAGCCAATCCCAGTGCCACCGGGCCATAGGGTGACGGTGAGTTAGCCCAGATGAAGGGGACGGAACGCGCAAGATCATTATCTGCGCCTAAGAGTTCCACGGGACCCGCCGAATAGGGGTCGAGGCCTTGGAGAACAATGGAGCCGTTGGCCAGGTAAGAGTAAATGTCCTGGGTAAAGAGGGGAGCGGTGAAGAGAAGCGGCAGCACCCACCCCAACCATGTGCGCCACATGTGGCTTTGTGTTACGACGTGGGGGGAGTGGCTAAACCGCTGCGTGTGTACTGAATCTTCCCCACGGCTGCGGCGCGAAAGGCGCAGTGGGGCACCTACGAGGGGAGCCATGCAGATCCAGGCGATCACCATGAATCCCACGCCGATGAAAACTATGGCCGAGGCGGACTGCAGCATGCGGGACATGAGTGGGCCAAACGGCAACGACTCATAGGGATTTCCCACCACTGGCAGCGCGCCGGCGCCTAACCCTCCTAGGGCGATGAGAAGCGAGCCAATGGTGCCCAGCCATCGGAGTGTGAAGAGAGTGCGGAGATGGGCGATGGTGCGACGGTGGACGTCGCTAAGCGCGGCGTCCTTGCCCGTTCCCAGCGAGTCCGGAGCGTCCTGGTGGAGCAGCGCGGAGCGGGACCCTGCTAAGCCCATCCGTGGCAGCTCATCGCGCACGCCCCACACGGCGCGCTTGAATCGCCCCGATCGGGTGTAGTGACGCTCCTCTTTCATGAGTGTCTACCTTAGTCGCTCGCCTATCGGGCGACACGCAGGTGCCTCTGTGGATGAAAGAGTGGAAATTGGGAATGAATTAAGGAACACTAGTGTTGTCTAATCTGAGACACGTTTGCTAGGACACACTCAAGGAGGTGCACACCGTGACGAAGGAGACTCGCTCCACTGAAGGCGATACCCGCCGGCATGTCATGCTGTTGCTTCTCAAGGACGGTCCGGTCACGGCGTCGTACCTGGGTAAGCGTCTAGGTCTCTCGGCTGCTGGCATTCGTCGGCACTTAGACATTTTGGTGGAAGAAGGACTCACCGAGGTGGTTCACCGCCGTCCGCCGGCCCGCCCAGGGCATACGGCTGGCCGTGGCCGCCCAGCTAAGCACTTCCGCCTCACAGATCAGGGCCGTGCCCAATTTGGTCACGCCTACGACCAGCTCGCCGCCGAAGCTCTCACTGCGCTCCGGGAAGCCGGCGGGCCGGAGGCCGTGCGCCGCTTTGCGAAGGCTCGTTTCGAGCGCCTCGTGGAGGACGTGAAACCTTTGGTGGCTGACGATGAATCGGTACCGGAGGTAGCACGTCAACTTGCCGAGGTTCTTGATGCACATGGTTACGCTGCCACGGTGACCTCTGTGGGTAACGGCGTGCAGATCTGCCAGCACCATTGCCCGGTCGCCCATGTGGCTGCCGAGCATCCGGAGCTGTGTGAGGCTGAGCAGGAAGTCTTCTCCGCCCTCTTAGGAAAACATGTGCAGCCCCTGGCCTCTATTGCGGATGGCCACGGAATCTGCACCACAAACATCCCTCTTACACCCGTGCCGCCGTCTTCGGCGGGACGGGAAGAACGCTAATCGACGAGAAAGGAGCGGGCTTTGACACAGGCACAACCAGCACCAGGGCTTGAAACCAAGATGAGCGATGATGAAATCATCTCCTCCATCGGTGGCTACGAGTATGGCTGGCACGATTCCGACGAAGCCGGCCAGGCAGCACACCGCGGATTGAGCGAGGATGTCGTTCGTGACATCTCGCAGAAGAAGAACGAGCCGGAATGGATGCTCGAGTCGCGCCTCAAGGCACTGCGCGTGTTCAACAAGAAGCCGGTTCCGACGTGGGGCCCGGATCTGTCTGACATCGACTTCGACAACATTAAGTACTTCGTCCGCTCCACCGAGAAGCAGGCCCAGACTTGGGATGACCTTCCGGAGGACATCAAGGAGACTTACGACAAGCTGGGCATCCCGGATGCAGAGAAGAAGCGCCTTGTCTCCGGTGTTGCTGCTCAGTACGAGTCCGAGGTTGTTTACCACAAGATCCGCGAGGACCTTGAGGAACAGGGCGTTATCTTCGTCGATACCGATACTGCTGTGCGTGAGTACCCGGAGATTCTCCAGGAGTACTTCGGCACTGTTATTCCGGCCGGTGACAACAAGTTCTCCGCGCTCAACAACGCCTGCTGGTCCGGTGGTTCCTTCGTGTACGTGCCGAAGGGCGTGCACGTGGACATCCCGCTTCAGGCTTATTTCCGCATTAACACTGAGAACATGGGACAGTTCGAGCGCACTCTCATCGTCGTCGAAGAGGGCGCTTATGTTCACTATATTGAGGGCTGCACCGCCCCGATTTACAACTCGGATTCCCTGCACACCGGCGTCATTGAGATTGTGGTGAAGAAGGGTGGCCGCTGCCGCTACACCACCATCCAGAACTGGTCCACCAACGTGTACAACCTGGTGACCCAGCGCGCCAAGGTGGAAGAGGGCGGCACCATGGAATGGGTTGATGGCAACATCGGCTCCAAGGTCACCATGAAGTACCCGTCCTGCTGGCTCACTGGTGAGCACGCCAAGGGCGAAGTTCTTTCCCTGGCTTTCGCTGGCGACAAGCAGGTTCAGGACACCGGATCCAAGATGATCCACATGGCGCCGAACACCTCCTCCAACATCGTGTCCAAGTCCGTGGCCCGAAACGGTGGCCGCGCCGCGTACCGCGGTCTTGTCCAGGTCAATAACAATGCCTCGAACTCCACCGCAAACGTCGAGTGTGATGCTTTGCTGGTGGATAACGACTCGCGTTCGGACACGTACCCGTACAACGACATCCGCAACGATCACGTCACCCTGGGCCACGAGGCAACTGTCTCGCAGGTCTCTGAGGAGCAGCTGTTCTACCTCATGTCTCGCGGTATCGCCGAGGAAGAGGCCATGGCGATGATCGTGCGCGGCTTCGTCGAGCCGATTGCTAAGGAGCTTCCGATGGAATACGCCTTGGAGCTCAACCGCCTTATCGAACTGCAGATGGAAGGATCGGTGGGCTAAGTGGTAGCTTCCAACGAATTTAACCCAGCTGACGTCACCAAGGGTGACCAGTTCACCTCGTTCAACGTCGAGGATTTCCCGGTACCGCACGGCCGCGATGAGGTCTGGCGTTTCATCGCGCTGCGTAACCTTCGCGGCCTGCACAATGGCGAGTTCGCGCCGGCTACCGCACAGAAGATCGACGTCGTCACTCCAGAAGGCGTGACCTCCGAGACCGTGGCGGCTGATGACTCCCGTCTGGGTGCCGCTGGTGCACCAGCGGACCGCGTTGCCGCTCAGGCATGGACCTCCATGCCGGAAGCACAGGTTGTCACCGTTGCCGCAGAGGCACAACTGGACAAGCCGGTTGAAATCACCATCACCGGCGCTGGCGACGGCGTGACCTCTTTCGGCGCAACCTCCATCCACGTGGGCCACCACGCTGAGGCCACTGTCGTGCTGAAGTACGTCGGTTCTGGCACTCACGCAGACAACGTGGAGTTTGTGCTGGAGGATGGCGCCCAGGTCACCGTCGTTGTTGACGCCGACTGGGAGGATGACGCGGTTCACCTGTCCCACCAGGTTGCGAAGGTAGGCCGCGATGCCGTCCTGCGCCACAACACCGCCATCTTCGGCGGCGAGATTGTGCGCCTCGTCCCGCGCGTGGTCTTCGACGGCCCTGGCGGCGACGCCGAGCTGCTCGGTGTCTACTTCGCTGATGCTGGCCAGTACTTTGAGAACCGCCTGCTCGTGGACCACGATGTCCCGAACTGCCGCTCCCGCGTGTTCTACAAGGGTGCCCTACAGGGCGCGACGGCCGCGGAGAAGGAAGAGGCTGGCTCCACTTCCCGCACCCCTGAGGCTCGCACCTGCTGGGTTGGTGACGTGCTCATCCGCAAGGATGCCAACAACACCGACACCTATGAGACGAACAACAACCTGATCCTCACCGAGGGAGCGCGCGCTGACGCCATCCCGAATCTGGAAATCCAGACTGGTGAGATCGTCGGTGCCGGACACGCCGCGACCGTGGGCCGCTTCGATGACCTCGAGCTGTTCTACCTCATGTCCCGCGGTATTCCTGCCGCCGAGGCTCGCCGCCTCATCATCCGCGGCTTCTTCTCTGAAGTCATTTCCCGCATCCCGGTCGAGTCCCTACGTGAGGATCTGGAATCCCGCGTCGTCGACGAGCTCGCCAAGATCAACGCTTAAAACTTCCCGAAAGCAGGTACCAACTCCATGTCTACTCTGGAAATCAAGAACCTTCGCGCGCAGGTACTCCCGAATGAGGAGGACGGCGAGGCCAAGGAGATTCTCAAGGGCGTCAACCTCACCATCAACTCCGGTGAGACCCACGCTGTCATGGGCCCGAACGGCTCCGGCAAGTCCACTCTGTCCTATGTCATCGCTGGCCACCCCAAGTACGAGGTCACTGAGGGCGAGGTGCTTCTCGACGGCGAAAACCTCCTCGAGATGGAAGTTGACGAGCGCGCTCGCGCTGGCCTCTTCCTGGCTATGCAGTACCCGACCGAGGTACCGGGCGTGAAGATGGCTCAGTTCATGCGCTCTGCTGTCACTGCCATCCGTGGCGAGGCCCCGAAGCTGCGCGAGTGGAACAAGGAACTTACCGAGGCTCGCGAAAAGCTCTCCATCGATAAGTCCTTCGCTCACCGTTCTGTCAACGAGGGCTTCTCCGGTGGTGAGAAGAAGCGCCACGAGGTTATGCAGCTTGATATCCTCAAGCCGAAGTTCGCCGTTATGGATGAGACCGACTCCGGCCTGGACGTCGACGCCCTGCGCGTTGTTTCCGATGGCATTAACCGCTACCAGGATGAGACCAACGGCGGCATCCTCCTCATCACGCACTACAAGCGCATTCTCAACTACGTCACCCCAGACTTCGTCCATGTCTTTGCTGATGGTCAGGTCATCAAGACTGGTGGCGCAGAGCTGGCTGATCAGCTTGAGGCTGACGGTTACGATCAGTTCCTCAAGTAAAGCTAGTACCCCAACCACACCGAGACGCGCGATGGCCGCGCGCGACAAGCAGAAGAACCGAGCAGAAGGACCTATGTCTGAACTAGACGTTACTGCGATTAGGGAGCAATTCCCCATCCTTTCGCGCACTGTGCGCGATGGTAAGCCCTTGGTGTACCTGGATTCGGGAGCAACCTCGCAACGTCCGCTGCCGGTGTGGAAGGCTGAGGAAGCATTCGTCCTCGGTACCAACGCACCGGTGCACCGCGGCTCCTATCAGCTGGCGGAGGAAGCCGATGATGCCTACGAGTCCGCTCGTCAGGCCATCGCTGCCTTCGTCGGCGCCGACCGAGATGAGATTGCCTTCACAAAAAACGCTACTGAAGCACTCAACGAGGTTGCCTTCACGCTCAGCGATGAGCGTGCTGGTGAGCTCTACATTGGTGAAGGTGACACTGTCGTGGTCACCGAACTCGAGCACCATGCCAACTTGGTTCCGTGGCAGGAGTTGTGTCAGCGTACCGGTGCAACGCTCAAGTGGTACTCCATGACCGAAGACGGTCGCATCGACCTCGACTCACTTGAGCTCGATGATTCCGTCAAGGTCGTGGCTTTTACTCACCAGTCCAACGTGACAGGAGCAGTGGCTCCCGTTACGGAACTTGTACGACGCGCACGTGTCGTGGGTGCCATGGTGGTCCTTGACGCCTGCCAGTCCGTCCCGCATATGCCGGTGGACTTCCATGCCCTTGACGTGGACTTTGCTGCTTTCTCAGGCCATAAGATGTGCGGTCCGACGGGCATCGGCGTGCTCTACGGCAAGGCCGAGTTGCTTGCGAAACTTCCGCCGTTCCTGACGGGTGGTTCCATGATCGAAGTGGTGAAGATGGATAACTCCACCTTCGCGGAGCCGCCCACGCGTTTCGAGGCCGGAACCCAGATGACCAGCCAGGTCGTCGGACTAGGTGCAGCGGTGAAGTATCTCAGTGACGTGGGGATGGAGGCTATCCACGCCCACGAGCAGAAGCTCACTGCTTATGCGCTGGAGAAACTCACCGAGATCCCAGGTCTACGCATCATCGGCCCCGAGAACACCGAGGAGCGTGGGGGAGCGGTATCCTTCGTCGTTGAGGGAATTCACCCCCATGACTTGGGCCAGGTTCTCGACGCCCACGGCGTATCCATTCGCACTGGCCACCACTGCGCGTGGCCGCTGCATCGCGCGTGCAAGGCTAATTCGACCGCACGCGCCAGCTTCTACCTGTACAACACTGAGGACGAGGTCGACGCCCTCGTAGAGGCGGTGCGGGCAGCCCGTGCCTTCTTTGGAGTGAGCGAATGAACCTAGATTCCATGTACCAGGACGTCATCCTGGATCACTACAAGAACCCGAAATTCTCCGGCTTGCGCGAAGGCCAGGCAGAGGTCCACCACGTTAACCCTTCTTGCGGTGATGAGATCACCTTGCGCGTCAAGCTCTCCGCTGATGGAAAAACGGTGGAAGACGTCTCCTACGACGCCGAGGGCTGCTCCATCTCGCAGGCCTCGACCTCCGTTATGGCGGAGGAAATCGTGGGAATCCCTCTCGAGGACGCCAATGCCAAGCTGGCCGAATTCGAGAAGATGGTGACCTCGCGCGGTGAAGTTGAGGGTGACGATGAGATCATTGGGGATGGCATCGCCTTTGCCGGAGTGGCCAAGTTCCCCGCCCGTGTGAAATGCGCTCTTCTGGGGTGGAAGGCTTTCCAGGCCGCCACCATGGAAGCACTCAACGAATTGGAGAAATAGATGGCAGAAAACACTGAGACCACGGGTCCTACCGACCCGTACCAGGACCAGAACGCATCCTTCGACGGCGGTGCTGTTAAACCTGAGCAGACTGAAGAACAGATTGCTAAGGTCTTCGACATTACTGAGTATCTCCGTGACGTCATTGACCCAGAGCTTGGCATCAACATCGTTGACCTGGGCTTGGTCTACGACGTCTGGCTCGATGACATCGACGGCAAGAACACCTGCGTCATTAACATGACGCTGACCTCTCCTGCCTGTCCGCTTACCGATGTCATTGGCGAGCAGATTGAGGACGTCATTGTAGGCAACAAGCTCGCCGAGGCCGTCCAGCTCAACTGGGTCTGGATGCCGCCGTGGGGCCCGAACATGATTACCGAGGAGGGCCGCGAGATGCTCCAGGCCCTCGGCTTCGCAGTCTAGTTTCGGCTGCAAGCCCCCATTACCGTCAGTCCGAGATGCTTGAGGTCTTCACAACATGACCTTCAGTGCCCTTGGGCTGACGGTTTCTTTTTTCATGATGTGCGGTGTTTTAAGGGCTTTGAAACATACCGCTATGACGAAGCGGGTAAGGACGCAGGATCCAAGGTCGTGGAGATGATGTCTACAGCCTCCTCCTTGGATGTGGCGGATTGAAGCCGAGCACGGAAATCATCCTGCATAATCGCCCGCGCTAGCTTGGAAAGCAGCTTGAGATGCTGCTTGCCGGCGTCCTCAGGCACAGTAATAAGGAAGACCATCGTCGTGAGATCCTCACCATCCGCCCACGTAATGCCCTCGGGAAGACGAGCAAAAGCCAAAGTCGGGACG
Organism: Corynebacterium sp. BF-R-2; assembly: GCF_024586525.1. NCBI lineage: Bacteria > Bacillati > Actinomycetota > Actinomycetes > Mycobacteriales > Corynebacteriaceae > Corynebacterium > Corynebacterium sp. BF-R-2. Next base: position 8,815 of record NZ_JAMFTP010000010.1, on the reverse strand, counting down.
TTCACCCCCGATGTACGGGCATGAGGGATGGCGACGCCATGACCTACCCCGGTAGAGTGCTTCGACTCCCGCTCCAAGGCTGCTTTGGTGACCCCAGAAGGATCAGAAAGCCGAGGAGAGACAAGCGTGACCAAAGAGTTGATGATCTCGTCGCGGTCATTGCCAAGGTTGTGGTCTAGGGTTACTGTCTCGGCAGAGAGCAGAGGTTGGTCCTGGGCCGATGCTTCTGACACATCCTCCTTAGCTATGCCCGCTGCGTCCCGATTATCCTGTCTCGCAGCTTTGCTCTGGACCTTTCCACGTTGGGTAAGTCCAATCAACAGAAGCATGACAGAAGCACAAACGACGACGCCGATGAGCAGTGCGATGAAGAAGCCCACGATGTTGTCGACAGCCCCAAGGACCGCGACGATGGGACCTCCGTGCATGACATGGTCAGTGACACCAAGCACACCTGCCAGGGCTCCTGCTACCGCACCGCCGATGACGTTTGCCGGAATGACTTGGAGCGGGCGTGCAGCCGCAAGAGGGATAGCTCCTTCGGTGATGCCGAAGAATCCCATGAAGAGCGCGGCGATACCGGCGTCCTTCTCTGCTTTGTTGAACCAAGCACGGCGGACCAGGGTGGCAACACCCACCGCAAGGGGCGGTACGGCAATAGCGGTAGCCGCCATACCCATCGGAGCCGCATTGCCGGCGGCAATCATGCCACCGCCGAACAAGAAGGCAGTTTTGTTGAAGGGCCCGCCCATGTCGAAAGCGATCATCGCGCCGATAACCAGACCGAGGACAATGACAGAGGAACCTTCCATCCCCGCGAGGTACTCGGTCATGGCTTCAAAGGCACCGGCTACCGGCGCACCGACGAAGTAGATAAAGACTAGCCCCACGATAAGCGTGGTGAAGATCGGAATCACGATGATCGGCCAGATCGGGGCGATGTACTTATTAACCGGAATCTTTTTAATTCCTAGGGCTACGTAGCCGGACAGGATGCCTGTGACGATGCCTCCCAGGAAACCAGCTCCAGCTTCTGAGCCATAGAGTGAACCGGTCGTAGCGATAAGACCAGTGATGAGTCCTGGTGCCAAGCCGGGGCGGTCCGCAATGCCGACAGCAATATAGCCGGAAAGAATCGGCACCATGAGAGAAAAGGCCAAGCCGCCAAGCTCATTCAGAGTGTTCCAGAAAGAGTTTTCAGGGATAGCTAGGCCTTCGGGCGTGGGAGTTCCTCCGATTGAGAGTGCTACCGCAATGAGGAGACCACCGGTCACCACGAACGGAATCATATGGGAAACACCATTCATTAGCGCTTTGTAGAGCGTCTCTCCCACAGCACGAACCCCGGTGGCGCTGCCGGAGGTTTCTTCGCCCTGATTCCCTTGCGGCTCGTCGCTCGAAGTCTTTCCTTCCCACTTCGCTGCTGACAGAGCGCGAGTGAGAAGCTCCTTTGGTTGCTTAATAGCTTCATCAACGCCAGTGGCTGCCAAGCGCTTTCCACGGAAGCGGTCTTTGGCAATCACGGTGTCGGCGCCAATCACGATGGCATCGGCTTCGTCGATGTCCTTCGAGCTAAAGGTACCTTCGACACCAATTGAACCGTGTGTCTCAATCTTGATGCGGTAACCAAGTTCAGCGGCAGCAGCTTCCAGGTTTTCAGCGGCCATGTAGGTGTGGGCGATTCCGGTCGGACATGCGGTAATCGCGAGGATCAACGGTGATCTCGATGTGTCTGATGTGCTCATGACGTCAATGTAGTCACATCGACTTTCATGCATGAGTGAAACGCGCCGACCAGGAGTCAGGTTTTCCAAGATGCTCTATGCTCGAGATCCCCAGATACATGTTGCAGGCGTACTGCCGCGGGTTCGGGTTTAACTACCCTGGTTGCTAGACTGTTTCGACGTGATTGTGACCAATGATTTCGAGGTGCGCGTGGGCGCACGCACGCTTCTCGACGCCCCCGGCCAGCACCTACGCGTGCAACCGGGCGACCGCATCGGCCTAGTCGGGCGCAATGGCGCGGGCAAGACGACGACGATGCGCATCCTGGCGGGGGAGACCGAACCCTATGGCGGCTCCGTGACGCGCTCAGGGCCCATTGGTTACCTACCGCAGGATTCCCGAGAGGGCAATATCGAGCAGACCGCGCGTGAGCGTGTGCTCTCGGCCCGCGGCTTAGACGACATCAAGCGCCGCATGGCCAAGCAACAAGAGCTGATGGAAACCGCCACGGACGAGAAGTTTCGTGACAAAGCCATTCGTAAGTTTTCCCGCTTGGAGGAGGAGTACCACGCTTTAGGCGGGTATGAAGCGGACTCCGAGTGCGCGCAGATCTGCGACAACCTGGGTCTTCCGCAGCGTGTCCTTGACCAGCAGCTCAAGACGCTGTCCGGTGGTCAACGCCGCCGCGTGGAGCTGGCGCAGATTCTTTTCGCAGCGTCGGCTGGCTCGGGCAAGTCCCAGACCACGCTGCTTCTCGACGAGCCCACGAACCACCTTGATGCGGACTCTATCACCTGGCTGCGCGGCTTCTTATCCAAGCACGAAGGCGGACTCGTGATGATCTCCCACGATGTAGACCTGCTGGAGGACGTGTGTAACAAGGTCTGGTTCCTCGATGCCGTGCGTGCCGAAGCAGACGTCTACAACATGGGCTTTAAGAAGTACCTTGACGCCCGCGCCACCGATGAGGCACGTCGCCGACGCGAGCGCGCGAACGCGGAAAAGAAAGCCGCAGCGTTGCACAAGCAAGCCGCCAAGCTGGGTGCGAAGGCCACGAAGGCCGCCGCCGCCAAGCAGATGCTGCACCGAGCTGAGCGCATGATGAACGAGCTGGATGACGTCCGCGTGGCCGATAAGGTTGCCCACATCAAATTTCCGGAACCCGCTCCCTGCGGTAAGACTCCGATGAACGCCAAGGGCCTGACCAAGATGTATGGTTCGCTGGAGGTCTTCGCCGGCGTCGATTTGGCCATCGACAAGGGATCCCGCGTGGTTGTGCTGGGCTACAACGGTGCCGGCAAGACAACCCTTCTTAAGCTTCTGGCGGGCGTAGAGCGCACCGATGGCGAAGGTGGCATCGTCTCTGGCCACGGCCTGCGCATCGGATACTTTGCCCAGGAACACGACAACATCGACCCCGACAAGACCGTGTGGGAAAACACCATCGAGGCCTGCCCTGATGCTGGCCAGCAGGATTTGCGTGGTCTGCTCGGCGCCTTCATGTTTTCCGGAGACAAGCTGGAGCAACCCGCCGGCACGCTCTCCGGTGGTGAGAAGACCCGATTGTCGCTGGCAACGCTGGTTTCCTCACGAGCCAACGTGCTGCTTCTCGACGAGCCTACGAACAACCTCGACCCACAGTCCCGCGAGCAGGTGCTCGATGCCCTGGGGACCTACACCGGCGCCGTGGTCTTGGTTACCCACGATCCGGGAGCGGTGAAGGCACTCAACCCTGAGCGCGTCATCATCATGCCGGACGGCGATGAGGACCTGTGGAACGACGAGTACATGGAGATTGTGGAGCTAGCCTAAAGACTAATTCTCAAATTTGGCTCTATCCTTGTTCTACATCCTGGGCTAGACTCGGGCTCACAACCACACACCGCTCAAGACTCTTCTCTTGGGTCCTTCCGCTTCCCACGCACAGGGTCTAGAAGTGGTCAGACCCCGACGTGCTGCCGCAGGAGAGGAAGAAGTCATGAGCACCGCCGATAGCCTCGGTTCTGTCATCGAACCGCTACTCACCGGTTTAGTGAGCAAACGGCCTGAAGTCCGCGTGGACTGGGCCTACACCGAATTGAAAGAGGGCATTGAGTCAGGTCAGTGGGATGACCATCTTGATCAGATTCGTGAACGCCTTAACGGTTACCTGCGTACAGACAAGGTGTGGACTAAGGCGTTGTCCGCCAGGTTGCTGAATGTGCTCGCGGCGGCGGGCCACTTCCACTACGAGGACTACCTCGCCTTCCGTGCGTGGTACGTCACCGAGGATGACACGCGTGGCATTGTCAAGGACATCGGTCCTATCATGGCCGTCGGTTACGGCGCCGACTACGTAGAAACGTGTGTGCGCATGGGAAGGATCCCGGCCGTAGAAGGCGCAGCAATTATTTCGTGCCGTCTTCGCGCCCCCGGAGGAGTGTGGCATGACGATGAGAGTGTGCGCTTAGCGCGCGCCGCCTGCACCACGATAGCCAAGAGCACTTCACCCCATATCCTCGAAATTTGGACCGAACGGCTGAGTACCACCGTGCTCACCGAAGGTATTCGCAACAACAACCGTGCCGTAGTCGAAAACTTCGCCCACTTTCTCACGGCCACAGCCACCATGCTCCGCAGTGAACCGGAGAAGTGGGGCATTGATACTGAACGTGCGAAGCTAGCGCTGCCGATGCTTGCGGGGATTGAAGAAGAACTTCGCAACGCCAGCAATTAGCAAGAAATAGCACCATAGAAGCGCACCGTCGTTACCTCCTTTGAAAGGGCGCGCTGCCACGGGTAGCGGTCTGGCGATGCCTGGACGGGTTCACTGAGGTCAAGGAGGGTATCGGTTCCAGCTGGGCCACCTACAGTGAGTTCACCTTTGCTAATAACAACCGCTGATTCGAATGTACGGTCTGCCCGCCTGCTACGGACAAGAGCCATCGGTACCTCAACGAAGACAGTTTTTCCGCGGCGCAAAACCGTGAGTTCTTCGGTGACATAGCTAGGGCGAATACGTTCGGCAGCGATCAAGCCCCACACAAAAATAATGGCCCACAGCGACAGCAGCAACGCCAGAATTCGAAAGACGCCCCCAGGAAGCAGAAAGTGAACGGCCACCATTTCAACCACCAGCACCGCAGTGAGGAAGCCCAGCATCTGTAACCTGCCCGGAGGATGAGGAAGCGCCACCGCTCCGGCGGGTACCAGCGTCTGGCCCCGCATCCAGCGCCACAGATCTTGGTAGAGGCCCAATTCATATTTGGCTAAGCGAAATCCAGGATGTTTCTCCACAAATCGCCAGATACTAACCACCTGAGCCACCCACCAAGGCTTTAAGCGCTACACCTTGCGCACCAGTAGTCGGAGCATCAGCCACGGTCAGCGGGGTGTTGCCGGGCCGGAGCGTTGGGTAGATTCCTTGCATCAAGCCCCGTGGAAGTAGGGACTGCAGGTTGTCGACGATGCGCGCAACCCCACGATCATGCGGAGACAGTGAGCCAAGCTCTAGCCACAACATCTCGGCTTCGCGGAGCGCTGCAAGGCAAGTGTTGTCCCGAAGATTCTCTCGTAGTTGTTCCCATGTCGCTGGTGTGGCGACACTGGTCAATGCCATGAGATCCCAGGAATCCAGTTCGAGTTGAAGCATTGCCGGATCCTCGATGACCTGGCTGAGGGAGTCACGGATATCTTCTGGTGTCCCTTTTGGGGCTTGAGAAAGGGCACGCAAACGTTCTCGCTGCTGTTGCAGCCGAGCAATGCGCTCATCCAGCATGTTAAACGAGCGCTCGACCGCATCAGGAGATGAGACATCAGCGATGGGGACGCCGGCGTCGATAAGCGCACGCGCTCGCAGCACCGAAGCCAGGTCAGAGACAGAATAGTCGCGGTAATTTCCGCTGGTGCGTGCGGGTTCAGGAACCGCGCCCGTTTCGTGTAAATGGCGCACGGAGCGCACTGAGCAGCCAGCGGCGGCGGCAACGTCCGATATCTTCATAGGACAAAGCTAAACCCTCACACTGTGTGAGGGTCAAGCGCTTGGTGAAAATTAATCCGAGGTGGTGAGGCCTTAATTTCGGAACCCGTGCACCGGCGCCGGGATGAAGCCTCCGCGGTTGATGAAGGTGGAGTTGCCCACCTGGTTGACCGGGATCACCGGCGCGTAGCCCAAGAGGCCACCGAAGTTGACCTCGTCGCCAGCCTTGGTGCCGGGGGCAGGAATGACGCGCACGGCGGTGGTCTTATGGTTCATCACACCAATGGCGGCCTCATCAGCAATCATGCCGGCGATGGTTTCTGCAGAAGTATCGCCCGGGATGGCGATCATGTCTAAGCCCACCGAGCAGATCGAGGTCATGGCCTCGAGCTTGTCAATGGAGATGGCGCCGGAGCGCACCGCGTCGATCATGCCCTTGTCCTCGGAGACCGGAATGAAGGAACCGGACAAACCACCCACGCGGGAGCAGGCCATCATGCCGCCCTTCTTGACGGCGTCGTTAAGCAGCGCGAGGGCTGCGGTGGTGCCGTGGGTGCCTACCTGTTCGAGGCCCATGTGTTCCAAGATGTGGGCCACGGAATCGCCCAACTCCGCAGTCGGAGCAAGGGAGAGGTCGATGATGCCGAACGGAACGCCGAGGCGCTCTGACGCAAGCGAACCGACAAGCTGGCCGGCACGCGTGACCTTGAACGCAGCCTTCTTAACCTCTTCAGCAACCTCATTGAGGGTGGAACCCTTCAGAGAACCCAGCGCGCGGTCCACAACACCCGGGCCAGACACGCCCACGGAGACAACGCAATCCGGCTCCTCGATGCCGTGGAAAGCGCCGGCCATGAAGGGGTTATCGCCGACGGAGTTGGAGAAGATCACGAGCTTGGCGCAGCCGATGGCGCTACGGTCCTTGGTGAGCTCGGCGGCCTCCTTAATAATGCGACCCATCTGTGCCGCAGCATTCATGTTGATGCCGGCACGCGAGGACGCGATATTCACAGAGGAGCACACCAAGTTGGTCTCCGCGAGTGCCTCCGGGATGGAGCGGATGAGAGCTTTCTCCGCGGTTGTCGCGCCCTTTTCAACGAGGGCGGAGTAGCCACCAACGAAGTCGACTCCGGTCTCAGCAGCAGCGCGGTCGAGAGCGCGTGCGACGTCGACAGGGTTGCCGTCCACGCCTGCGACAATGAGCGATACTGGGGTGATAGAAATACGCTTGTTGACGATGGGGATGCCGAGTTCGGCCTCGATGCCTTCACAGACCTCGACCAGTTGAGAAGCTCGGGTGGTAACGCGGTCGTACACGGCCTCAGCGGTAGCCTCCATGGTGGGGCGCGTGCAGCCGAGGAGCGACATGCCCATAGTGACTGTACGGATGTCGAGGCGGTACTTCTCGATCATCTCGATAGTGTCGAGAATGCTGACGGTATTGAAACGATTAAGCATGACTCGTTATCGTCCCTAGATCTCGTTCATGGCAGTGAACAGCGCTTCGGACTGCACACGAATGGACTGGTTAATGGATTCTCCCACCGTGTTCATCCGCTCCTGAATCTCCTGGATAGACACAATGTTCTCAGCAAACTCGACGCGCAAGATCATTGTGAAGTACCCAGACATGAGAGTCTGCGAGACGTCAATGATGTTGACGTTGAGTTCAGCAAGAGCAGTGGTCACGGAGGCGATGATGCCGGTGCTGTCGGCACCGGTGACAGTCATGATGGCGATCATGACTCGATTGTATCCTGTGGGCTTTTCGCTCTGCCCAGGGGTCATGCAGAATCGAGTGCAGGGGCGTACGGTGGCGCTCATGACTGGTACGACAACTACTGCACGCAATAAGGTTCTCTACATTGGCGGCCACGGCAAGGTGGGATTGCTGGCGGCGCCGAAGCTTGTCGACGCCAACGTGGACGTCCACTCCCTTATCCGTAATCCCAACCAGGTTCCTGATATTGAGGCGAGTGGAGCCACACCGGTTCTGCGCGATCTCACTGAGATTTCTGAGGAACAGTGGGCTGAACTCCTAGGCGAGTATGACGTCGTTGTATGGGGCGCTGGCAACGGTGGCCGCGCAGGCGCTGACGTCACCTGGGCCGTCGACCGCGATGCTGCGCTCGCATCGATTGCGGGTCTGGAGAAGCTTGCTGCCGCCGGCAAGAACACTCCTGCCTACATCATGATTTCCTACATGGGGGCTACGACGAATACCACCGATCCTGCTGACGAAAAGTGGTATGCCTACGTGGAGTCCAAGAAGGCAGTGGACAATAAGCTAAATTCCACTAACCTGAACTACCTCATCCTTGGCCCAGCTGCTCTCACTGAGGAGCCAGCGCAGGGCATTACCGTTCTTACGGAGAATTCTCAGCGCAGTGCTGATATGAAGACATCGCGCGATTTGGTAGCCGACGTTGTCACCGAAGTGGCCACCCGCGAGACACTGCCGTCCTCTCCGCTGGAGTTCATCGACGGCGACGGGAGCGTTAAAAATATTTAGCGCACCCAATTCTTCGCTGCGAAGGAGAGAACTGCTTCTACCTGCTGCTTAGTGAGCCCGAGCCCAAACTGGGGCTCCGGGTTAGGAAGGTCCACACGGTAGCCAGCGACATCCCAGCCATTATTGTGAGTGAAGTCGACGGTGGCCGTCTGTGGGCTGTCGGCCATAGCGAATTTTTTCGCCTTCAGCCACGCTGGGTCCCTATTAGTGAACTGGCTTGAAGGCACCCTGTTCATGCTCCCATCTGGCTGCAACATCAGAAGCGGTGCGGTGTAGTAGTACGTCATTGTGTCGCCGTCGTCCTTCTGCCGCACCAAGGCTAGCTCGCCGATGAGCACTGGCCGGTATTCAATCCATCCGTTCTTCCATGTGTTATCCATGCCTTTCACCGTGCGGTTCAACGATTTCTTTCCGCGGACAGAAGCGACGACGAGGAATACTGTCAGTGCGACAAAAATGAGAAGGCTGATGAGAATGACGGGTCCTGCTGCCTTCGTTGTTGCGACCGGCTATTTGGTAGCAGTGTCGTGACTATCTGGTAGCGCTTCAGTGAGTATCTGGTAGCAGTTCAGCGCGCTCGGGGTGATACTTCCGGTAGCCGCACCACTCGGGTGCGGCGT